>CAMCHO010000221.1 GCA_945874455.1 Opitutus sp. GAS368 | reverse complement strand
CCCGCGCTCGCGTTCGCCCAAACTCCGCCGGCCGCCGAAGCCGTTAAGCTCGAAGCCTTCACCGTCACCGGCTCGAATCTCCGCGCCGGCGAGTCGCTCGGTGGGGCCAATCTCCGCGTCGTCACCACGGCCGAGGTCGAACAGGCCGGCACCGGCTCCCTCTACACGTTCATCAAAAAAATCCCCGAGGCCGGTGCCAACGGCTTCGGTGAAAACCGCGTCAACACGTCCTCGCCCGGCACCGCCTCCGTCTCGCTCCGCGGCCTCGGCGCCAATTCCACGCTCGTCCTTCTCAACGGCCGCCGCCTCACCGCCGCGCCGTTTGCTCAAGGTGGCAGCGCCGCGACGCTCGGCACGATCCAGTTTGTCGATCTCAACATGATCCCCGTCGATGCCCTCGCGCGGGTCGAAGTCCTCAATGACGGCGCCTCCGCCATCTACGGTGCCGACGCCGTCGCCGGCGTCGTCAACTTCATCCTCAAGGATAACGTCCAAGGTTCCACCGTCCGCGCCTACTATGGCGATTTCCCCGGTGGCATTGCGGCCAACACCTTCAAGGGAAGCGTCTACGCCGGTGCCACCAGTGGAAAATTGAAGGTCTTCGCTCTCGCGAACTTCATGCACCAGGCGAAAATCCAATATCCGGAGTTCTCGCAGAAAAACATCTCGCTCTCCACGACGCAAAATCCGGGTACGCTCATCATCCCCGTCGGCGGCACCAATCCGATCACGGGCGCGGTGATCCCTGCCGGCACTGCCGCCGCCGCCCGTACGTTTGCCGTTTCGTCGACGTCGACGGCGTTTCCGCCGAGCTTCATTTCGACGACGAACACCACGACGCCCAATCGCCACAACATCAACGAGGCCCTCACGCCCCAGCCGCGCGTCACGCGCTACGGTGCCCTCGCCACCGTGAGCTATGAGCTCTCGTCCTCAGCGTCGGCGTATGCCGAAATCAACTACCAGAAAAACGTCAACCTCGAGTATCTTTCCGCGAGCCCGATCACGAATCTCAACACCGTGGTCGTCCCCGCCAACGCAGCCTACAATCCCTTCGGCGTCACGGTGACCAACGACCCGGTGGTCGGGGCCACGCTGCTCTACCGCTTCACCGAGCTCGGGCCGCGCGCCACCGAAACCACCAATGATTTTAAACGCGTCGTCGCCGGTCTGAAGGGCAAGCTCACCGACACGTGGAGCTACGACGCCTCGTTACTCTACAACCGCTCGACTTCGCACAACGCGCTCGTCTCCGGTTGGGTTTCGCAGGCCGCCGTCAACGCCGCCCTCGCCGACACCAACCGCGCCACCGCACTGAATCTTTTTAACAACGGCAGCACGCCCGCCAACAATCCGGCGACGCTCGCGAAGCTCGTCTCCAACGGTACCCGCGACGCCTTTACCGAGCTCACCTCGCTCAACGCGATGGCGACCGGTTCCGTTTACAAACTGGCCGCCGGCGATCTGCAACTCGCCACCGGTGGTGAGTGGCGCGACGAGAGCTTCCGTGACCGTCGCACCCAGGATCAGCTCCTTAATCAATCGACGCCCGTCCCGCAGTCCAAGGGTTCGCGCCGCGTGTCGGCCGCCTACGTGGAGTTCAGTCTCCCGCTGGCTGCCCCGGCGCAAAAAATCCCGCTCCTCGCGACTTTGGACCTCAACGCCGCCGGTCGCGCCGAGCACTACAATGACGCCGGCTTCAACAACACCGCCGTGCCGAAGCTCGGCCTCCGCTGGCAGCCGTTCGACGCGCAGGTCACCTTCCGTGCCTCGTGGGGCAAGGGCTACCGCGCTCCGTCGCTCGCCGAGCTCTACCAGCCCGTGAACACCAGTGTCGTGTTCAACATCGCCGATCCGCTCCGCGCCGGCCGCCCCGGCGCCAATTCCAACGACACGACCACCGGCCAGCGCCAAGTCGTCTCCGGCGGCAATCCGCTGCTCAGCCCCGAGAAATCCGAGTCGTTTAACACCGGCGTGCAGATCCAGCCGCGCGCCTTGCCCGGCCTTTCCCTCGGCCTCGATTACTACAAGGTCGACGTGCGCGACCGTATCGGCGCCTCCGCTACACCCGCCATCATCCTCGCCAATCCGACGCTCTTCCCCGGTTTCGTGGACCGCGCCGCGCCCACCGCGAGCGACACCGCCAACAACCTCCCCGGCGAACTCATTCGCATTCGCCAAGTCATCGGCAATTTCGGCACCGCCGTCACCAAGGGCCTCGACCTCAGCGCCGAGTATCGCGTCACGACGAAGCATCTCGGCAAGTTCACCGCCCGCGCGGTCGGCAGCACGATCTACCACGCGATCATCAAGACGCGCCCCGATCTCGCCGCCGTCGAGACCGTCCGCACCTTCGAAGTCCCGCACTTCCGCGGCAACGGCAGCCTCGCCTGGAACTATCAGAAGTTTGGCGCCGCCCTTACCGCCGACTACATCGCCGGCTTCCCTGACGCCGCCCCGAGCACGCTGCGCGTGAAGCAGCAGACCGTCACTGGCCTCCAGGTCAGCTACGATCTGCCCGCCGCCACGAAGGTGACGCTCGGCGCCAATAATCTCTTCGATAAAAACCCGCCCCGCACGGCGTCCTCGACCGGCTACGCCGAGCAGACCGCCTACTTCCTCCCGCGCTTCCTCTACGTGGACATCACGAAAAAATTCTAAGCTACTCGGGAGCGCGGCCGCCCTCGGCCGCATTTTCTCCGTCTCCCACTCCACGCGCCACCCTCACCGGTGGCGCGTTTTTCTTTTCCGCCCCGCCGCCCTCAGCCCGCCGTCCGTAGCCGCGAGCGCCAGCGAGTGGTGCTGCATCCACTCGCTGGCGCTCGCGGCCACCGCAAAGCCCAGAGTTCAAAGGACGTTGGTACAAGAGGAACGCGCAAGCTCGGGAAAACGATGGTGATTCGGCCTGCAATCAACGGTCAAAATCTCGCGTGACGTCGGTACCATGCCGCGCTTGTAACCGTCTCGTTCGCATTACAACGTTCGTCGTCTTTGCCCCTTCCCCGTTCCTTTTCCGTACGGATTTTCCTCAGATCGACCCTGACCTCCATGCACCCAAATCACCTCCGCACTCTGTTCGCTCTCGTCGTCGCGCTTCTCACCGCGCTGCCGGCCTTCGCCCAAGCGACCACCGGCACCATCGTCGGCCAAGTCTTCAATCCCTCCACCGGCCAGTATCTGCGCAACGCCCAAGTGCGCATCGTCGAGAGTGGCGATGCCACCATCTCCGCCGACGAGGGTTTGTTCCGCCTCTCCCCCGTCCCCGCCGGCCGCGTGACGCTCGAAGTCACTTACACCGGTTACCGCCAAGTCACCGCCACGGTCGATGTCATCGCCGGCGCCACCGCCACGAAAAACTTTGAGCTTGTCAGCACACTCCAGGACCCCGCCAAGACCACGACCGCTCCCGATGGCACCGTGAAGCTCCAAGCGTTCACCGTCTCGTCCGAGCGCGAGGGCAATGCCAAAGCTATTATGGAACAGCGTAATTCCATGAACATTACCAACACCGTCGCCTCCGATGCGTTTGGCGACAATGCCGAGGGCAACGTCGGGGAATTCCTCAAGCATCTTCCCGGCGTCGAACTGGATCTTTTCTACGGCGAAGTCCGCACCGTCCGCCTCGGTGGACTCGGTTCCGAATACACGTCCGTCACCATGGACGGCATCGCCCTCGCCAGCACCGATGCCAACAACTCCGGCTCCGGTGCCGCCCGTTCGTTCACCATGGAGATGGCCTCCCTCAACAGCATGGAGTCGATCGAGGTCTCCAAGACCGTCTCCGCCGATGTCGATGCCAACGCGCCTGCGGGCAGTATCAATCTTCGCACCAAGCGCGCCTTCGACCGGTCCGGTCGCCGGGTTTCCTGGCAGGCCAACGTCGTCGGCCACTCCTCCGCCTTTAAATTCGGCCAATCTCTCGGGCCCGACGAAGATCGCACCAGCCAAAAAATCACTCCCGGCGGGATTTTCGAATACTCCGACGTCTTCCTGAATAAACGCCTCGGCATCGTCCTCAACCTCAGCGAATCCAACGTCTACCAGGAAGCGCTGATTACCTCGTCCGCCTACAGCACCGCCGTCACCGCCGCCGACACGCGTCCCCTCGTTCCCACTACGCTCAATTTCCAGTGGGCCCCGCGCACCAACAAGCGTTTCGCCACCACGCTCACCACCGACTTCAAGTTCAACCGCGAGCTCAACTTCGGCCTCGGCGTCGTCTACAATTACGCCGACCTCTGGACGCCCCAACGCACGGTCATCTTCAACTCTAGTGTCGGCAACCGCACCCTCGTCACCGGCGCCGACCCGCTGCTCAGCTTCACGTCTGCCCCCACCGGCACCGTGCAGGTCAACCCGGTCGCCGTTTCCAAAATGGGCGAGACTTTCACGCTGATTCCCCGCGCCGAATTCAAACGCGGCAACTTCGAGCTCGAAGCCAAGGGAGCCTACTCCGACTCCACGAGCTGGTATGATCCGCTCGGCCGCCGCAACTCGATCCGCGACACCAACTCGCCCATCGCCAACGGCATCACCTACCGCGCCCAACGCTCCTCGCTGCTCTCCACCGATTGGAAATTCACGCAGGTCGCTGGGCCCGACCTCGGTAGTGGTGCCAGTTACACCTCCCCGGCGGTCTCCATCAACGACGGCCGCTTCGGCCGCACCGTCCTCTTCAGCGGCGAGCTCATCGGCACGCTCAAGACGGCGAAATGGCTCCCGATCATTTGGAAAAGCGGCCTGAAGACGCGCCAGCAAATCCAGAAATTCGAGGACGACCAGTTGTCCAAGCGCTTCGATTACGCACCCGGCGGCGTCACCGCGACGACCGGTGCCTGGGCAAACTATCCCTCCCCGTGGGAATACAGCCTCGGGATGAACGACGGCAGCATCACCTCCTCCTCTGGCGCGAATGTTTTTATGCCGAGCCTCCGCGGCATCACCGAACTCTACCGCAGCAACCCCGCGGCCTTCCGGCAAAATTGGGGCGCGAACGCCGACAATTACTACGAGTCCTACGTCGCCCGCCGCCGCCGCTACTACGAGCAGATCGATGCGAGTTACCTCATGGGCACCACGAAATATCTGGGCGCCACTCTCCGCGCCGGCCTCCGCTGGGAAAAGACCGCCACCGAGGCGAGTGAAGCCGATACCCGCACGCCCGCCGAGATGCGCGCGGCCGGCTTCGGCGCACAAATCAACGCCGCCGGCCGCGCCATCACGATCCCCGCAATCGACTACCAGTTTCTGGCGCAGCCCCGCGTGAAGCGCATCGGCGAATACGCCAACCTGTTCCCCAGTGCCTCCCTAAAATACAACCTCCTGCGCAACCTCGACGTCCACCTCGGCTTCAGCTCCACCATCCGCCGCCCCTCTTACGTGAACCTCTCGGGCGTCTGGATCATCGACGACTTCCCGCCGACCGTGACCGCGCCCAATCCCCGCCTGAAGCCCGAGACCTCCGACAACTACGCCGCCCGTCTGGCCTATTATTTCGAGCCCGTCGGCCAGCTCGCGGCGACCTTCACCGAGCGTAGTGTGAAGGATATTTTCTTTACCGACCGGCTGACCGCGCAGGAGTTTGGCTACACCGGCGACGACGAGCTGCAAACCTACGAATTCATCACTACCAGCAACGGCCCCGCCCGTATCAAGATCCGCAGCATGGAGCTCGAATATAACCAGAGCCTCTCGTTCCTCGGTCAGCTCTTTCGCCGCCTCTCGGTGCGCGGCAGCTACACTCGCCTCTACGCCGAGGTGACTCGCGCCAACCTCACGCCCCACCTCGCGTCGGGAGGAATCAACTACACGCTCAATAAGCTCAATATTTATGGAAATTGGAATTGGTCCGACGACGTGAATACCAACCTCGCCGGGACCACTTACCGCCGCCACCGCACGAGCGTCGACGCCGGCGGCAGCTGGCGCCTGAACAACACCTACAGCCTCTCTGTCAGTGTGCGCAATATTCTGGATACGCCCTACATCAACATGCAGCGCTTCGTCACCGGTCCGACCGCGATAACGCGCAGCGAAACTGTCGGCCAATCGTGGACCTTCGCCATCAAGGGTGCCTATTGATCGAACGGAGCGACGCTCTTCCAGCCGCCGTATGTTCGTGTAGCCCGGCTCGTGAGAGCCGGGATCGTGAGCAGAATTCGAAACCCTCCCGCCTCTCACGAGGCGAGCTACCTTTATGAGCCTCCCCACCCGCCGCACCTTCCTCAAACGCGCCGGACTCTTCGTCCCCGCCGCGCTCGCCGCGCAATCCGTGCCTCCTGTAGCAGGGGCTGCACGCCCCGATTCAGCCCCAGCCCGCGCGCTGACCGCTCCCAAAGAACGCTTCGCCGACCTCGTCATCATCGGGGGCGGTATGGGTGGCATCGCCGCCGCGCTCGCTGCCTCCCGGGCCGGCCTCCGCGTCATCATGACCGAAGAAACCGATTGGATCGGCGGCCAGCTCACCTCCCAAGCCGTGCCGCCCGACGAACACGCGCAGATCGAAACCTTCGGCGGCACGAAGAGTTACCAAGCCTTCCGCCGCGGCGTGCGCGATTACTACACGCGAAATTTCCCGCTGACCGACGCCGCGCGCGCCAACCCTCTCCTCAACCCCGGCAACGGCTCCGTCTCCAAACTCTGCCACGAGCCCCGCGTTGCTCTCGCCGTCCTCAACGAGTTGCTCGCACCCCACGTCGCGAGTGGTCGCCTGCAAATTTTCCTGCACCACACCGCCTCGTCCGCCGAAGTCTCCGGCGACCGCGTCGACGCGGTCCTCGTGCGCAGCGCCGAGTCCGGTCGCGAATGCGTCCTCCGCGCGCCGCTGTTCATCGATGCCACTGAGACCGGGGAACTGCTCCCGCTCACCAAAACCGAATACATCACCGGTTCCGAGTCGCAGCGCGTCACCGCCGAGCCGCACGCTGTCCCCGAGGCGCGCCCGCACAACATGCAGGCCTTCACGTGCTGCTTCGCCATGGATTACGTCGCCGGCGAAAATCACATCATCGACCGCCCGCGCGACTACGCATTTTGGCGCGACCTCGTGCCGCCCCTCACGCCCGCGTGGTCGGGCAAACTGCTCAGTCACTATTATTCCGCGCCGCGCGGACTCAAACCCTTCGCCATGGGCTTCGATGCCGCGAAGAGCACCGGCCTCTTCAAATATCGCCGTATCGTTGACCGCACGAATTTCGTCCGCGGCACCTACGCTGGCGACACCACCCTCGTGAACTGGCCGCAGAACGACTACATGCTCGGCAATTTGTTTGAGGTTCC
Organism: Opitutus sp. GAS368; assembly: GCA_945874455.1. Taxonomy (GTDB): domain Bacteria; phylum Verrucomicrobiota; class Verrucomicrobiia; order Opitutales; family Opitutaceae; genus GAS368. The sequence continues at coordinate 669 of CAMCHO010000221.1, read as the reverse complement.
CGCGCCCGAAGCCGCGCGCCACCTCGCTGCGGGCAAACAGCTCAGTCTCTCGTTGCTCTACTGGCTGCAAACCGAAGCTCCGCGCGCCGACGGCGGTACGGGTTGGCAAGGCCTCCGCCTCCGCCCCGATATCGTCGGCACCGAAGACGGTCTCGCGAAATATCCCTACATCCGCGAGAGCCGCCGCATTCAAGCCGAGTTCACGATTACCGAACTCCACGTCGGCACCGACGCCCGCCGGAAAACGCCCGCGACGCCTGACGCCGAAGTGACCGCCGAAGCGTTTTCTGACAGCGTGGGCATCGGCAGCTACGCGATCGATCTCCACCCGAGCAGTGGCGGCGACAACTACATCGATTTCCTCACGCGCCCGTTCCAAATCCCGCTCGGTGCGCTCTTGCCGCGGCGCCTGGAAAACCTCCTGCCCGCCTGCAAAAATATCGGCACGACGCACCTCACCAACGGCTGCTACCGCCTGCACCCCGTCGAGTGGAACATCGGCGAATCTGTCGGTGCCCTCGCGGTTTTTTGTCGCGCGAAAAAGACCTCCCCGCGCGCCGTCCGCGCCACCCCCGCGCTCCTGGCCGAATTCCAATCCGCCCTCACCGCCCAAGGCATCCCGCTCGCGTGGCCCCAAAAGTAGGGCGCGGTCTCCGACCCGCCCCGTGG
>CAMCHO010000220.1 GCA_945874455.1 Opitutus sp. GAS368 | reverse complement strand
CGGGGAGTATTCGAGAATTTCTGGGCGCAAGGCGCCGACACCGTTGGGACCTTCAACTGGGCCGCCGGTTCGCCTGCTCTCGCCACCGAGATCGGGGCCAAGCCCGGTCCCGCACCCCAAGAGCTGGCGAATTCCGAGATCGGCAGCCTCGCCACGATCCGGGTAAAACCGCGTTTCTACGCAGCGGAGCGCCGTGGCGGGTATCCGAACGGCGAGGGCTATTTTTCCCAAAATCTCTACGCCCCGCTGCCTGTCCGCCTGCGCAATGACGGCTCGCCCGCCGAGGTGCCGGTCTATCTCTGGAATCCGCTCCCCACACCAGTGAGCGCCACCCTGCGACTGATCTGTTTCAACCACCTTCCGACCGATCGTCTCGCAGTTGCCCTCAACGGTCACGTGCTCACCCCGGCGCACATCGATGGCGCGTTGAAAGATCCCGAGATCCACTCGCCCGCTCCGCAGCCGCCGTCGGTCACGCCCTTCACGTTGTTGAAAGAGGTGAGTAAGCAATCGCTCACACGGATCGATTTCACCGTGCCCGCGGACGCACTCCGGCACGGTGCAAATATCGTGAGCGTGAGCGTGGCCGGTCGCGGCGCGTTTCGCACCGGCAGCTACATTCAGGTGGAGAAAACCGAACTGCATCTCCGCTAACCCCTGCGCGGCCGCCGCCGCAGATTCCACCCCATGAACTCTACTCTTCACACCCGCACCTCACTCCGGCGTTGCTGCGCGCTGTTCGCGCCCACGCTGGGCGGCCTCGCGTTGTCTGCGCAAACGCCTCGCGAGCCCGCACCGGCAGCAGGTGAGGCCGGCAAAATCGTCGAGCTTTCTCCGTTCCTGGTCGACGCCGGGAAAGACAACGGGTACGCCGCGCTGGAGACCACCTCCGGCACCCGCATGCGCTCGTCGCTGCGCGATCTCGCCGCGCCGCTGTCGGTGATTACGGCAGAGCTCCTGCAGGATCTCGCCGCGACCTCGCCGGTGGAGGCGCTGCTTTTCACGCCCAGCGTCGACACGGTGGACGGAGGTCCCCAGGGGGGTGCCGTGCGCTTCGGCGACGGCCAGCCCATGGCCATCCGCGGATTCGTGAACAACGAGGGTTCCGTCGCCGCCTCGAACGACTACTTCCGGTCTTTCGTTTCGACCGATGTCTATAATATCGAGCGCATCACTCTGTCGCGCGGCCCGAATCCGTTGCTCTTTGGCGTCGGCACCGCCGACGGCGTCGTGGAATCAGGGACCAAGCGGGCCCGGTTCGATCGCGGGATTACGCAATTTCAGTGGCGCTACGACACGTGGGGGTCGCATCGATTCGCCGTCGACCACAATCGCCCCCTCATCAAGGACAAGCTCGCGGTGCGGCTCAACGGACTCTTCGACCGCAAACGCGAGTTTCGCGACTTCGAAGGCAGCAACCAAAAACGCGTCACGCTCGGGGTCACGGCGAAGCCGTTCGCCGGGACCAAGGTCTCCGTCAATCGCGAGGACTATCGTGTCGACCGCAACATCGCGCCGCTGACGTGGGCCTACGACAACGGGGCGATGCAGTGGATCGCCAAGGGCCGGCCCACGGTGGATTTCTCTCCGACCGGATCGATCAACGCGGCGCAAAGGGCGGCGTTTGACCCCAAGATCTCGATGGGGCAACTCAGCAACCAATCGGTTTTGCTGGTCAACGGCTTGGGACTCGTCCAGCCCATGGTCAACTGGCGGTTCCAGTTTAACCTCGCCCGCCACCAGTTCGATGGTGCCCTGGCCACCGACGTCCACTCGATGGACCCCTTCAAGCTCTTCGGCATTGCCAAGGAAACGACTCTGGCGGGTGGCACCTGGAATGATCCGTCCGACCAGAACCGGGGTAGCACGACCCAGGCCTTTATCGAACAGCGGATCACAGGGAATCTCTATGTTGAATTCGCGGGTAGTTGGATGAGGCACGACCGGGACTACGCGCCAACCAGTTTCAGCCTCATCACGATCGATCCGAATCGCTATTGGATCGACGGCAGTCCCAACCCGGGATTCCTCCAACCCTACGGGGAGACGGCCAATAACCAGTATCGCGAGTTGCGGAGTAAGCGGGAGGGCTATCGCGCCACCGTGTGGTATGAATGGGACCTCGGCCGGATTCACCGCTGGCTCGGGCGGCATAATTTCGGACTCCTCTCCCAATCCACCGAGACCACCGTCGGTCAGGACACCATGCGCTGGTTTAATCGTGGGACGGTGGGCCTGACGAACTGGAACCCCGATCCATTGAACGCCGTCCACGGCTTTGGCATTCGCACCTACTTTGTCGGTGGGAAGCCGGCCTACCCGCTCCCCGACGCGATCGATGTCGGCCGTAACGTGGCCGGGCTCAATGCGCAGAAACAGATCGTAGGAAGAACACCCGCGGCCGTCGGCCCGATCGATCTGGTGCTGCGTCCCTTCGTGCCCGCCACCAAGAACCGCGAGGAGAATCAGTCCTATTCGCTCGGTTGGCAGGGCCAGTGGCTCAATCGCCGCTTGGTGACGCTCGTCGGATGGCGGCGTGATAACATCGATGTTTTCACCGGGGTCGGGCCCTTTCGCGAATGGGCGGATCCGCTGGTGCCGGAGTCCGCCACGAATGAACTGCGTCGGTATTACAGTCTCCAACGGGATATCCGAATGAATTCGCAATCGGAAATATCCGCCACTGCCAATACTAGGACGGCGAGCGCCGTTTTGAACGTTTTCTCCTGGCTCGCGCTGACCTACAATCAGGCGCGGAACTTCACCCCGTCGACCAGCCCGTCGAGTGTCACCTTCCTCAATGAACGGCCCGGAGATCAATCGGGTGAGTCTCTCGACCTGGGAGTCCGCACCTATCTGATGGACGGACGCCTTTCGCTCTCTCTGAGCAGATTCGAGAACAGCAACAAAAACCAGATTCGCGGCGGCGGCAGCTACGTGGGCAACAGCCGCGGCATCTTGACTCGTTTGCGCCAAAACTACTCCGTCGACTCGCATTTCAAGACCCTGCCTCCCGCCGGTCTGCTCCCGATCGACCCCGGGCAGACGGTCGCGACCGACTGGAACTTCGATGCCACGGGCTATGAACTGACGACCATCTTCAACCCCAGCCGGCGCTGGCGCGTATCGTTGACCGGCAGCATTAACGAGAATGTCCTGGGGGAGCATCTGCTTTCGCTCGGGAATTACCTCTACACCGAGCAGGAATATCAGGGACTGGCGACGTGGCGGAGATTCGCGTCCGAATTGCGCAAAGTCGAAGCCGGGCAACGTTCGGTCTCGTTTGACCTTGATCCCCAGAATCCCGCCCACCGGCTGCAGGCGGGCACCGATGCCCGTGATATCGAAAACGGAGCCAACGGAGCGGAAAAGCAGTATTTGGACGAGCGAGCGCTCGAGGGCCGGTCGACGAATTGGAACGGAAAGTACGCACTCAATCTCGTCGCCACTCACGTCTTCGCCGCTCAGGGCCCGCTGAAGGGCTGGTCGCTCGGCGGCAACTTCCGCTGGCGCAGCGGAGCCGTCGCAGGGTACCAACGACAAATCGACGCACGCGGCGTCCCGGAGGGCGTGATCGAAGTAAACCGCCCCATCATGGGCGACGCGTTCGCGGATCTCGGCACCATGCTCAAATATCAGCGCAAACTCGAGCGCGGGATGGGGCTCACGGTGCAGTTGAACGTCCAGAACCTCTGGAACTGGCAGGATCCCCGGCTCGTCAAGGTAGCCACGGATAGCGAAGGGATCATGGGGCCGCAGTACGCCCCGGTCGGCATCACCTATACTCTGCAGCGTCCGAGAAATTTCATGCTTACCACCACGCTCGATTTTTGACGCCCGATGCTCCACGTCTCAGGTATCACCACGTTCTTGGTCGCGACGGGACTTCTCGCTGCCGATGGATTGCTCGGTGCCGAGCCCGCGGCGCAGCCCGCGCCGTTGATCAACTTCCAGCCGGGCCCAGCCTACGGCCCAGCGGAGCGCAAATACCAGGGCATACCCACGATCGAGCGCGCTCCTAGCGGCCGTCTCTGGGCTGCGTGGTATGCCGGCCCGGTGCAGGAGGATCGCTACAACTACGTCGTCGCCGCCACGAGCGCCGACGACGGACGCACGTGGAGCGACCTCAAGTTCGTCATCGATCCCGACGGCTTCGGGCCGATCCGCGCTTCCGATCCCTGCCTGTGGCTCGATCCCGGCGGGCGGATGTGGGTGTTTTGGTTTCAGAATCCCGACAAGGACACGACCGCGTCGAAGATTTTCGCCATCACAACTGACAACCCTGGGGACGCGGACCCGCGCTGGTCGGCCCCTCGGCTCATTGGCGACGGTATTGCGATCAACAAACCCGTCGTGTTGGCGAACGGCGATTGGCTGCTGCCCGCCGCGATCTGGCGTCGCGATCAAAGCTGTCGCGTGCTCGCCTCGAACGACCGCGGCGCGACGTGGCAGCTGCGCGGCACCGCGGGCATACCACGCATCGAGGACCGGCAGTGCGACGAACCGATGATCGTAGAGCGGCGTGACGGCACCCTGTGGATGCTCGTGCGCACAAACTACGGCATCGGTGAAAGCATCTCTGCAGACGCCGGCAGAACGTGGACACCCGTCTCGCCCACGACGCTGCCGCACTCGGCGTCACGTTTCTTCCTTCGGCGACTCGCGTCGGGCCGGCTGCTCCTCGTGAAACACGGTCCACTTTCCGGAAAGCCCGTCGGCCGGAAGCTGCTGCAGGCCTACCTCTCGGACGACGATGGTAAATCGTGGCTGGGCGGCCTGACGCTCGACGAACGTGCGTGCTCCTATCCCGATGGCACCCAAGCCTCCGATGGCACCATTCGCATCATCTACGATCACGATCGGATGGATGCGGGGCACATCTTGTTTTCGGCGTTCAAGGAAGACGACGTGTTGCGCTTACGCGCGATCCCGGATCCGGAGCACGAAGGAATCCAAGACCACGTAGACCGAGCGCCGGCCGCTACGAGATCTTCTGCGCGCTTCAAAGTGCTGATCAACGCTGCGACCGGAATCAACACGCGCCCATGGCTGAAAGACGGACGTTTTCTGAAACCTCGGCAGAATAAAGAGGGCGCGCCGTTCCGAAAAACGCCCGCCGCCGAATTGGAGATTCCTACTGGGAGGGCCGAGATCGGGACCTTGATCGCCCCGGAGAAATTTGTCTCCCCGCCGGAGGGCACACCCACCGCTCTGCGCATTGCCGCGCCGAATCAGCGGGTCTTTCACGATCAACCTCACTTGGTCAATGTGGTGCCGGAGGAGCTTGCAGGCCTGCGTTACATCGTCGCCCGTTCCGGTCATGCGGTGGCGGTCTGCCGCAAGGCGGGCATGGTCTTCGTGCTCACTCCGACGGCTGAGCGCAGTCCGGAAAGCATCGAGGAAGATCTGCGCGGGCGTGGTTTCACCAAGGTGGCCGCACCGGAATTCCTGTTCTTCCTCACCGACCGCAACCGTGCCCTGCCCGCGAATCTGTGGACCGTCTTTCAGCGATTCGTCGAGGCGGGGGAGTCCGTCGAAGTCCGCGGCTCGGGCGTGATCGTTTTCTAAACCTAAGAAACTCTGACACCCATGACTGCCGCCTACTACGCTGGACCCCGGAAAATCACAGTCGGTGCGGGAACGATTGTCCCGCCCGCGAAGGGCGAGGTGCGAATCAGCGTCGCCTACGCCGGAATCTGCGGCACGGACCTCCACATTTTCCACGGCGCGATGGATCATCGCATCAAGGCCCCGCAAGTGATCGGGCACGAAATGTCCGGCACCATCGCTGAGATCGGTCCGGGCGTTGAACATCTCAGTGTCGGCGATTCCGTGGTGGTGCGACCGCTCGACCACCGCGCGGCGACTCCGGCGGATCGGGGATTCGACCACATTTGCCGTGGGCTTAAATTTCTCGGCATCGATTCGCCCGGAGCGTTCCAGTCGTCGTGGACGGTGCCGGTTTTCACGGTGCATCGGTTACCAGACGGTGTGGACCTGCGAACGGCGGCGCTGACGGAGCCGTTGGCGGTCGCGTGCCACGACGTGCGGTTGGGCGCGGTGGCGCCGGGAGAACTTGCGGTGGTGATCGGTGGCGGCCCCATTGGCATGTTGGTCGCGATGGTGGCGCGTCATGCCGGTGCGCGCGTCTTGATTGCCGAGATCAATCCCTTCCGGCTGGCGCTGGCCCGCCGATTGGGCTTCGAGGCTTTTGACCCGACACAAACCGATCTCCCGACTCTGGTCCGAGCGCGTTCAAACGATAGCGGCGCGGACGTCGTTTTCGAAGTGTCGGGTTCGAAGCACGCGGTGTTGGGTTTGCCGGACCTGCTCGCGATTCGTGGTCGCGTGGTGCTCGTCGCCATCCATGCGAGGCCCGTCGAGGTGAACCTTTTTCAGTTTTTCTGGAAAGAACTGCGATTGATCGGCACCCGCGTTTACGAGCCGGAGGATTACGAAAACGCGATCCAGCTGATTGCCTCGGGCGAGCTTCCGCTGGCGGACCTCATCACCGAAGTCCACCCGTTGGACAAGATCGCCGAGTTGTTTCCGCGCTTGGAGGCAGATCCCTCTGCGATGAAGGTTCTGCTCTCCTGTCAGGATGACACCCCATGAGTTTACTCGAAAAATTCAGCCTCCGCGGAAAGATGGCACTTGTGACCGGCTGCCGGCGCGGAATCGGCGAGGCCATCGCGGTCGGGCTCGCCGAGGCCGGCGCGGATATCATCGGCGTGAGTGCCTCGCTCGCGGAGAGTCCCGGGACCGTGGCTGAGCGGGTTCGCGCCGCAGGTCGATCGTTCAAGGGGTTTTCGTGCGACCTCTCGGATCGTGCCGCGCTGTATGGTTTCCTGGAAAAGGTGAAGGCTGAGTGCGCGCCGATTGATATTCTCGTCAACAACGCCGGCATCATCCGTCGGCAACCCGCCGCCGAACACTCCGATGCGTATTGGGACGAAGTCATGGCGACCAACCTTGGCTCCCAGTTCATTCTCGCGCGTGAGTTAGGCCGCGCGATGGTCGCACGCGGCTCGGGTAAAATCATATTCGTCACCTCCCTGCTGGCCTTTCAGGGCGGAATCAACGTTCCCGGCTATGCTGCCAGCAAAGGCGGAGCGGGCCAGCTCACGATGGCGCTTGCCAATGAGTGGGCCGGCAAGGGCGTTAACGTGAATGCCATCGCACCCGGCTATGTCGCGACCGACAACACGGAGTCGCTGCGCAACGACCCTGTGCGGCACGCGCAGATTCTCGCCCGCATTCCGGCGGGTCGGTGGGCGGCCCCCGAGGATATCCAAGGCGCCGCGGTATTCCTTGCTTCCGCCGCGGCGGACTATGTCCACGGCGCGACGCTCATCGTCGACGGCGGCTGGATGGGGCGTTGAGTGGATGTGAATGAAAAAGCGCTGTATGGTCGATGCTGTGCCGGCGCGGGCGAAGTGAAACGCCAACGCCCCTACCTGATCGTACACGATGCCCACGACCGCGTCGCCCAGTCGGCACTGCGCTGGCGTGATCTCAAATTGGTGAAGACCTGGAAGTCCGGAAAACTTGAGTTGTTCTATCTCTCAAAAGACCTCAGCGAGGCGAACGACCTCTCCGCGAAAATGCCGGAGAAAACCAAGGAGCTCGATCAAACGCTCACGGCGTTTCTCGCGCAGGTGAAGGCGACGACGGTGCAGACGAAGATAGGGAAGGACGAGTGAGCGTTCGGCGGTAGCAGAACAAACATCAAAAGCGTTCTTCTCCGCTTATTGGACATAGTCTCCGGGTATTCCCTGCTGATGCGGGCAATGATTGTTCACTTGGGGATGAAAGCGGGGAGGATTCTTTTCGGCGCCATGGCGAGCGTCGTGCCCATGCCTTTGTGGTGGGCGGTCACCACGACGATCAGATCGAGTTCGGGCAGGATGAGGATAAATTGGCCGCCGGCACCGCGGGCGGATTTACATTCAAATTCCTTTTGTCCCACCTTCATTGTGTGGTGCCACCAGAAGAAACCATA
>CAMCHO010000219.1 GCA_945874455.1 Opitutus sp. GAS368 | reverse complement strand
AGCGCGATGCTCTGTTGCTTGCGGTTATTGATATTGTCCCACGTCTGGTAGTTGAAGACGGGGGCAGGACCGTTGAGCAAGCTGGTGCGATCAAAGATCGTCTCAAAGCCGCCCACGGCATTTTCAGAGTAGAACACGTTGACGGAGGTGCCGAGATTGCGATAGCCGCCGAAAACGCTGAACACTTGTTGGTGGGTGATATTGAGAATTGGGTGCGAACGGTGGTTCGAACGCCAAGGCGTCTGTTCGAAGATATTCGGTGCCATGCGCATGCTGAAATTGTAGGTCGTGCGGCTGTCTTCCTTCATACTGAAGGTCGAGCGGGTCTTGAAATTGATCGTACCGCCGAGGGAATCGGCACCTTTGTCGGGGGTCTGGCCCTTGATCAGCTCCATGCCCTCGAACATTGCGCCGGTGATCGATTGGAGTTCGAAGCTGCGGTTCGTGCCCAGCGTCGTGAGCGAGCTGCCGTCGACGGTCACGTTGTTGAGTGAGCGGTCCATGCCGCGGATATTGAACCCATACGCGAGTCCTTCATCAGTCGGACTGCCGGCGACGCCAGGGAGCCGCATGACGACTTCACCCGCGCTCATGTTTGGAAGGTAACCGAAAGCATCCATGGCGATCACGTCCTTCACGTTGTCGGCATTCCGTTTTTCCGTAATCATCGCGGCATTGCCCTCACGCTCGCCGGTGACCTTGAACGACTCGAGTTTGTAGATGCTGGTCGTCAGGTCGAAGTCGCGCACAGCGCGTTGACCCGCGCTGACGTTGACCACCTGGCGGACAGTATCGAGGCCGATGTAGGTGACGACTAGTTCATAGGTGCCGGCGGGTACGCCTGAGAAGGTGTAACGGCCCGTGTTATCGGTCAGAGCGGTGAGGCTCAGGACGGGCACTGCCACGACGGCCCCTTGGAGTTGATTGCGGGTGGCCGCATTACTCACGGAACCACTGATGATCCCGGCTTCCGCCGCACGGATCGACGGCGCGACCAAAGCGAGTGAGCAGACGGCGAGCAGGGAAACTGCAGCGGCCGCAGCAGCGCGGCGGACCGCGGACAAAACGGTGGGCAATGAGCGGGTGTTCATAGTAGGGAGCGGGGTTGACTGAGGGTAGATTGATTGCGCCAAGTCACGGTGCGCGGCGGCTGGTCGCAGCCCCGAGGGCGTTTGCAGGTGCGAAAATTATGGGTATGAGGCGAGGGAAGTGGTGGACGGCGTGCGGCCGGCGGCAAGCGAAAATTCCCCTGTCGACGAGATTGTGCCTCCCGCAGACCGATGCGGTGCAAGCGCGGAAATGGCGCGTATTATTAGCTCGCCCGCGCCGAAAAAAAAGTTTCCTAATCATCACTTACGTCCCCGTGCGTTTCTCCCCGAGTCTTAATTTTTCTTTCTCCGGCGTCGCCCTGCTCTCCTTCGTCGTCGGCCTTCGAGCCGAAACGCCGATCAGTTTCGAGCGCGATATCCAGCCCATCCTGTCGGAAAACTGCTACCACTGCCACGGCCCCGATGGCGAGGCCCGCAAAGCGAAACTTCGCCTCGATCGCCGCGACAGCGCGCTCGCTCCCGCCCAATCCGGTGCCGCCGCCATCGTCCCCGGCAAACCCGACGACAGCGAACTCGTTGCTCGCATTTTCAGTGCCGACCCCGAGGAGGTCATGCCGTCGCCGAAATCGAACCGCACGCTCACCCTCGCGCAGAAAAACCTCCTCAAGCGGTGGATCGCCGAGGGCGCCACGTGGAACGAGCACTGGGCCTTCTCGCCCCCGCAGCGTCCGATCGTTCCCAAAATAGACACTCCCGCCGCGACGATCCGAAATCCCATCGACGCCTTCGTTCTCGCCCGGCTCGCGTCGGAAAAAATCGCTCCCGCCCCCGAGGCCGACCGTGCCGCCCTCATCCGCCGCGTGAGCCTCGACCTCAACGGCCTGCCGCCGACGCCCGTAGAAGTCGCTGCGTTTATCGCCGACCGCTCGCCCGACGCCTTTGAAAAACTTGTCGAGCGCCTCCTCGCCTCGCCCCGCTACGGCGAACGCTGGGCTTGGGACTGGCTCGATCTCGCGCGCTACGCCGATACCAACGGCTTCCAGGGCGACCCCGAGCGCACGATGTGGCCTTGGCGCGATTGGGTGGTAAACGCGCTGAACACGAACATGCCCTTCGATCAGTTCACCATCGAGCAACTCGCCGGCGATCTTCTGCCCGACGCCTCGCGCGACCAAAAAATCGCCAGCGGGTTTCACCGCAATAATATGTTTAACGGCGAGGGCGGTCGCATCGCCGAAGAGACCCGCGTCGAAAATATCTTCGATCGCGTCGAGACCACCGCGACCGTCTGGCTCGGCCTCACGTTTACTTGCAACCGCTGCCACGACCACAAGTTCGATCCACTCAAACAAACCGACTACTACGCCCTCTACGACATCTTCAACCAGATGTCTGAAACCGGTAGTGCCAGCGGCGGCGGGCGCGGCGGACAAATGGCCCCGTTTCTCGACCTCGCCACCGACGCCGAACGCGACGCCGTCAAGGTGGCCCAAGCCCGCATTGATGTCATCGGCAAAGAAATCGAGACGTTTGAGCTGACGAAATTTCCCCGTCCCGAGGGCCAGCCCGTCAGCGAGTCGCCCGAAGCCACCAAACTTCCCGGCAACCTCTTTGCGACCCACGCCAAGCTCGCCCCGGCGCGCCGGGATCTCAACGGCTTGCTCGAAGCCTTGCCCTACTTTCGCGACACCGCGCCCGACCTCGACTACGTGGCGCTCCTCAAAAAACAAATCGCCGCGATCCGCGTCCGTGATGCCGCCACGAACAGCATCACGAAAGTAATGATCATGGATCAGCTCGCCAAACCCCGCGATACGTTCGTGCTCACCAAAGGAAACTACGAGGCCAAGACGGACGTTCGCGTCCGCGGCCACATCCCGGAAATTTTTGCTCTACGCACCGTAGCGGCGAGCGCCAGCAAGCCGACCGCGCTACCGGCCGAGGCCCGTCTCAATCGCCTCGATCTGGCCCGTTGGCTGGTCTCGCCGGCCAATCCGCTCGCCGCTCGCACCGCCGTCAATCGCGCGTGGCAGGCGTTCTTCGGGACTGGCTTCGTCAAAACCGCCGAAGATTTCGGCGTGCAGGGCGAACGCCCCTCGCACCCCGAATTGCTCGATTGGCTCTCGACCCAATACCTCGAGAGCGGCTGGGACACCAAAGCCCTCCACCGCCTCATCGTCACGAGCGCCACGTATCGTCAGTCGTCGCGCGTCACTTCGGCCGCTCACGAGCATGACCCTGAAAATCGCCTCCTCGCCCGCGGCCCGCGCTATCGTCTCCCTTCTTGGATGATTCGCGATCAAGCCCTCGCCGCCGCGGGCCTCTTGGTCGACCAACGCGGAGGCCCCTCGGTGAAGCCCTACCAGCCGCCGGGCATTTGGGAAGAAGCCACCTTTGGAAAGAAAACCTACACCCCAGGCCACGGCGACGAGCTCTACCGCCGCAGTCTCTACGTGTTTTGGCGCCGGATCGTCGGCCCCACGACATTCTTCGATGCCGGCGCCCGCCAAGTCTGCACCGTCCAAGTCGCGCGCACCAATACGCCGCTGCACGCTCTCGTCACGCTCAACGATCCTGCCTACGTCGAAGCCGCCCGCGTCATGGCGCAGCGGGCCCTCATTGACGCCACCACCGACGATGCACGGCTCACCGCAGTTTTTCGGCTCGCCACGGCGCGTCCACCGACCGCCGGCGAAAGCACCATTCTCATCGCGCGCCTCGCGAAACTCCGTGCCGACTTCGCCGCCGACCCGAAAGCCGCTCGCGAGCTCTCCGCCATCGGCGAGTACGCCCGCCCCGAGTCGCTCGCGCCCGGCGAACATGCCGCGTGGACCACGCTTTGCCTGCTCATTCTCAATCTCGATGAAACGCTCTCGAAAGAATAAGTCGCCGCGTCACCGCACTCCCGTAGCCCTGCTCGTGAGAGCAGGGAATCGCGATATTTTCTCCGCAGGGACGCACTCCCGTAGCCCTGCTCGTGAGAGCAGGGACCCGCGACACGAGGTGAGCTCCGGCCGAACTGAGCGCGTTCGTTTTCTCCCATGAACCCTCTTCTCGCCGCCGAAGCCCTCCACACGCGCCGCCAATTTTTCGGCCGCAGCGTGCTGGGTGTCGGCACCGCCGCGCTCGCTTCTCTCCTCGGTCGCGACGCTTTCGCCGCGTCTCCCCCTCTCCCGGTCTCTCCTTCGCTCCCTCTTCCCGTTCGTCGCGCCGTCCCCGGTCTGCCCGATCTCCCTCACTTCGCCCCGAAAGCGAAACGCGTCATCTATCTTTTCCAGAACGGCGCGCCGTCCCACGTCGACCTTTTCGATTACAAACCGAAGCTCCGCGAATGGCACGGCAAGCAGATCCCCGACGAAGTCGCCGGCGGCAAACGCTTCTCCACCATGACAGGCAACCAGACCGCGCGCCCCGTGCTCGGTGAGATTTCGAAATTCTCTCAGCACGGAAAATCGGGCGCGTGGGTCTCCGATTTTCTCCCGCAGATCGCCTCGATCTCCGACGATCTTTGCTTCGTGAAATCTCTCCACACCGAGGCGGTGAACCACGCGCCCGCCATCACGTATTTTATGACCGGCTCCGAAATGGCCGGGCGTCCCTCACTCGGTGCGTGGCTCAGCTACGGCCTCGGTAACGAAACCGAGGAACTCCCCGCGTTCGTCGTGATGACCTCCCGCGACAAAGAGGCGAGCTGCGGCCAGATTTTCTACGATTTTTACTGGGGTAGTGGTTTCCTCCCTACGAAGTATCAGGGCGTCGCCTTCCGCGGTGCCGGTGACCCCGTCCTCTATCTTTCGAATCCCGCCGGCATGAGCCGCGCCGTTCGCCGCGGCCTCCTCGACGACCTCGCCCAGCTCAACGAAATCAAACGCGCGGACTTCGGCGACCCCGAGATCACTACGCGCATCGCGCAATATGAGATGGCCTATAAGATGCAGGCCAGCGTCCCCGAACTCACGGATTTTTCGAAAGAGTCCGCGTCCACGCTCGCCGCCTACGGCCCCGAAGTCCGCCGCCAAGGCAGCTACGCCTACAACTGCCTCATGGCCCGGCGCCTCGCCGAGCGCGGCGTGCGCTTCATCCAAGTGATGCACGCCGGCTGGGACCAACACCGCAATCTGAACACCCAGCTCAAGATCCAGTGCGAAGATATCGACGCCCCTTCGGCGGCGCTCATCCGCGACTTGAAGCAACGCGGACTCCTCGACGATACGCTCGTGATCTGGGGCGGGGAGTTTGGTCGCACGCCGTTCTTGCAGGGAAAAATCGAAGACACGAGAGGCTGGGGCCGCGACCACCACCCCTATGGGTTTACGCAGTTCATGGCCGGCGGCGGTGTGAAGCCCGGTATCAGTTATGGCGCGACCGACGAATTCGGCTTCAACGCCGTGGAGAACAGGGTTCACGTGCACGACATGCAGGCGACGATCTTGCACCAGCTCGGCATCAACCACGAAAAGCTCACCTACAAGTTTCAAGGCCGCCAATTCCGCCTCACCGACGTCCACGGCCACGTGGTGAAAGACATCCTCGCGTAGCCCGTGAGCGCGGGTGTCCTGCCCGCCTTCAAAACCTCAAATAGCGCTCCCCCAGCCGCGCAAACGCTCCGCGGTCGCGCCCCACTACCTCGGCTCCAAGAATTTCCGCCGTCGCCACGATCCAAGCGTCATTTTCCCCCAGACGGCGCTCCGCCCGCGCCTGAATCACCGCGCACCGCCGCGCCGGCGCCCAAGCGAGCGGCTGCACGGTGAACCTCGCCAAAGCCCGGGCCGCCTCGTCACGGTCGCGCGCACCTTCCAAGAATTCCGCCACCGTCACGATCGACACGCATAGTTTGCGTCCCGCTAGTCGCGGCAGCATCGCAAACGCCGGTCCCTCGCGTCGCATTCGCGTCTCACGCTCCAGCGCGATCAGAAACGATGAGTCCAAGAGGACTGGCGGACGGTTATCCACGACCGGCGTGCCCAAAGCCCTTGCCCCACTGTTCGCGGACAAATGCAGACAAGTCCTCGCCGGTCTCGATTTTTTGCCGCTCGTCGATCAGCTCGCGCAACACATCCGACTTGGTCTTGCGCTCGCGACGCGCCCACTGGCTAAGTTTTTTCGCCCGGGCCGGATCGAGCTTCACGGTGACGAGGGAGTTCATGCGTATTACGGCTGACTTACGTTCGATCCGTGTCAAGTCGCAGCCCGTCGGCGCACCGGCGTTGCTTCGCTGCACCTTCGCACCGTTTTTCTGCCCGGTCGATGGTTTACACATGGCCCCTGACTCCGTCGCGAAAAAGCCCCCGCAGCAAGCCCGGCCATCACACGAGTGCCGCCACACCCGGCGCGCTTTCCGAATACCTCTCGCCGCCAAGCTCCGAGACAATCTGCACAAGGGGAATATTCTCCCTCTGGGCTCCTCGAACTTTACGGTGCGCTATGATCATAAAACCGTGCCTTGGTTTTCTTTTGTTGGTCGCGATGCAGGTGTCGGTGTTCGCTCAGTTTGCCCCCGCGTCATTGAACTATGCGATGATGACGCAAACCCTGACCTCGGGCACACCGCCGTTTGCAAGCACAGGTGAAGTAAACATGGGCTTGATGCTTGGAAACTGGTTTAGCTTTAGCACGACGGGCGACGTCGCACCTAGTGGGTTAGGCACCTACTTCTACGGGCAGACGGGGCCAAACACGGCCGTTTTCTCTCCAGCCAGAACAAACATTTCTGGTTCTTCGCTGATTTCAGTGGGTAGCAGGTAAATCAAGGCGCCCTGCGGTGAAGTAAAGCATGGTGATCAGATTCTTGGTGGAGCGAAAGCCGCGGGCCTTCCGCTTGACCGCGGAGAAGACGCTGTTGAGCCCTTCGAGGAAGGCGTTGGTCGTGCCGTGTAGCCAGTGCGCCATGACGCCGTCGAGGTGCCGTTCGATCATCTTCGCTGTTTTCACCATCGCCGCAAACAACGCGGGCGCGGATTTGCCCGCGACCCAGCGCACCCAGCGGCACCAGGCGCGCAGTTTACGCCGGGCCAGAGTGGCGTCCGCGATCTCGTAGATCTTCTGCAGGATCAACCGCATTTGGTGCGCTTTGACACTCGCCAGATTACTTTTCAACAGCCCGACGTAGTGCGCCGCCTGCTTGGCCGTGTGGTTCTCAGGATTCTTGAGTAAGATCCAGCGCGTCTGCTTGAGCTGTTCGCGCGCGGGGCCCTCCGCTTGCGCGCACTCGGCGCGGCGGGTTTCGTCCACTCCGAAGTTCGCGTGCATGATCACGTGAAACTTGTCGAATACGATGACGGCTTGCTCGCCGAGGTTTTCGCGCACCCCGGCGATATAGGCCGGGCTCATGTCGATCGAGACCTCCGTGATCGCTCGCGGATGGCCGTTGTGCGCTCCGAGCGCCTCGACAAAGGCGCTCCACGTGGCCGCGTCCTTGCCCGGTGCGGCGAAGAGGACGCGGTTACCGATCAGGTCGCAAAAGACGCTCACATAGTGATGCCCCTTGCGCACGCTCAGCTCGTCGCACCCCACGCAGACGACCCCGCTCCAATCCACCTTCGGCCACGCCGCGGCGACGTGCGCGTGCAACAACCGCCACAACCGCGTATCCGTCTCGCCCACATGCCGAGCCACCGCCGCCACCGGCATCTGGCGCAAGAGCAGCAGCACCATCGCCTCAAAGCCCTGCGTGAAGTGCTTAGCCAGACCCTCCCACGGCGGGGTGACCCGGTAAATTTTACCGTCGGTGGTGCGCTGCCCGCGGGGCAAGTGGCAGCGGATTTCGCAGCGATGCTCGAAGACATCCAAGTGGCGCCAGACGAGCTCCTCGGCGACATGATCGTAACAGCTCACCGCCTGGCCGGCCGCGACACTCTCGCCGGACCACAATCTCTCCGTCTCTTCGACCCACAGCCGCACCACGCCATCCAGCTCGCCACGCGCGGTGCCGTCCTTCGGTGCATACTCGCACCGCGTCACGCGCCACTGCTGGCCCAACCCCAAAAGT
>CAMCHO010000218.1 GCA_945874455.1 Opitutus sp. GAS368 | reverse complement strand
ACTCCGCCCTCGTCCTATTCCATTTCGCCGTCCGGTTGCTCTTTCTCATGTCATTCGAACCCCATCCAGCCTACCCTGCGGCACATCCACAGCTATCGCTTGTCCACCAATTGATTACGATTCTTCATTTTCAGCTATGTTTCGCCCGGTGGTTGAGCCTGACTTTCGTTGCAGCGAGGATACGTGGATGCGGCCCGTTCTGACGTGTCAACTGACCGTTCGCGGCCCAATGTGAATAAAACCACCTCCTCGCCTGCTACCATGCCTTCATTGTCCCTCTCGCCCAGCCTCTGGGAAACCGTAAAATGCGACTTTAAGTCGCTCTTTCCGGAAGACGTTTTCCAGATGTGGTTCGAACCCGTCGTGTGCCTCGAAACCACGGGCGATACGATGACGCTTGGCGTGGCCAATGACTTCGCGGCGATTTGGATTCACGACAACTACCTCGACCTGATCACTCAGCGCCTCCGCCTGAACGCCGGTCGCATGGTGACCGTGACACTGCGCAAGACCGATTCGAATGGCCGGAATGGGGCTGGGGCTACCGCATCGGCTAGCCAGCGCTCGACCGATGCCGCAGCCACCCCCAGCCGCCCCGCTCCCGCTCGCCGTACCACCCGTTACGACGAACGCGGTCCCGTTGCTGGCACGCTCAATCCCCGCAACACCTTCGAAACCTTTGTCGTCGGGTCCAACAACCAGATGGCCCATGCGGCCTCCCTCGCCGTCGCGCAGGCCCCCGCCCAAGCCTACAACCCCCTGTTCCTCTACGGTGACACCGGGCTCGGTAAGACCCACCTGATGCACGCCATCGGACACGCCATCCTCCGCGCCAACCCCGACGCGCGGGTCGCCTACCTTTCCACGGAAAAATTCACCAACGAATTCATCCAGGCGCTCCAGGAGAATTCCCTCACAAAATTCCGCCAGCGCTACCGGCACGTCGACGTCCTGCTGATCGACGACGTCCAATTTCTCGCCGGCAAAGAGCGGATCCAAGAAGAGTTCTTCCACACCTTCAACGATCTCTTTGAATCTGGAAAACAGATCATCCTCTCCAGCGACCGCCGCGCCAGCGAAATCCAAAAACTCGAGGCCCGCCTCGTATCTCGTTTTGAATGGGGCCTGCCCGCCGACATTCAAGCACCCGACCTCGAGACCCGTCAGGCCATTTTGCGCACCAAGGCAGCCACCCTGAAATGCAACCTCTCGGAAGCCGTCCTTAATTTCATTGCGCAGAATATCACGAAGAACATCCGCCGCCTCGAGGGCGCGTTGATTAAGGTCGCGAGCTACACGGCACTCACGAGCAAGCCGATGGACGTCGCCACAGCCGAACGCCTGCTGCACGACGTCCTAATGGAGCAGGCCCAGACAATCCTGACCATCGAGACGATCCAGAAGCGTGTCGCCGACCATTTTCAAATTCGGCACAGCGACATGACCAGCAAACGCCGGCCCAACAACATCGCCATCCCCCGCCAAATTGCGATGTATCTCTCCCGCGTTCTCACCAAACATTCCCTCCAAGAAATCGGTGACAACTTCGGCGGTCGTGACCACGGCACCGTGATCCACGCCTGCAAGGCCGTTGACAATATGTGCGAACAGGACGCCTCCACGCGCAGCAGCGTCGAGTTCCTCAAAACTCAACTTTCGAAGTAAGACTTACCCGTTCCAGAAAGAGCCAAGCCCGGAATCGATCCGGGCTTTTTCGCAACGAGCTCTAGACTCCGGCCTCTCAGCAACTAGCCTGCAACCATGACACTCACTCCCGAGCAAAAAAATTCCGTCTCATTATGGGTCGCCGCCGGCGACAATCTTTCTGCGGTCCAGAAAAAAATCACGGAGCAATTCAAGGTCTCGATGACCTACCGGGATGTCCGCTTCTTGGTGGATGACCTCAACCTCGAACTCAAGGACCCCGCCCCCAAGGTCGACGCCAGCGACGTGAGCAAAACGCCACCGCCCGTCGCCAAAGCACCGGGGGCCTCCGCACAACACGCCGGAGCAGCCGATGCGGCGGACGAGTCGCCGGCCGACGCGGAGGCTGAGCTCGCTGATGAGGGCCTCGATGACCTCCCTCCCGGGGCCAGCTCAGTGAGCGTCGAAGTCGATAAAGTTACGCTCATCCCCGGCGCCCTCGCCGCCGGCACGGTAACGTTCAGCGACGGCGTGACCGGCAAATGGGTCATCGACCAGCAGTATCGCCCCGGTTTCACCGAGATCAGCCAACCCGGCTACCGCCCCACTCCGGCCGACTCCCAAGCCTTTATGCAGCAACTCAGCGCGCAGCTCCAGAAACGCGGCTTCTGAGCCGCTCCGACCCAACGCCCCGGACAGCCTCGCGCGTCCAGCGTCTACTCGGCTCGGGGCGCGAGTATCAGCGCGAGAAAGGCCGCCTCGTCGATCACCGCGACCCCGAGCGCTTGCGCCTTTTCCAACTTCGAGCCGGCGTCGGCCCCCGCGAGCACGTAGCTCGTCTTCTTGCTCACGCTGCCGCTCACCTTGCCACCCATCGCGAGAATTTTTTGCTCGGCCTCCTCCCGTTTCAGCGTCGGTAGCGTGCCCGTCAGCACAAACGTCTGCCCCGTAAACAGCCCTGCCGCGACGACGGTGCCTCGGGGATCAATACCCAGCGCACGCAACTTCGCGAGTAGTCGTTGCCCCGGCTCGCCCGCGAAAAACTCCCGCGTGCTCGCCGCCACCACTGGGCCGATGTCCGCCGGTACGCCCGCAAGCGGTCCCACGTCCAACGCCGCAATCGCTGCGTCGATTTCCCCGCGCCGCACTTTCCGTCGCTCACGGTCAGCCTCGTCGATGGGGGGATTCTTTTTTGAATGCGGACTCGCCCAATCTTTTTCCTGCAACAGCTCCGCCTTACTCAGCACAGCTCGCAGCAGGGACGAATCCGCCAGTTCCAAAAAATTCCGATGTCGCCGCCCGAGTTCGCGTGCCGTGCTCTCGCCCACCTCGGGCACACTCAGCGCATAGAGCCATTTTTCCAACGGCAGCGCCTTCGCCGCCTCGCGCGCCGCGACGATCTTCGTCGCATTTTTTTCGCCAAAAATCCGCGGCTCCTCCGCCGTCCCGAGATTAAGCGCCGCCAGCGTCTCCAGCGCCACGTCGTAGATATCCGGCGGATCCTTCACCAACTCGAGTTCGACCAACCTCGCCGCGACGACTTCCCCCAAGCCATCGATCGCCAGCGCACGCCGGCTACAGAAAAAAACCAACCGCCCCGTTCGCTGCGCCCGACAAGCGTAGTTCTGACACTTCCACGCCACGCCCTGCGCCTCATCGTTCGCCACCTCGACTCGCGCAATGCCACCCCCGCAAATCGGACATTTCCCGCCGACCGCTGCGCGCAAATCAAACTCCGCCGCACCCGCGACCCGCTCGTCGGGGAATGACCGCAACACCGCCGGGATCACCTCTCCCGCCTTCTCAATCTCCACGAGGTCGCCTACGCGGATGTCCTTCCGCCGAATTTCATCCTCATTGTGCAAGGTGGCGCGGCTGATCGTACTGCCCGCCAGGAGCACCGGCTCCAGTTCTGCCACCGGACTGAGCACGCCGGTCTTGCCGACTTGAATCGTGATCGCCCGCACCCGCGTCCGCGCCGTGTCCGGCTTAAACTTATACGCGACAGCCCAACGCGGTGCCTTGGCCGTCTCGCCCGCGGCGCGCTGCTGCTCTCGGTCGTCGAGCTTCACCACGGCGCCGTCGGTGCCATACGCAAAAGTCCTTCGCAGCGCATCGAGCGCACCGATCGCCAGCCACGCCTCGTCGATGCCACGCACCGGCCAAATACGCTCCACGACCGGTAATCCCCACGCGCGTAGTTGCTCATGCAGTCCCGTCTGCGAGCGCACCATCTCCGGCTCACAATAACCGAGACTGTAGAGCACGATTTCCAACGTCCGCCGTGCCACCTCCGTCGCATCAAGCTGCTTGATCGTGCCCGCCGCCAAATTGCGCGGGTTGGCATAGAGATCTTCCCCTGCCGCCGCACGCTCGGCATTGATGCGCTCAAACTCAGCCGCCGTCAGATAAATCTCTCCGCGAATCTCCACCACGCGCGGCACCGCTCCCTGCAGAGCATGCGGCAGCGAACGGATCGTGCGCACGTTCGCCGTCACATCGTCTCCACGGTCGCCTTTACCCCTCGTTACGGCCCGCACCAGTTGACCGTTTTCGTAGGTAAGACTCACCGCCAAGCCGTCGATCTTCGGTTCGACCGTATAGTGGAGATCCTCGATCTCGAGCAGCTTCACGAGCCGCGTGTGAAACGCCCGGACCTCCGCCTCGTTGTAACTGTTGTCGAGGCTCAACATCTTTTGCCGGTGCGCGACTTCAACGAATCCCTGCACCCGGTCATCACCCACCCGCTGGGTCGGTGAATCGGCGCTCGCGAACTGCGGGAACCTCACCTCCCACTCCGCCAACGCGTGCTTCAACACGTCATACTCGAAGTCCGAGATCTCTGACTTCGCCTTCCGATAATACAGTTCGTCATGCCGCGCGACCTGCGTGCGTAATTCGGCGATTCGTGATTGGGCCTCTGCGGGAGTCATCGCGGAAGTCTTGTCACCCACACGGCGCCGTCCAGCCCGCGTTGCGCCCGTTTCATTTCGTCGCGGTCGCCGCCTGGAGCCATGCCGCCGCCTGCGCGTGCCCCGGTTGCATTTGCAGCGCCGTCCGCCACGCCTTCAGCGCTTCGTCGCTCCGCCCCACGCGCACCAACGCCAGCCCTAGCTGCGCCAAGGCATCCGGATGATTCGGCCGCAGCACGAGGGAGCGTTGCAAGAGCTCCACGGCCTCGGCGAACTTACCCTGCTCGTTGAGCATCGCACCAATCATGTAACGCGTGTGCGCATCCTTGGCGTTGAGGTCGATGGCCCGGCGGTAGTGCCCGAGCGCTTCGTCGCGGAGCCCCAGCATCGAGCAAACATTGCCGAGATTCGCGTATGCGCTCGCATTGTCCGGCGCGAGGCGCAGCGCCTGCTCCAAACGAGCCTTCGCCTCTGCCGGCCGATTCTCCATCGCGAGCACCACCGATGATCCATTGAGCGCATTCGTGTGATTGGGCTGGCGCGCGAGCACGAAGTTATAGTGCTCGGTTGCCTCCGCTAACTGCCCGAGATCGGAGAGCGCGTTCGCGAGGTTATTCCGGACTTCGAGGTGGTCGGGCTGCGCTTTCAGCGCCACCCGATACCACGGAACCGCCTCCGCCGGCCGACCCAATTCGCCAAACGCATGCCCCAAATTGTTGTTCGCATTAAGGTAGCCCGGGTTGATCGCCAACGCCGCACGATAGTCCTGCATCGCCTCTTCGATCCGCCCCGCCTTGAACAAAAACAACCCGCGATTGTCGTGCGCTACGTAGTTGCCACTCGTCACCGCCACCGCGCGGTCGAACAGCGTCAGCGAATTCTGCCAGACTCCAATTTGTCGCGTCGTCGCCACCGCACAGAACACCAGCACGATCCCACCCGCCCAAGCCCACGCCTTGCGCGCCCCAGGTGACGTCGCTCTTTCACGCACCGTCCACAGCACGAGCAACTGCACACCCAGCATCGGGAGATAGGTGTAGCGATCCGCCATCGACTGCAGGCCCACCTGCACGAGACCGATCACGGGCACCAGCGTCCCGAGAAACCAAAACCATCCCACCGCGATCCACGGTCGCCGGCGCCACTGCCAGACCGCCGCCGCCGTCAGTACCACGACGACGCTCACCGCCGCGGCAACCTTGCCCGCGGCCCAATGTCCAGGATGTGGATACAGCACGGCGAGATCCACCGGCAGCAGAAATTTCCCGATGTAGCGCACCACGGCGACGACGGCATTGGCCACGCGCGCGTCAATCGTCAGTGCCGACGATACCGAGCCGCCGCCACGCTGAACGAGAAACGTCACCACACTCGAAATAGCCACGAGCAAGAAAAACGGCGCCTTCTCCGCGACCAGCCACGTCAGCGTTTCCGTTTTCCGCGCGACCGGCCCCACCGCGCCAGCCCACCACCTCGTCCGCCCCAACGGCCAAAAATCCAGCAGCAACACTACGCACGGCAACGTCACGAGCATCGGCTTCGCCATCAGCCCGAGCGCGCACGCGCACAACGTCAGCACGTAGAATCGCCACGCCCCACCGCCCACTCCGCCCGCCCGCCGCCGCTCGACGTAGCCCGCATAGAGCCACAGCACCGCGAACCAAAAAAATCCGCTCAACACGTCCTTCCGTTCCGACACCCAAGCCACGGACTCCACCCGCAACGGATGCCACGCAAAGAGCGCCGCAAAAAACGCACTCGTCCACAACGCCCCGGTCAGCCGACGCATCACCAAGAACGCGAGCACCGCGTTGAGCGCGTGCCACCCGACACTCGTGGCGTGATGCCCGTGCGGATTGAGGCCGAACATCGTCGCGTCGAGCAGATGCGACATCCACGTCAAAGGGTGCCAGTTCGACGCCTCACCCGATGTCATCGCCCAACGCATGGTTTCAAAACTCAAACCCGCCCGCACCTGCGCGTTGGCCGTCACATAATCAGGGTCATCGTAATTGACGAAATCGTGCCCGATCGCACGGGCGAAGAGCAGTAGCGTCCCGAAAAAAAGCACGAGCACGATCACCCGCACCCGTCTCGCTACGGCCAAGTCGTCGGCAGGCAACAAGGACGGCGGCGCGACCCGATTCGCTTTTACTGGGGAATGAATCGTCTGCACGGGGCTGATGGCTAGGGGGCTATTGTCCGGGTTGAGTTCCTTCGATTGCTCGAGTCGGTCGCAACAACGAAAACTCCAGCAGACGCCGGTAAAATCCCCACCGTCTGAAAAGCGAGACCGCCAGCGCCGCCCCGAGGGTGTCAGCCACCCAATCAGCGACCTCGCACGACCGCCCCGGCACGAAACTCTGATGCCACTCATCGCTCGCACCGAACAGTGACACCGCCGCAATCGCCAGCCAAGGTGCCCACCGTCGCGAGCCCAGCCACCGCAACGTGAGCGTCGCGAGCAGTCCGTAGATGAAAAAATGCGTTACCTTGTCAAAATGGGGAATCCAGCGCGTGAATCCGGGTGCTGTCACCGCTCGGCTCGACGCTAAAATAATCGTCGCGGCCACAACGACCGGCCAGATCCAGTCCCGTCGGAGCGTAGGTAGAGAGTTCGGCACGTCCCCGTAAACATCGCAGCTACGTTATTTCCGCAACCCGAAATCCGCGCAGCAGGCTGAGGTTTATCGCAAAGGAAAATGGCCAGGGCGGGCGGGTTAAACAGCGAACGTTAGTGGCGTGGAGATGTGAACCAGGGGCGAATTGCCGAGCGAATTGCCGAGCGGAAACGCGCTGATCATGTCTCCGTGATTGTAGAAATGCTGGGATCAAGTGGGGTGTGAACTATCCGGGGTAGCCGAAACTCCACGCACTCACGCTCGCAGCTCCCAGCGGTTCCCAGCGATCAAGCACTCACATGATATCAAGCGCCCGAAAGATTCAGACTGTGATTTGCCGGGTAGCCGCGAGCGCCAGCGAGTGGTGATTCGTCCACCCGCTGGCGGTCGCGGCTACCGAAAAGTCCAGAGTTCAAAGGACGTGGGTATTAACCTGCGTACAGGCTGAATCATAGAGCGGGGATTAAAACTGAAATCACGGTTGCGCCGACACCACTCGCGAAGCCGTCCTCGGATTCAGGACTGCGGTGATATTCGCCCGTGCGGACCCGATCCGAGACGAAGTTGTAAAGCTCGATCACCCGCAGCAAGTCGAGCAGGCTGATGCGTCCGTCTTGGTTCGTGTCGGCGCTATGGTAGGCGGTGAGCACCGCGGTTTGCCCCACCACCCGCTCAAAGGCGGGAGCAAAGCCGTCCTCACCCTGAGGGTTCACCGCATAGGCCCCCGTTCGCGTCGTGCCATTGCGGGTGTTGTAGAGTTCAATCACCCGCAGCAACTCCAGCAGGTTGATCCGGCTGTCACGGTTGATGTCGGCCGAATGCCAGCCCACGGGGAGCACCACCAGCGGATCCGGCGTCGCGAGAATCTGGGCGGAGGCCCCGGAGCGAACGAAGCTCACCAACGAAGCAATCTCTTG
>CAMCHO010000217.1 GCA_945874455.1 Opitutus sp. GAS368 | reverse complement strand
CCCATGCCTTTGTGGTGGGCGGTCACCACGACGATCAGATCGAGTTCGGGCAGGATGAGGATAAATTGGCCGCCGGCACCGCGGGCGGATTTACATTCAAATTCCTTTTGTCCCACCTTCATTGTGTGGTGCCACCAGAAGAAACCATACGAGGTGCCTTGCGGGTTTGTATAAAGGGGGCTGGTCGCCTTGGCTACAAAGACCGCCGGAATGAGCTGCTCGCCCTGCCATTTGCCACCACCCAGCACGAGCATACCCCACTTGAGCATGTCACGAGAGCGGACGCCGCTGCCTGCAGCGGATTTTGGCAGCCCGGAGACATCGGTCTCCCAGTTGAAGTTCGTGATGCCCATCTTGCCGAACAGTTCCTTCGTGATGAATTCCCGCGCGGAACCCGGAACTGCTGTTGCCAACACCTGCATCGTCATGGAGGGATCAGACGCTTGGTATTTGTAGTCGCGCGGCGGGTCCGGGATGGGTGCGCTGTTTTCGAGGTATGCTTGAATCTGCCCCTGCCCTTTGAGCGCGGCGGGGTATTCCATCAATTGCGCGGCCCGGGCCTCGTCGAGACGAACGCCCGAACGCATGTTCATTGTCTCGCGTAAGGTGATGGATCTTGCACCCGACACGAACCGGTCTGGTTCCAGATTTTTCAGGTAACTGAACACGGGTTTGTCGAGATCGGCCATGGTCAGATGGCCCAACTGGATCGCCCGGCCGATCGCCATAGCGGTGTAGGACTTGGTGATCGACATCTGGTAGTGCGGGTAATTGAGCCGTCCGCGCCGGTAGTAGGATTCAAAGAGCAGTTTGCCGTGATGCGCGATGAGCAGGCTGTCGATCTCGCCGTGCCCGCCGGCCGCGATCTCCCCGGCGAATTTCAGGACGGTGTCTTTGTCCCCGCCGTCGACGCCGAGCGCGCCGACCGGGATGCCATCGCGCAGGTCTTGGGGAGCGGTGCCGAGGTAGGCCTGCGGGAGATCGGGCAGTTTTGCCTCCAGCGCATAGGAAACGGCGGCGGCATTCAGATCGGCGATCTCGGGGGCCAGGCCGTTGCTTTCCTGCGCCTGAAGGACGAACGCGCCACTCAGAACGAGCAGCACCGCCAGGGAATGTCGGGAAGAAGGTGTGGCCATGCTCTATTCAGCCTGAGGTCCCTCACTCATGGTTTCATGATGGGTCGTTCCCAATCCACCCCGGATTTCTCGTTTTCCTGTTCAGGTTTGTCGACCGTCACGATCTCGGCCTTGGGATCGTAGAGCGGCCAATTGTCCGTCCGGAAGGGCGACGCCGGAAATCCTTCGCGGTTGTAGAGGAGATTGCGCTGCGACGGATTCATCGCCCAGGCATAACGGACGGCCACCGGCCGCGTCACCGTCTTGGACGAGAGTTCCACGGTGTTTTCCTTAATTTCCGCTTCGGCCCAGTGCCACACGCGGTCAGCGCCCGCGATCGCAAAACTGTTCAAGGGACCAGGCTTGGCGGCCATCAGGCCGCGCCCGATGGAATCAAATTCCAGAATGATTTTGTCACCCCTGATCGCCTGCTTCTTGTAACGCGGGCCCGAACCCACGGCGATTTTCCCGTAAGTCCGTTCGAGTGCGAGATAGGCGTGCCGGAGGCCGATGGGCTGCTTGTTCTTGGGATGCAGGGCCACGGCATCACCCGTGTCGATCGCGACAGCGATGCCGGTATTGGGAACCTCCTCCGCGACGAGCCGCATCATTTCGCGGTTCACCGCCCAGGGAGCCGTCAGACCCTCGACGGGTTCAGTCTGCGGTGCCGTCCAGGAAGGGAGCTGTGTGAAATAGAAGGGGAAATCCTTGGCGACATTACCGCCGGAAAGCTCGTGCCACGACGAGCGGTAATAGCCGACCAGCAGGGCCAATTGTTCCCGGTAGTGAAAAGCCTGCGGCACATCCTTAGCGTTGCGCTCGCCTTGATACCAGATGGCGCCACGGATGCCATACGGCCGGACGGGATGGATCATCGCATTGAAAATATGGGCTGGATACTGATTCCCGAGGTTTGCTGGCCGGGCAATGAAGGGAGGTGGCATGGTCCGGTCGCCATCCTTGATGTTTTCGCCTGCGTCGACCTTGGCGTTATACGCGGCGAGTTCCTTGCGATGGTTTTCCAAGGCCTGGGCTTTCGTGATGTTCTGCTTGCCGGCTTTCCGACCGGCGGTCTCGGCATATTGCTTCCTCAGTTCCAGGGCGCGCGGGTCGTTTTGCTGAATCTCCCACGGCATCCAACCCTCGATCGGGGTTCCGGCATAGGCTTGCTGAATAATCCCCACCGGAATGCCGAGTTCGAGCTGGAGCGTCTTGCCAAAATAGTAGGCAACGGCCGAGGTTTCGGCGGCGGATTCCGGGTTGCACGGTTTCCACTGGGCGAGCCGGTCGCGGGATTCTTCCAAGGGTTCATGCCAGTGCTCCCGCTGCGATTTGAAGATGCGATAGTTGGGCAGGTTGGCCGCCGCCGCTTCTGCCTCGCCGCCAAAACAGTTTTTTAATGCCCAGCCGAGATTCGACTGACCGGCACAGAGCCACACTTCGCCGATGGCGACATTCTTGCGCTCGAGTGTGTTCTTTCCGCCGACGCGCAGGGAATGTCCGGTGCCGTAGGCGGGAGTTTCGAGCAATACTTTCCACCGGCCATCCGGCCCCGTCTTCGTCGAAGCTTCCACGCCCCAGCTCGCTTTCACCGTGACCCCTTCGCCGGGGTCGGCCCAACCCCAGACCGTGTTCTTCGTTTTCTGCTGCAAGATCATGTTGTCGCCGAAGAGCCGCGGCAGGCGCACATCACCCAGGGCGACGCGCAGACCGGGTCCGAGCAAGAGGATGCAAAGCAGCAGGACTTGGCCGAAAGCGGTAGGGATTTTCATTAAGACGGACTGAGGTTTTCTTGCACGCGATGACAGTGGCAATAGTCGGGAAATCCAGGTCGGGCGGGTTTCAAAACGTATAGGTGGTCGTGAACCGGATCTCCCTTGGATCGACGACATCGTAACGACTGTAGGCCACACCGTGGCCGCCCGGGAGCGTAAAACTGGGGTCGTCCGTCAGCAGACGCACGGGCACGATATCGGTTTTGTCGAACAGGTTGGAGATGTTGATTTGAAAACTCAATCGACCGGGCAGGCGCGGGAATTTCCGCGCGTAACGCAGCATGAGGTCGGCGGAGGCCAGCCCAGCGCCAGTGATCTCGCGACCGCTGGGGTCGGCACCGATCACATTGGGACTGCGCCAGCGCCAACCGCCCCCCACGGTGAAACCCTTGAGGAATCCCTGCCGGAAATCATAAGCGGTGAACAGGGCGATCCGGTGCGGCCGCAGGCCCCAGCGCCGGTCCCCGTTCACCTTGTTCGCGCCGGTTTGATCCACCAAATCGAATATCTCCTGCGCCACGGTCGAGCCGGTGCTCGTGGTGAGAATGGCGGGATTGGCGGCCGGAGCCATCGCGCCCAACTCAAGCCACTTTGCGACCGCGCCGTCGGGTGTATAGGCGCTGGGATTGATGAGGTATTGCCCCGAGGCGTTCTGGCTGACGCCCTGCGCGAGGCGGCCCGAGGCATCGAGCTTGAGCCCATACCACGGAATGACGTCGAAGCTGTAGATTCCGGTGTTCGTGTAATCGTTGTAGGCGTAGTTGGCCATGAACCGCCAATTCGTCGTGAGATTCGCCGTGATGCGCGCCTCGTAGCCGGTCGAGTCGAGTTCCGACTGCGTGCTGGTGACCGGTGGGGTATAGGCGAGATAGATCGGAT
The DNA here is from genome assembly GCA_945874455.1 of Opitutus sp. GAS368. Lineage (GTDB taxonomy): Bacteria > Verrucomicrobiota > Verrucomicrobiia > Opitutales > Opitutaceae > GAS368. Next base: position 4,346 of record CAMCHO010000217.1, on the reverse strand, counting down.
CCCACTGGCTTTGCGAAAAGGGTCGGCCGGGGCCGACGAGCACGCCGGCCAGCGCGTCCATGATCCGCGGATTGCGCTGGCGAAACTGGCCGGCGGCGGTCGTCTTGCCCTGCTCGTTGCTGGTGAAGTAGACGAGTTTGGCGTTGAACCGGCCCTCGAGCAGTCGGAAGTCCAGCCCGTAGTCGGTGCCCCGGCCGCGCGGTCCCGCCGCGAGCCGGCCGTCGGGGAAAATCGTGGTCCCCACGGAGGGCACGCCGACACTCGTGGAACGGTTGGCCAGCAGCGAGACCCAGTCGAATAGGTGGTAGACGGCGCCGGCCGTGACGGTGCGGCCGGGATAAAATGCCGCGGTCTGCTTCGCCGGATCGCGGTCGACGACATCGCCAACCTCCGGATCGCTGTAAACCCCGAACCGGATGAGCTTCGCAAGATCCGTCCGATACCCCAAGGTCGTGATGAGTCGGTCGCGGAGGAAGTGGCTCTGGACCACGGCGAGGCGCGAGTTCGTGAACTGGATGCTGCCGCCGTTGGTGACGCGGTCAGCCGGCACATTGGCGTAGGTGGTGCCGTAGCTTTTCCCGAGGAAATTGATCGTCGCGGGCAGCGAGCGCCAGTCGCCGACGCGGTAGGTTTTGTAGTCCCCTTCCGTGAGGTAATTTCGCACGGTGACGCGGTTGTTGGTATTGAACGGAGAGGGATTGAAGGGATGCCCGGCGAGGACGAGCCATGAGTTTACCCGCTCGTTGGTATCGGTGGAGTGGGAGAGCATGCCGGCGAGGCGATGTGTGCCGAGCCATTGGGCCTTGGGTTGGAAATTGTAGGAGAGCGAGACCCGCGACTCCCGGTAGATGCGAGCAGCGATGTCGCGGTTCCAGTTGCCGTCGAAGTAAAGTCGACCGACGTAGGGATTTTGGGGACCGCCGATGCCCAAGGAGCGGTTGGGATCGCCGCGCAGCGTGGGATCCGAGTTTACCAGCAGGTTGATGAGCACATCGGTTCGCTGGTAATTGTGGCCGAGATTCAGGAAGAGATTCTTTGTCAGCTGCCAATCGGCGAAGGCGGTGGTGTTGGACAGGCTTTGGTAGCGAGACATCCCCGGGCCGGCGGCGTTGTTGAACGTGGGATAGATTTTGAAATCGGCGAGTTTCAGGGGGCCGCCCGTTACGCCAGGCAGGCCGCCGAGTTTCACGGCGTTGTTGTTGTAGGTGCCGGTGAGATAGGTGCCGATCGCATCGAAGAACACGCCGTCGTTTTCAACGTAGGTCAGGCGATGATTCAGACCGCCGCTGGCGCCATTGCGGCCGGTGACACCGAGCGCGGTTTGCGCGGCGGTGGGCACGGCATTGTTGGGGGTAAACGTCACCGCGTTCACGCCGAGCGCGGCGCGGTTGTCATACCACGCGAGCACTTCTTCCGTATCAGTCAATGTGCGGATGATGGCGTTGATGTCGCGGCCGGTCTCGGCGGTGACGTTGACGGTCAGCTGCGAAACGGGGCGAAACACCACCGCGCCGAAAAGCCGCTTCTTGTCCTTGAAGTCGAAATTGCGCCACCCGCCATTCTCCTGCTGCACCGCGGCGAGGTTGAACGCGAGCCGGTCTGGGCGGAGCACGCGGTTGGCCTCGAGTTCGATCCGGCTGCTGTCCCACGAACCCATCGTATAGCGCACCGTGCCGCTGTCGCGGTGAGTGGCGGCGAGTTTGGACGACTGATTGATGATGCCGCCCGCATTGCTGATACCGAACAGGATGCTGTTCGGGCCGCGGCTGTCGTCGTAACGGCCGACCCGGTAGGAGTCGGCCGGAGCGATGCTCGTGAAATAATCCAATCCCTGGCTGGCCGAGATGCCGCGGGTGCGGACATTGACGTTTAGATTGGAGGCGTCGATGTAGGTATTTTGGTTCGGGCCGCCAGCGCCTGTCCCGACGTCCACCTCCGAATTCACGGAGTATTCGACCAGTTGGCGGATGTCGTTAATCCCGAGGTCATCGAGAAACTCCCGGGTAAAGACAGAGATCGAACCTGGGGTGTCGCGCAGCTTGGTGTTCAACCGGCTGCCGGCGAGTGTGTTCTCGGCGAGGTAGCCCAGATCCCTGGCGGTGTTGACCACGAACGGCGAAAGTTCGACCGTTTCGGAATCACGGCCCGTGCTTGGCGCCGGGCGGTCGCGGTTTTCCAGCGGCGCCGCCCGCGGAGAGTTTTGGTCGACGGCTCCCTTCCGCACTGCCAGCGCACCCGTGGTGGTATCGCGGCTGACGACGAGCGGGGTCCGCGCCACGAGCAGATCCAAGGCTTCGCGCGGAGGAAAATCGCCGCGCACGGCATTGGTCTGCACGCCACGGACGGCGGCCGGTGAAAACACGATCTCGCGATCCGCCTGTTCGGCGAAGCGGGCGAGCGTCTGGGTGGCGTCCCCGGCGGGGACATCGAAACGGCGCTTCGCTTCGGGCGGGGGCGACTGGGCGGCGTTGGCCAGCGCGGCGGTGAAGGCCAGCAGTAGCGCCGAGACGAGGGTGAGGAAGCGGGATGAAACCATGGGGTAGCGAGTTTCACTCAAGACACGCGGCAGCCGCGTTTCCATTATCCCGTAGTTCCAGAAAACTCTAGCGAGCGGCCCGCAAAACGATTTCACCGCCCGCATCCGGTTCGGAACGCACGTCGAAGTCCGCAGCCAGGAGTCGCAGGAAACCGGAGACGTTGTCGGAGCGGAAGCGCACGGTGAGCCGCAGTTCACGCAAAGCGGGGTCAGCCACGCGCAGGACCACCGGATTGTGGCGGTTGAATTCGTTGACAATCGTCGAGAGCGATTCGTCGGCAAACCCGAGTAGGCGCGGCTGCCACGCCAGCCGGCGATCGAGCTCCTCCTTCGACAACTGGCCGACCACGGGCGCGCCCGTCGCTGCGCGCGGCACGAACGCGCGCTCGCCGGCGGAGAGTGCGGACAAAACGCCGGTATCGCTCGCATCGCCACGCGCCACGGCCACGATCCCCTCCGTGACGATGACTTCGATGGCTTGCTCGGTGAGGCGAACATTGAACGCGGTGCCGACGGCGCGGATCTTGACATCACCGGATTCGACGACGAAGGCCCGGGTGGAATCCTTCGCGACGGCGAAGTCCGCCTCGCCGCGTTCGAGGCGCACGCGGCGTTCGTCGGGCGTAAACGCAACGTGCAGGGTGGCGCCGCGGTTCAACCGAATCGTCGAACCATCCTCGAGCGTGCGCTCTTCGATGGGAGCCAGCTGCGCCCCCGCCGCCGATGCGCTGGCCGAGGCGGCCGCCACGGGCCCGGATCGGTTTGCGAGGACAAGCATGATTGCAGCGGCCGCAGCCAGGGGCACGGCCCACCAAGCCAGTCGCCGCCAAGTTCGCTGCCGCGCGCGCGTGCGCGGTGCGAGCAAATCGGGATCCGGGATGGCGGGCACGGAAGCATGCAGGCCGGCGAGGCGGTCAAAGTTCTCCCACGCGCGGCGGTGGCGGGCCATCGCCTCACCGTTGCACGGATCGGCAGCGAGCCATTGCAGGAACTCGTCCTGTTCGGCGGGCGAGAGGCCGCGGTCTTGGCGCATCACCCAGGCGGCGGCGACATCCGCCGGATCGCGATTCTCAGAAGGGGCAGGTTTCATCGCTGGGGCGGCGGCGCGTCGCCGTGGCGTTGGAAATACTCGGCGCATTTGCGGATGCCGATGGCGCCCTGTACCTCGACGGTGTTTTCCGAGATGCCGAGTTTCTGCGCGATTTCCTTCTGCGATAGACCGTAGATCTTGCGCAAAGTGAACACTTGGCGGCAGCGTTCGGGCAGCGACTGGATGGCGGCGATGAGCATTTGGATGTCTTCGGCGTGGGCGACCGCTTCCGGCACGCCGATGCCATCGTCCAAGACACCCGAGAGGTCGGTTTCCGTTAACGCGATCGGATGGGTGTAGCTGCGGTGGCGGATTTGGTTGAGCGCGAGGTTGCGCGCCGTCTGGAAGAGCAGCGCCCGCGGGCAGACCACCGTGCCCCCGCCGTGCGCCCGTAATACGCGGGCGAAGGCTTCCTGCACAATGTCGTCGAGGTCGGGCAGCGAAGGAAAACGCCCTCGCAACCAACCGCGCAACATCGCCTCGTGCGGGAGCACTTCGGCGGCGAACCATGCGGTCTGATCGGGACGGGGCAAATCCACGGCGAGACGAATGCAGGGGCGAGTTGCTGGACTCAAGTTCGTTTGCGGGCGGGTGGCGGTCCCGCGCGGGCGGGTTGGAAATGGGAATGAATAAAATGCCGGAGAAAACCAAGGAGCTGGATCAGGCGCTGACGGCGTTTCTCACCGAGGTAAAAGCGACGACGGTGCAGACGAAGATCGG
>CAMCHO010000216.1 GCA_945874455.1 Opitutus sp. GAS368 | reverse complement strand
AAAATATTTTCCGGCAGCTCCTTCACGTTTTCGTCAAAAATCCGGCCCGTTACCGTGCCCAGCTCATTGTCCCCGGTGAGAAATAAATTCACGCGCGGAGCCTGGAAATTAATCGTCCACGCCGTGAGTTCGTTCCGCGGCCGCGACGCACAGTGCAGCACAAACGCCACCAACGCCCGCTTGAACAACGCATCGTGCTCCGGCGCCGGCTTCATCGCATTCGCCCCGAGGTGCAGGTAATAGTCGACGAACAGCGCACCGAAATCTGCCCGCGCGACCATGGCATTGCGCGCGCGCACAAAGTGCGTGTTCACATCGAGACCGGCGTCGGCCAAATTCGGCGGAGTGATTTCGGGCATCGCCCCCGACAGTTCGCCGATTTCACGCATTGTCCAGCGCACGCATCGCGCGCCAGTCGGCCACAACCGGAACCTCGCCTGCACTGCCAGCGCGTTCCCCGCGCCCAGCATCTCCTCCGCCCTCGGCCTTCTCCGCCCACCGCCGAAAAATCGTTTTCGTTCTCTTAATCCTTCTCTCCTCGTTCTCCTAATCGTTCTCTCCCCGTTCTCTCCTCGTTCTCGTTCTCGTTCTCTTAATCGTTCTCGTTCTCCGCCCCGCCCCGGCCCGGCCCGCACCGTGGGGCCCTCTCCGGACCCCCACCACGACCCGCTCTTTCGCGGTCACAGCTCCCCCGCCCACACCGTCAGCGCCCGCGCCTGCTCCGCCCGCTTCCGATTTTTCTCCACGCCCAGCGCCGCGAGCCCCAGCGCATTCGCCACCGCGAGCACCGTCCCCACCCCGCAAAACGGATCAAACACCACCTTCGCCCCGACCACGTCCCGCGCAAACCGCACCGCGTGCCCCGCTGCACGCACACCCATCGCCCGCACCCATTTCTGCTCGCCGGCATCGACGATCACATCCGGGACCGCCACCACGTCCGGGCACTTCATCGCCCGCGACACCGCGATGAAATGCGTGAATCCCGGCCGTCCGTTCGTGAGCATCCCCGGCGGCCGCCGACACACAATCTTGTGAAACCGCACGCGTGCCCCCGCCTCTTCCGCCGCACGAATCACGAGCGCGCCTTTATCGATCCACTCGCCCTCGCGCTTGATATCGCTCTGGAAAAACAGCGCCGCACTCTCCGCCGGCACTGCCGCCACCACCAGCCGCACCGCATCCAAAAACCACGCACGCCACACGTCCAACGCCACGCCCACCTCCGACACATCCGGCAACGAGGTCACCGCACACGCCCCCGCGATCACCCCACGCTCCCGCATCCACGGCATGGCATCCGCGCAGACCACCTCGCGCGCCGGCTTCCCGTCCCCGTTCTGTGGATCGTCATTCATCACCAGCCAGCGCACCACCTCCCGCTCCTCCGCACAAGCCCGCGCCTCCTCACCCGACGCCGGTTTTCATCCGTGTCGCTCCGTGTTCATCCGTGGTGAGATCATCCGTTTCCGCTTTGCCTCCCGGCTTCTCGTGCGTCCCGGACCTCCGACGTACACCGGCCCCAGCGGCCCCGCTGCGTCGGCGGGTCGCCCCGAGCGCGATATTTTCCAGCAGCGCCAGCCGCTGCGCTGCGCTCGCCTCGGCCCACACCGGCCGCCGCAGCAATGTCAGCTCGTCGCCTTCCCCGCCCGCACCGCGTACGCGCACGAGCAGCCCCCATCCCGCCGGCACTTCCGCCTCTGCAAAAATCCCGGCCTCGCTCACGAGGTAGAAAAAATCCGCCGCGCGCCATCGCCACAATTTCGCAAATTTCGTGCCACCCGCGAGCCGCTCCTGCCATCTGGCCAAATCCGCCACGACCTTCCGGTGAGTCCCATGCTCGAGCCCGGAAAAGTCCCACGCCGCAAATTCCGAAAACAACTCGTCCCCTCTCCGCAAATCCGGCCGGTGCCCGCCGATCAGCTCCTCCAATTTTTTCAATCGCTCCCCCAGCGCTGCCACGTTCGCCCGGGCCTCATCCTCCCGCCGCGCATCCTTCAACAGATCCGCCCGCGCCTGTTTGCATTCGAATAGCGCCGTCCGGCGCCCGGCCCCCCGCGAACACGCGGCCACATCCGCCCGATAGCCGCTCTGCGGCACTCGCACTTCCCTCGCCGCAATCGCAAACCCATTCTCCCACGCCCAACTCACCGCCAACTCCTTCAACTGCCGATGCTGCTCTGTCTCCCCCCGTCTCATCGGCGAACCCGTGCCCACTGCGTTCTCCTCTCCTTGGTCCTTGTTCATTGGTCCTTGGTCCTTGTTCCTTTTCCCGCTACCCGCACAGCAAGAAATCCCGCCCCTCGGCGTATCCACGTTCCACTAACCGCGCTCGATTGTAGTCCCGCGCTCCCCGCGTCGTGACATAACTCAGCACAAAAATCTCTCCGGGGGCCGGCAACGCTTCCACTCCGATCACCGGCAAACCTGTTCCTCCGATTCTCCGTCCAGTCTTCTTCACATCCACATCCACATACCCCGCGATCAGCACACCCCACTCCGCCAACCACGCCGCACGCTTCCGCGTGTGCCGACCCGCGCCCCACACCACAATCTTCCGCCCCACCGCGACGCGCGCCAGCTCCCGCGCAATCCACTCCGCCTTCACCCGGAAAAACGCGTCCGGTGCGTAGCGGGCATCCGTGCGCGTCAGCCGCGTCGGCGCGTCATTCCACGTCAGCAACACCCGCGGCACTTTCGCGATCCGCACGCCCGCATCAAGCCACCGCAACCACAGCTCGTAGTCCTCCGGAAAATCGCCGTCGCGATATCCGCCAAGCTGCGCCACCAACTCGCGTCGAAACATCACGCTGGGATTCACGACCGGTTGCTCGACAAAACGGCCCAACGCAATCGCCTCCGGCGTCAGGAGCGCATTCACCCAATCGACGTGCAGCGCATAGCCCGCGTTCGCCGCCCGATCGCCGCCAAATTCCACGAGACAACCCACCGCGCCCACGTCGCGATTTTCCGCCTGCTCGAGCAACGCGACCTGCTCAGCCAACCGCTCGGGATGCGAAAAATCATCCGCGTCCATCCGCGCGATAAACGCTCCCCGCGCCTCGGCCATCGCCGCATTCGCCGTCAGCGCCACCCCCGCATGCTCCCGCGCGCACACCCGCATCCGCGTCTCCACCTGCGCCAGCTCCCGCAAAATCTCCCGCGTCCCGTCCGTCGAGCCGTCGTCCACCACCACCAATTCCCAATCACCCCACGTCTGCGCCCGCACACTCTCCACCGCCCGCGTGATCGTGGCGGCAGCATTGAACACCGGCAAAACCACGGAGACGCGGGGCATGGTCGCAACGAAAACACGTTCACCCGCGATTACACGAAGGAATCCAGCGAGCGGGCGGACCCGGCCTCACTTCTTCCCCGCCTGCTCCTCCGCGATCGCCTTCTCTAGTTTCTTCACCTTCGGCGCGATCACATAGGAACAATAACCCGCGTTCGGATTCCGTCGGAAATAATCCTGATGGTATTCCTCAGCCGGCCAGAATTTTTCCAGCGCCACGATCTCCGTCGTGATCGGATCGCGGAACACTTTCGCCGCGGCCGCCTTCGCTTTTTCCGCCGCCGCCTTTTGCGCCGCATCCGCAAACAAAATGATCGAGCGATAGTGCGGGCCCTTGTCGTTGCCCTGCCCACCCACCTGCGTCGGGTTGTGCACCTGCCAGAAGAAATCGAGCACCTTCTCCAGTGTCACCACCGCAGGATCAAACTCGATTTTGATCACCTCCGCGTGTCCCGTCACCTTCGCGGAAATTTGCTCGTAGGTAGGATTCAACTCCTTGCCGCCGGAGTAGCCGCTCACGACCGACTTCACGCCGGGGAGCAATTCATACGCGGCTTCGGTGCACCAAAAGCAGCCGCCGCCTAGGACCAGAGATTCATTTTTTGCGTTCATAGAAAGGGGAGCGGCCAATGCAACCGCCGCCGCGAGGGCGAACATACCGAGGAGAGAGGTGGATTTCATCTTCGTGATTACCCAACGTGGCGCATTTATTCTCCCGCGCAAGGGGTCGTTGCTTCCTCTCAACTTTTATCAATCGCCCCAATGATTCAGACTTTGATATGCCGGGTAGCCGCGAGCGCCAGCGAGTGGTAATCCGTCCACTCGCTGGCGCTCGCAGCTACCGAAAAGTCCAGCGTTCACAGGACGTTGGTATTAAGCGTGGGCAGCTCCCGACTGGCGTTGGTCGCAGGTGCCCTGGGTCTGACCGAGCGGCGGATTCCCTGACGCCGTGCGGGGGCGGCTGGCAAACCGCCCCTCCGCGCAGTCCGTCAACCCACCGCGGGCTTCAGCGCCCGTCAACCCACCGCGCGCAAGCTCTCGGCGGACCACGGAGACGAAGTCCACGACTCGCTCGGACGCGGCCGGACCGACCCTCACCGCGACAACTTCCGATATTTGATTCGGTGCGGCTGGTCCGCTTCCTTGCCCTTCCGCTTCTTAAAATCTTCGAGGTAACTCGTGTAGTTGCCCGCATACCAGTGGACGTAACTGTCTCCCTCAAACGCCATGATGTGCGTCGCCACCCGATCGAGAAACCAGCGGTCGTGGGAAATAATCACCGCGCAGCCGGCAAAGGTTTCCAACGCCTCCTCCAACGCCCGGATCGAATTCACATCCAGGTCGTTGGTCGGCTCGTCGAGGAGCAGCAGGTTCGCCCCACTCTTCAGCACGCGCGCCAGCAGCACGCGATTGCGCTCACCGCCGGAGAGCACCCCGACTTTTTTCTGCTGATCCGCTCCCGTAAATCCGAACTGCGCACAATACGCACGGCTGTTCACCGAACGCGGCCCGAGCGTCAACAGCTCCTGCCCATCGCTAATGACTTCCCAAATCGTTTTCTGCCCCTCCAAGGAATCCCGCGACTGCTCCACATAGGCAAACTTCACCGTCTCACCCACCTTAAACGTGCCCGCATCGGCTTGCTCGAGCGCGGTGATGAGCTTGAACAACGTCGTCTTGCCCGCGCCGTTGGGTCCGATGATCCCCACGATACCACCTGGCGGCAGCGCGAAGTTGAGTTTATCGAAGAGCAGTTTTTCGCCAAAAGCCTTCGCCACATTCTGCGCCTCGACCACCACGGTGCCGAGCCGCGGTCCGGCAGGAATGATGATCTCAAAAATTTTCTCCTGCTCCGCGACGTCGGCCTTGAGCATCGTCTCGTAAGCGGTGATGCGCGCCTGGCCCTTCGATTGCCGGGCCTTCGCGCCTTGCCGGATCCAGTCCAGTTCGCGCGCCATAGCTTTCTGACGCTTGCTCTCCGTGCGCTCGGCCACGACGGCGATCGCCTGCTTCTGCTCCAGCCACGAGGAGTAGTTTCCTTTAAACGGCATCCCGGACCCATGATCGAGTTCCAGTATCCAGCCCGCGACATTGTCCAAAAAGTAACGATCATGCGTCACCGCGATCACCGTGCCCGCGTAACGGCTGAGATGCTGCTCGAGCCAGTTCACGCTATCGGCGTCGAGATGGTTCGTCGGTTCATCGAGCAGGAGAATGGAGGGTTTTTGCAGCAGCAGCCGCGCGAGCGCGACGCGACGACGCTCACCACCGGAGAGGTGATCGACGATCGCCTCGCCCGGCGGACAACGCAGCGCATCCATCGCCATATCCACCTGCGGCGCGACATCCCACGCGCCGAGCGCGTCAATTTTTTCCTGCAACGCCGCCTGCTTGTCCGCGACCGCGTCCTTCGCTTTGTCGTCCACTGCCTCAGACAGTTCGTCCCAACTCGCGTCGTAGGCCGCCGTGAGATCCGTAAGGTGCTTCACGCCCTCCTCGACGCACGCACGCACCGTCGCCCCGGCCGTCAGCGCCGGCTCCTGCGGGAGAAACCCCACCGTGTAACCCGGCTCGAAATGCACGCGACCGTCGATCTCGGTGTCGATCCCGGCCAGGATGCGCATGAGCGACGATTTGCCGGAGCCGTTGAGACCGAGGACGCCGATCTTCGCGCCGAGGTAGAACGACAGCGAGATGTCGCGGAGGATTTCCTTGCGCTCGATTTTCTTCGAGACGCTGAGCATGGAAAAAATGATCTTCGGAGCTTCTTCGGCTTTGGCCATGCGCGGAACAGACTAGGGTTTCGTCGCAGTTTCAAGCCGCGTGAGAAACGCCAGCGCATCCACCGCACTCGCGCCGCACATCGATTCGCTCGGCCGCAGACTCCTGCACACCGCCGGTCGCTCCGGTTTTCCGAAAATCGCACACTTAAAATCCGGCAACAACTGCACGCAGCTCACGCCCGCCGGCTTCCCCAGCGGCATCCCTGGTATGGACGACGAGATCGACGGCGCGATGCAACACGCCCCGCAGTGGGCCCGACATTCCATGGCACCGTTGGTCACGTCTTAGGCCTTCACGCGTTTCCTCACGGCACCGCCAGCACCCACCACGCCCCCGCGCCACCTCGACCCGCGACCAAGGTACCTCACCCTCGGGAATTTCCACGGCGGCAAAACGCGTGCGCACGGCGACGGCACGATGGGTGAGATCAGCAAGTTCAATCCCGAGAAGCTAACCCACCAACGCCCCACACGTCGAGCATGGCATATACATGGTGGACGCTGGCGGATCAGCATCTTTGAGCAGCATCGAAAACCACGGTGGCTGTTGAGTTGTCCTGTTCCGCAACTCATCACGGACCTTGAACGTGGCGGCGGCGTTCAATCACTCCGGCTTCCCGACGGACTTGTAGACCGTTTCTCGCCGATCAAGAAACTCGGCCCTGATCTCACCAGTGGCAGCATCAACGCGAAAAATAACGCGGGATTTTCCAACGCGGAGTCGATAGTATCCAACCAGAGGGTGCCTGAGAGCACGCACGTCGCGTCTCTTGCCCGCATCGAGATCATCAAGTGCGCGACGAAGATCCTTTCTGACTCCCGGATGAAGTGCCTTGAGCGTTTCGGCGACTTGGAGGGAAACCTTCACGCTCGGATAGCTTTCAAATCGACGTAACGAACCTTGTCGGCCCGGATTTTTTCAAGGTGCGCCATAAATTCGGGATTCTGCATGAGTTCAGCCGCCTCATCGCGCCGCACATCGAAAGGAAAGTCATCTTCGTCTTCGATTTTCGCCAAGAACATGTTGAAGGCATCGCTCGGCTTTAAGCCGAGCCGCGAAAGAACGATTTCTGCCCTGCGAAGGCGGCGGGTCGGTACACGAGCGCGAAAGAGCGTAGTCTGTTCAACCATCGTGCTCAATTACGCTCTAAAATCCTCACTGGGCAATCAGGCATCATTTCACTGCCCGTTACGAGCGATGGTGGACGCTGGCGGACTCGAACCGCCGACCCCCTGCGTGTGAAGCAGGTGCTCTAACCAACTGAGCTAAGCGTCCATCGTTTATTCTTCACTAGGCTACAGGACTCAGGGTGATCTCCAAAGAACTTTTTCTACATCCCTCTTCTCCCTATCACCGAGAAAACGAGCGAGAAACGGTCAAAGTGGGAAACCAACCGAGTACCAAACCTGCTGAGGAACCACGCGAGTCGAAGACCATACGGAAGGTTCACAATTTCCAGCAAGCAATTTTTCGTTATCCGCCTCAATAGCATCAGGGCACTGCTTCGACTGCGTACGTTCGGGCCGCAGCCTTTTCGCAGGCACCATTCCGAAAGTAGAAAACTATTCCAGCCGCCATTTCGCCTGTCGGAGCACGGCGAGCTTCGGCTTGGCCATGCTTTCATACCACACCGTCAGCAGCGTCCCATCGGCGAGTTCGATGGTGCTCGGATAACCGAGATCGCCATCTTTCCCATCGGCGGAAATCACCATTTCGTCACTCCACGTCTTGCCGTGGTCGGAGCTGATTCGCGCCCGATTTCCATACGGCGGCCGACGAAAACCGTAGCTCATCAAAAGGCGGCCATCGCGCAGCCTGAGCAGGTGCGAGGGAAAGCCATAGCAGATCGGATGGGGCGCGCTCCAGGTCCGGCCGCCATCGGTCGATTCGGTCTGCAGCGTCGCACCCTTATCCGCGTCGTTGTGATTCCGAATCTGCGCGACGATCGTGCCGTTGGCGGCTTCAACCGCGTGCAGTTCGTGATAGCTGCTGACCTTGTCGCCTTGGCGAGTGGGAATCTCAGCGAGCCATTGCCAGGT
>CAMCHO010000215.1 GCA_945874455.1 Opitutus sp. GAS368 | reverse complement strand
GAGGCGAGCAGAGTGCGCAGCGCCGCGAGATATTTTTCCTGAGTGCGGGCGATTACCTCGGCGGGGAGGCGGGGTGCCGGTGGTTGCTGATCCCACTGCAGCGCGACGAGGTGGTCGCGCACGAATTGTTTGTCGTAGCTCGGGGGTGAGCAATCGGGCCGATACTCGGCGGCGGGCCAGTAACGCGAGGAGTCTGGCGTCAGCACCTCGTCGATGAGAAACAGCGCGCCTGAGGCATCGGTGCCAAACTCGAACTTGGTGTCGGCGAGGATCATGCCGGCCTGTTTAGCCCGGTCGTGGCCGAACTGATACAGCGCGAGGCTGGTGGTCTTCACTTTTTCGTAGAGCGCGGCACCGATGATGGCGGCCGCTTGGGCGTCGTTGATCGGTTCGTCGTGCTGACCTTTCGGGGCCTTGGTCGTGGGGGTGAAAATCGGTGCGGCGAGACGATCCGCCTGGCGCAGACCTGCGGGGAGCTGGATACCGCACACCGCGCCGGTTTTCTGGTAGGAACTCCAACCGCTGCCGATGAGGTAGCCGCGGGTGACGCATTCGATGGCGAGCGGTTTTAGTTTTCGCACAATCATGCTGCGAAGTTGGAGGTCGGGATTCGTGATGCCGCGGCGGGCGAACTCGCCGACTTGATCGGGCAAGAGGTGGTTCTGGATCAGGCCGCTCGATTGAGCGAACCACCAGTTGCTGATCTGCGTGAGAATCGCGCCCTTGCCGGGGATGCCGTCGGGTAAAATGACGTCGAAGGCGGAGAGGCGGTCAGTCGCCGTGAGAAGGAGGGCGTCGCCGAGATCGTAAATTTCCCGGACTTTACCGGAAGCGAGGTGGGGAAAAGGCAGACCCTCGATGGTCGTAACGGCAGACTTGGGCAGGGCGGCGGCAATGGCGGCGAATGTCATCACGAAAATGTGTTAGCGAGAGAGGGGCAAAGGTCGCGAACAAACTGTGTCACCTTGAGTGAGCGGGCTCGTTTGAGTGGAAAATTGCCTTGCGCGGCGGGTTTCGCACCGTAACTTCCCGCATTCCGCGGTTAGTCCCCATCGTCTAGCCCGGTTAGGACGCCTCCCTTTCACGGAGAGAACCGGGGTTCGAATCCCCGTGGGGACGCCAGGTTAATATCTGATCATCAGATATTTTTAGTGAGCAATCGATCACTGGGCTGGTTGGGCTGGTCTTTGCGGAAAGACCCTTTGCGCCGTCCCGTGATCCGGTCTCCGTTTCAAAATTTTGCTTCAAAATTCTCCGGTACTGCTTCGGTTCTGGGCGGAAACGAGCTTTCGTTTCGTCGGGTGGCAACTAGGGTCGCGGATATGATCCGACGTATCTTGATGGGAGTTGCGATGGGACTGAGTGGCCTGCTCTCGGCGAGCGGTGCGGACGGGGTGGCCGCGAAGCCGGGAGAGCGATTCTCGTTCGTGGCGTTTGGCTGCATGCCTTATGGGAAAGAAAATTTTCCGGCCTACGAGCGCTTGCTGAAAGAGATCAACCGGCACGGCCCCTCGTTTACCGTGCACTGCGGCGATACGAAGAGCGGGAGCGAGCCGCCCACGGACGCGTTTATGAAACAGGTGCATCGGTGGTTCGATTCGTTGGACGGTGCGCTGATCTATACGCCGGGCGACAACGAGTGGACGGATGTGCATCGGAAGAACAACGGCAGCCAGGATCCGCTGGTCTGGCTCGCCAAGGTGCGCACGGAGTATTTTTCGACAGAGCGCAGCATGGGCCGCGCGCCGATCCCGTTGGTCACGCAACGGCGGGAAAAGGGGTTTGAGAAATTTGTGGAGAATGTGCGCTGGGCGCGGGGCGGCGTGGTGTTTGCGACGGTGCATGCGGTCGGTAGCAACAACAACCGTATCAAGACCGACGATCGCGAACGAAGCGGGCTGGCGCGGGAGAGTGCCTTGGCGGAATTTCGCGAGCGCGACGCGGCGAATGTGGCGTGGGTGCGCGGGACGTTTGCGGAGGCGCGCGCAACGCGGGCGCCGGGTGTGGCGCTGTTTTTTCAAGCGGAGCCGTTTGATGCGGCGGAGAAGGACGGCCGGGAGTCGGGTTTTTCGGAGTTTCTCGGCGCGGTGGAGCAGGAGGCGAAACACTTTGAGAAGCCGGTGCTGCTGGTGCATGCGGACGACCACCGTTACCGGCTGGAGCCTAAGGTGCGGTTTCCGAGTGGCGAGAAACACGACAACGTGACGCGGCTCGGGGTCTTTGGGGCGGGCGACATCCATGCTGTGCAGGTGACGGTCGATCCGACGTCGAAGGCGGTCTTCCTAGCTGGTCCGCTGCTCGTGCCCGGGAATCCACTCCCCGTGCTACCGCGGTCGAAAAAGGAGGCGGGGAAAAAATGAGCGGAGGGCGGATGGGCGGAAGCGTGGCGGTGGCGAGGGAGTTGCCAGAACTCCTGCTGCGTGAGCCACGGCTGACGCTGGCGGTGGCGGAAAGTGTGACGGCCGGTCACGTGCAGGCGCGGGTGGCGGCGGTGTCGGGGGCGTCCGGGTTTTTTTTGGGCGGGGTGACGGCGTATAGCTTGGAGCAAAAAGTGAAATTGCTTGGCGTGGATCGCGCGGCGGCGAACAAGGTGAACTGCGTGTCGGCGCAGGTGGCGGAGGAGATGGCGCTCGGCGTGTGCGCGTTGTTTGGGGCCGACGTGGGTGTGGCGACGACGGGTTACGCAGAGCCCTCGCCGGCTGACGGGGTGGCTGTGCCGATGGCTTGGTGGGCGGTGGCTGGGCGCGGCGCGCGTGGGAAATTTTCAGTGCGGCACGGCCGGGTGGAGTGTCCCGGGGCGTCGCGCGTGGTGGCGCAAACCATCGTGGCAGACGCGGCGCTGGCGGAACTCGTCGCGTGGTTGCGCGAGCGACGCGCGAGTGGGGGCTGAGCGGGAAGGAGTGGGCGCAAGCGGTCATTGTGACCGAAAGAACTCTTGGAAAAAGTATCACGTATTACGTGACACTCCCTCTGAAAAAGAGGTTGTTTTGGCGGCGATAAAATCCGGAAATACGTAGGCCCTCAGACCAGACGGCGGAGCCAAAGGCCGCCGGCGAGGGTGCTGATGAAGCCGGCGGTGGCGAGTTGCCACGCGGGGACGCCGAGGACGTGGGCGGGCGGCGCGGTTTCCGGTCGGCGAATCTGCGCGATCGCGGCCGTCGCGAAGAGCGCGGTGCCGAGCAGGACGAGGGCGGCAATGCCAAGGTAGGCGGCGGTGCTGGCGCGGGGTTTGGGCTCTGGCGTCATGCGGAGGGTGCGGCGAGCGCGGTGCGGTCCACAGGCTGCACGTTACGTGAGTTCGTTTTGGAAAAACTCAATGATTTCACCGCTGGGGCCTTCGCAGAAAAAAATGCGGATGGGGACGGGCGGGTGGGCGTTTGTGGTGGCGAGGGTGACGTCCTTGGGCTCTATCGTGATGATCGCGCCGGTGGCGCGGACGCGGGCGGCGACCTCGTCGAGGTGCGCGGTGCGGAGGGCGAAGTGGAGCACCGCGCCGCCGGGTGAGGGCGTGTAGGCGAGGTCTTCGAACACTTCGAGGTAGTTGCCGTCACCGGCGTTGAGCATGACGGCGCGTTGGGGCGCGGCGCGCCAAGTGATTTTTTCTACGAAGCCGAGCGTATCCTTGTAAAAAGACATCGTGCGGTCCCAGTCACGGGTTTTGACGCAGACGTGGTGGAAGCCGGAGATGAGCGCGCACATGGGCGCTAGTTGAAGCGGGGACGTTTAAGTTGGAAGCACAATCAGGACGTTCGCGGCGGGCGCGGGCCCGGCGTCATCTTTCCGACTTCAACTTCGACTCGCAGGCGGCGACTGGGCCGCGGCGCGCTCAGGGCGCGAGGCGTTGCACGAGGGCCATCAGCGGCTGCACTTCGGCGGGAGGCTGAACCCAGTCGCTGTAGAGCAGTTCGGGCATTGTGTATTTCGTATTGTAGAGGAGGAAATTGCCCTTGTCGTTGCGCGAGAGGTGGCCGGCTTTGACGGTGGCGCCGGCAAAAACTCCAGCAGACTTCGTGTAGAGTAGCATCGGGGTTCGCAGGATCTCGGCGCTGTAGCGCTCGGTCTCGGCGGCCTTGGGGCCGATGATGGCCTTGGCGTCGACGCCGATATTGAAGCGTTGTTTGAAGAGGAGGCGGGGCGTGTTGACGTCGGTGATGACGTACACGCTTTCGATGGCGCTGGCACCGAGCTGGAGGCCGAGGCTGGCTTCGCCGGCGTTGATGAGGACGGGAAGACTCCAACGGCCTTGGTCGTTCTTGACCATAATCACGCCGTAGCCGTCTTTGACGCCGAGGAGAAGGCCGGCTTTGAACTGATTGACGATGACGATGGCCTTGGCCTGACGAAGGACGGCGGCGGGAATGGCGGTGTCGCGACGGCTCTGGAATTCCTCAAGGATGGCTTCGCAAGTTTCAATGCGATCGACGAGGTCGGCACGCGACACCTCGGCGCGCACGACGGAGGCACCGCACAGGGCGGCGAGAAAGAGCAGCAGGAATTTTTTCATGACGAGGCGAAATGGGAAAACTGTGCCGTGATCTATGCACGGCGCGAGGGACTTGGAAAGCGCGGAGTGGGGGAGGTTCTTGACCGGTTATTCACAATCAGGACGGGTCGCATGGGAGGGCGGGTTCCATAGGGAAGGAGGGTCGAAAGCCGGCCTCACAGCGGCGACGCGGGCAGAAAAACGGGTGCGGGCTTACTCGAGGCCCCGGGCGGTGAGCTCGTCTTCGCCCCAGCCGAAGTAGTGGCCGAGTTCGTGGAGGTAGGTGAGGCGGATTTCGTCGCGGAAAATAGCGAGATCGTCCGCGGCGTAGTCCCAGAGGTTGTCGACGTAGAGCAGAATGTGGGCGGGCGCGGGGTTGTCGTGAGCGAGTTCCTGGCCGTGGGCGCTGCCAGTGAAGAGGCCGAGGATGTCGGCGGGGAATCCCTCGGCGAGGACGTCGGCGGCGGGCGTGCGTTCGTAGTGGACGGGCACAGCGCGGGCGAGCGGACGGATTGCGGGCGGGAGTTGCCGTTGGGCGGCCCCGACGACAGCGGCGGCGATCGCGGTGAGTTCGGCGTGGGTCACGGGCGGAGTTCGGAGGAGACGTCGAGGCGGTCGAAGCGTTCGCCGAGCCACCAGAGGGCGCACCAGACTTCGCCCGCGAGCACGACGAGCACAACGAGGGTGGCGAGGGCGATGGCGGCGGTGGCCCCGATGAGCCATTGCGTGGCGAAGATCAGGGCGAGCGCGGTCAGGGAGGCGGGCAGCAGAGCGGTGAGAATCACGATGAATTGGCCGAAAACAAAGATGAGCCGTTGCCCCATGAGTTCGATGCCCCCGCCGGGGCCGGCGGCGCGGAGGGAGTGAAACCACGCGGGGAAAATGATCGTGGCGCCGTTGAGAATCAGGAGTTGCAGGGCACAGACGAACGGCGTGAGGGCGGCGATACCCAGCGCGATGGCCCACTGTCCGGAAGGAGTGAGGAGGAGCGCCATGCGCCCGGTCGGTTGGAGCGTCAAGGCGGCGCCGAGGAGGCAGAGCCAAGTCAGGCCGGTGAGGATGGCGACGGGTGTGAGGATTTGGCCGAGCAGGAGTTCCCAGCCGCGCAGCGGATAGGTCTTGAGGATGTCGGCGTGCGGCATGTCGCCGCGCAGGTCTTGGCGGGCGAGGTGGGGGCCCAACAGGAGGACGTAGGCGCCAGCTGTGAGGGAAATCATGCCCACCACGACCCGTGCGGCGCGGATGTCGGGCGTGGTCCCGCTCAGAAACCACTTGCTGCCCACGAGAATGATCGCGGCGGCGGTGGCGAGCACGCGGAGATTGAAGTAGGTCGCGGTCGACAGGAGGTTTTTCCAGAGGAACGCGAGCTCGGGGCGGCCGCTGGAGCCGAGGTAAAACGGACCCGGGCGGGCGTGGGTGTGGGCGGAGGCGAACACGCTTTTGCCCTCGCGCACGGAGGCGAGCGTGGCGGAGCGTTTTTCGGCGGCGGCGAGCGATGCCTCTTCAAACGAGGTTTCCATTCGCAGGACCCAACTGTAGTGGGCGACCATTACGAGCAGGGCGGGCGCCAGAGAGAACAGAAAGGTCCGGGTGTCCGGAGCGAGGAACGGGCCGACGACGAACTTGAAAGGCACAAGCAGCGCGCCGAGCACGCCGTGGTCGAGCAGGCCGAGGAGGTAGGCGGTAAACGGTGTGACCCCCGCGAAATCTTCGGCGTCAGGTGCGCGGAGATCACGCCACACCCAAGCCACGGTGAGGCCCACGACGACGGCCAATCCGCCGAGCACCGTGAGTCGGCGGCGCAGAGGGCTCACGCCGCTCTCGACGAGGCGCGACAGGGTGAGCGCTGCGCCGGTGAAGTGAAGATTGAGCGTGGAGAGCACGAACCACCAGCCGAAGGCGTGCGTCAGGGCATTGCCGCCGAGAAAGGTCCAGCGATTGGAAATGAGGGTGAAAAAAAGTGACGTAAACAGGATGGAAAATTGGGAGCTGAGAAGTTTGCAATGGATGAGGGTGCGGCGGGAGATGGGTGCGGGGAAAAGGAAGGCGGTTTCTGCCTCGGTGAAACGCAATCCGGGGGTCGTCGAGGGGATCACCCAAGCGAGCATCACGATACCCAGGAGCAGCAGGGCGCTGACGGCTGCGATGAGTGGGAGGGTTTGGGCGAGGGCCTCGGACGAGGGCAGTGCGGCAAGGGTCTGGGTAGCGGCGGTGCGGGCGGCACCTCGGGATCCGGAAGCACCTCCGAAATTGCGAAAAAATAGAAAGTAGACGTACGCGCTGCCGACGAGGGCGCCGAGCAGGTATTTGAGCTGACGCAGGCGCTTGGCGCGAGAGATGATCTGGTTCTTGAGCGACGTAAGTCGCAGGTAAAGCAGGGCTCTGAGCATCGGAAGGCGGAGGACGGAGTGCGCCGACAGCTCAGTGTTCCGAGCCGCCGGTGGCGCGGATGAAGATTTCCTCCAGGCTCACGCCGGATTCGCCATTGGCAAATTGGGCGGAGATTTCAGCGAGGGTCCCGTGGGCGATTTTCTCGCCTTTTTTCAGAATGAGTACGTGCGAGCAGACTTCTTGGAGCAAGTGGAGCAAATGGGAGCTGAGGATGACGGCGGCGCCCTCGCGAGCGCGCTTCAAGATTGAGTCCTTCATGCGGCGGATGCCGAGCGGATCGAGTCCGGTGAGCGGTTCGTCAAAGAACATCACGCTCGGGCGGTGCAGCAGGCCGCAGGCGATGGCGAGTTTCTGTTTCATGCCGCGGGAGAGTTCGCCGGGGAGTTGATCGGCTTTGTCGGCGATTTCGAGTTCCTCGAGGAGCGGACCGGCGATGGCCTCGTGGTCGGCGACACCGTAGATGCGGGCGACGAAGTTCAAGTGCTGGCGGATGGTGAGGTAGTCGAAGAGGCGCGGTTCGTCGGGGAAGAAGGCGAGCGCGCGTTTGGCGGCGACGGGATCGGTGGAGATATCACGACCGGCGATGCGCACGTTGCCGGCGGTGGCGGGGATGATCCCGGCGAGGCAGCGGAGGGTGCTGGTTTTGCCCGCGCCGTTGGGCCCGACGAGTCCGAGAACCTCACCGGGCTGGACAGCGAGCGACAGGTCGCGGACGGCAGTGAAGCCGCCGTAGCGTTTAGTGAGACCGGAGACCTCAATCATGGGCCGGGACGCTGGCGGGCGGAACACCCGGCGGCAAGCCCACGCAAAAGTCGTGTAACTCCTCACAGGTCGAGCCGTCTTCCGCCTCGACCTTGCTGCTTCCGCAGGAGGTTTTTCAGTTCAAAAACAATAATCCATTCCGGAATTTTATTTCCGATTCACCCATGAAAAAAGTCAAAATCCTGATCTCCGTCCTCACGCTTGGCGTGCTGGCGTTCGTTTCCACTGCGTCCGCCCAAGAAAAAGGCAAAGGCCGCGGTCAAATGACCCCCGAGGCGCGCATCACGTCCATCGAAGAGGCCGTCGGCAAGCTCACCGCCGACCAGAAGACCAAGCTCACCGCGATCCTCGAAAAGTCGGCCAAAGACATGGCTGCCGTTGCCGCGGAAGATCGTCAGACCAAGGGCATGGAACTCCGTAATGCCTCGAACAAGGAAATCCGCGCGGTCCTCACCGGCGACCAGCAAACCAAGTTTGACGCGATGCCCCAGGGCGGCCGAGGCGG
>CAMCHO010000214.1 GCA_945874455.1 Opitutus sp. GAS368 | reverse complement strand
AGTTGGGTCCCCGGCGCCACCCTCCGCGGCCTCCGCGTCGATACGACCTTCGTCGCCGCAGCGCCCCCTTCCACGCCAATCGCCCAACTGCTCGGCACGCTCGTCCTCGCCTTCCTCGGTGGCCTGGTGCTCAACCTGATGCCCTGCGTCTTCCCCGTACTGGGAATTAAGATACTCGGCTTCGTCAATCAATCCGGCCAGGACAAAAAAAAGGTCATCCTCCACGGCCTCGTCTTCGCGCTCGGCGTCCTGCTGTCGTTCTGGTCGCTCGCCGCCGTGCTCGCGATTCTGCGCGCCGGCGGACAGGAGCTCGGCTGGGGCTTCCAACTCCAAGAGCCCGGCTTCGTCTTCATCCTCGCCGCCGTGATGCTCGTCTTCGCGATGAACATGAGCGGCGTCTTCGAGTTTGGCCTCAGCGCTACCGCCGTCGGTGCGGATCTGCAGATGAAATCAGGTTTCGCCGGTTCCTTTTTCACCGGCGTCCTCGCCACCGCCGTCGCCACGCCGTGCAGCGCGCCGTTCCTCGCCCCCGCCCTCGGCGCCGCACTCGCCGTGCCCACCGGCGAATCCTTCGTGATCTTCACCGCGATCGCCGTCGGTCTTTCCGCCCCGTATCTGCTGCTCTCGCTCTTCCCCCAAGCCGTGAAAATCCTCCCCCGCCCGGGCGCGTGGATGGAGACGTTCAAACAGTTCATGGCTTTCCCGCTCTACGGCACCGTCGGCGCGCTCGTGTGGGTGCTCGCGGGCCAACTCGGCGACGATAGTCTCATGGCCATCTTGGGCCTCGTCACCATCGCGCTCGGCATTTGGGTCTACGGCCGCTGGACCGCCCCGGGTGCGCCGGCCGGCCGCGTACGCTTCGGTTATGGTGGCCTGCTCGTGCTGCTCCTCGTGGGAGCTTGGCTCGGCTGGCCCGCGCAGTCGAAAGTCGTGTGGGAGCCGTGGAGTCCCGAAGCCGTCACCAAGCTCCGCGCCGAGAAACGCATCGTCTACGTCGACTTCACCGCCCGTTGGTGCGCGACGTGCCAGACCAACAAGAAACTCGTCTTTGGCTCCGCCGACGTCCTGAAAGTCTTTGCCGACAAAAAGATCGCCACGCTGCGTGCCGACTGGACGAACAAAGACCCGCGGATCACCGCCGAACTCGCCGCCTACAACCGCAGCGCCGTCCCCTTCAATGTCATCTGGCTCCCGGGAAAAGATGCGCCCGTCATTCTCCCCGAATTACTCACGCCCGGCAGCGTGCTAGACGTCGTCAAGTAGCCGCGAGCGCCAGCGAGTGGTCCGCGCATCGTTTTCGTAGCCGCGAGCGCCAGCGAGGGGTGTTTCGTCCACTCACTCACGGGCGCTCGCCGCTAGCGAAAAGTCCGGAGTTCAAAGGACGTTGGCATGAGAGGCGGTCAGGCGACTCGGCGTGGAGCCGAAACGTCGGCGTGATCGGCGTGCGCATTGTCACTGGCATTGTCACCAAACGATTTCCGTCGTCACTCACAACACGCCTAAAATCCAGACAGGGCATGTTCTAAATATGGAGCGGGCGGGGGGAATCGAACCCCCGAGGCCAGTTTGGAAAACTGGAGTTTTACCATTAAACTACGCCCGCACGACGTGACCGAAAGCTTCGCCCGACCGTGACACCGCGGTCAAGCTCGCAGAGAAAAAGACAGGCTCTGCGTCCTGCATCGCCCCCTGAACTCAGCACTTATGGGGCGGCTTCCCGACCCCGCCCACCGCCGCCTTTCAAGCTGCTCAAGTAGGCCACCACGTCGCGAATTTCCCGCGGCTGCAGTATCCCCTCCATCGGCGGCATGATTGTAACGGGCGGCGTCTGGCTCGCGATGTCGGTGCGCGGCACCGTGCGCATCGTCCCGTCGAAGAGCCGCACCGTTACCGCTGTCGGCGTCTCGCGCGCCAGCGTGCCCGTCACGGCCGAAGTGTCCTTCAACGTGACGCTCACCAAACCGTATCCGACCGCGATCTTCGCCGAGGGATTAAGCAGCGACTCAAGCAAGGCGGCCCGGTCGTTTTGCACGCCCACGGTCCGCAAATTCGGACCGACCTCGCTGCCGCCTGGAGCCACGGAGTGACAGGCGAGACAGTTGGCGTTCAGATGATTTGCCACGATGTCCTGACCCGCCGCCACGCTGCCACCCTCAAGCAGTTCCTGCCGAGCGGATGCGACCGACGCTGCAGTGAATGACTGCAACATTTTGGCGAGCGCCGAATTAGCGACGCTGCGCACGCGCAACGCTTCGAGCACATCGAGCTGTAGCGCCGGCGGACAATTCCCTGCGACCAACAACGCACCCTGTTGCGCCAAGATCGCATCCGCCGCCGGGTGGCCGGCAGCGGCGAGTTGCGCCAGCGCGTGCTGCTTCTCCGGCGTGGTGCGCCTCGCGAGCGTCGCCAGCGCATGGGCGGCGAGTTTTTCGGCGCGGTCCGGCAGGAGCAATTCCAGCGCGACCATGTGTAGTGCCGCCGGTGATTCGTCCGCGAGCGCCTGATCGAGGGTGGCTGCGAACACCGGATTCGTCCGGTGCTGGCCTGCCAGCAGCCGCAAGGCTTCAGCACGCAGCGGGGCGGAGGCCTTGCCGTCATCGACGATGCCGGCAATTTGCGGTGCAGCGGCTCGCAGCGAGTGCGCGATCATGATCTCGATTGCGAGGGTCTTGAGTGTCGGATCGGTGAGCGCGAGGAGCGCGGCGAGCTGGGGCTCGAGCACCTCACGAATCCCGGCCGATTTGAATTTCCGCGCCCAGCCATCGACACGATCGAGGGGCGGAGGCGCATTCCACACCCGCAAGCTCACGAGCGCCTCCCGCCGCATCTCGGACGTGCGCGCCCCGTCGAGCGCAAAACTCAACAACCTCCCAGCCGCCGCCGGCGTTCCGAGGCGAAGGTTGGCGTTGAGTGCGCGGCGCATGGTCACCTCACTCCGCAGGCTCGGCTGATCGAGCAATGCCGCCAAGGCCGGCAGCGCCTCAGGTATCGACGTATCGTCGTGAATCGCCCGCGCCGCGTCCTCGACGACCGCGGAATCCGTGTCCGCCAAATAATCGCGCACCAGCGGCGAGGCCTGCCGGCGCAGCGCCACCACACTCGCCACGCGCACCGCCACCGCCGGATGGGATTTCTTGGCGGCCAATTGCTCCGGCGTCGCACAACCGACGAGGCCGGCCACGAGCGCCTGCCGCATGACCGGATCGGCCCCTGCTTTTTCCGCCTGCACGATCAGTGCCCCGAGCGCGGCGGGCACGCCAATTTTGCCAACAGCAATGGCCGTTTGCAGCCGCACGCGTGGGGCCGTGTCGGCCAAGAGCGGAATGAGTTTCGCGGCCGCTGCTTTCGCGGCCTGCGGTGCATCGCCCAAAATCTTTGCCGTCTGCGCGCGCAGTTCGCTGTCCGTATCCGCAAGGAGCGCTAGCACGGCGACCGCCTCCGCGGCACCGCGCCGCAAGAGCTGGCCATAGCCCCACAGACCGTGAATCCGCGCGAGCTGCGGCGCTTTCGTGTCATTCGCGACAGCCAACAACACCGCCGCGCGCCCGCGTTTCGCGAGTTCGAGCTGCGCCCCCTGCCGCACGCGCTGGTCGGCATGGCCAAGACGCGTCACGAGTTCAGTGTCAGTATTTTTCTCAAAACCCGCCTTCAGCAAACGGTGGGTTTCGACCCGCTCGGGACGATTGACCGCACCCGGCGCATCGATCCGCCAGACCGCCCCGAGTCCGTCGAGTGGATAACCGCCAATCCAATCCGCCAAAAAGAGCGAGCCGTCCGGGTGCCACGCCAGCCCGATGCCCATGACGCCGGAGTTCACCACGCGGGCGTCCACCATCTTAAAGGAAGCGCCCTCGGGCTCGGCCCGAAATGCCCGCAGCTTGCCGGAGGGAAATTCATTCAACAAAAACGTCCCGCGCTGGGCCGGACTGAGCGCTGTGCCGGGATCGAAACGAAAACCCGCCGGGCCATCCGAGTAACTCGCGAGCGCGGGTAGCACATAGGCCGCCTGTCCGTCGAAGCGCGGTTTCCACAAACCTTCACGCATCCACGGGCTGTCCATCCCCATGTATTGATAATTGCAGCGCCAACCGGTGTCGCTGAGTTCGACGATCCGGATGAAGCGCTCGCGCTCACCCGACATATCCGCGTCGTTGTCGACCGCGAAGAGATCGCCGTAGTCGTCGAAAGCCGGCTCCTGCGGATTCCGCACCCCGCGTGCAAACACCTCAAAGCCGCTCCCATCCGGCTCGACGCGCATGATCGCGCCTTCGTTGGGAAACGAAAATTTCCGTCCCTCCCGCGAGGTCACGTTCATTCCTTTGTCGCCGATGCTCCAATAGATCCGGCCGTCGGGCCCGACGCTGAGGCCGTGCATGTCGTGCCCCGCATACGCAATGTGAACGCCGAAACCATGCGCGACCACTTCACGAATATCCGCCACGCCGTCGTCGTTCGTGTCCTTGAAGCGCCACAGGTCCGGCGCGATCGTCGCATAGACCCAGCCGTCGTGATACATCACGCCCGCGGCAATCCCGGTGACGTCGGAATTAAAACCTTCGGCAAACACCGTCATCTTGTCCGCCACACCATCGCCGTCCGTGTCGCGGAGCTGGTAGATGCGCTCGCTGAAATGCGTGAGATCCTGCCAATCGATCGACCCATCTTTGTTGTGATCGGCCAACCCGCCGCGGGCTTGGCGCATTTTTCCGGGCGCGAGCACGTCGCGATAAAAAGCAGATTTCTCCGCGACGCTGCTCAACCCCACATCGTTCGGCACCCACATCCGGTGCTCGCGAATATCCAGATCGCCCACCTTGCGCCGGGTCGTGGCCGTCACATAGACGCGCCCCTGGGGATCGACGGCCACGGAGACGGGATCGGGCACATTAATCGCCCCCGACCATTTTTTTACCTCGAGCTCATTCGTCGGACTCTGGTCTCGGGCCGTGGCCGCAGAGAGCGTCGCCGCGAGCGCGGCGCCGAAGCTGACCAGCGCGATTGAAACGAAACGTGCACCAGCAGCACGCATGACCGGACAGAGGTGACAGAGGTAAAACACAGGCAAGGACGATTCCGATGCTCTCGCGAACCGCAAGCCGAGAGGCGAACTAGCGGCGGGCCGAAGGCGCAGCGTAACCCTAGTCGAGCCCCCGCAGCGATCCCGGCTCGATGTGCGTCATCCGCATCCCCAGCACGAGGAGCACGAGCAGCCCAAAATAAAGCACCGCCATCGTCCCGCGCTGCTCCGGCGTCACTTCGAAATACCGCGCCTCCTCATCGGTCTTCGGTCGAAACAGCGACCACACGCGCGGCAGCGACATGATCAAAATGAGAATCAGCAGGAAGTTCGGCTGCGCCACGATCATCGCCACCAGCACCGCCAGCCCCGCAATCCACAGCCACGGCGAAAGCGCCGTGGCGATCCGCCCGCCATCGAGAAATCCGACGGGCATCATATTAAATAAATTCAGGAAAAATCCCGAGTAGGCCAGCGCCCGATAGAGCGGGTTGCCCGTGATCCGAAACCAGACTTCACACAACGCCGCCGCCAAGGTCCCCAACAACGGTCCCCCAATCCCCACGCACGCTTCGATCCACGCGTTCTTCGGCGCGTCCTTCAGTGCGATAAAGGCACCCATAAACGGGATGAACATCGGCGCCCCGACCTTCAGCCCCGCCTGCCGCGCCACGATCACGTGCCCCAGCTCGTGCACGAAAATCAAGAGCACAAACCCGACCGCGTATTTCCAGCCCCACACCATCGCGTAGGCCCCGATCGACAAAATCATCGTCCCGCCCGTCTTCAAAATCGGCGCGCCAAACTTCAGTGCGAGCAACGCAATCGTCTTCCCCTTCGTCACGATAATCACGAGCACGACGCCGACCGGCCCGAGCATTTTCGTGAATCGCTGCCACGCGGTCGGCGGCTTCGGCGGCTCAGGCGGCGGCAGCAGCGGTGGCGATTCAGGAGGCTGTTTGTCGTCAGACATGCACCCGCACTGCAACTTCCACGACCACCCCACGCAATCCTTCACCTCACCGGCTAATGCGCTGGCCCGCTCGCGGAGCGCTCCGGTGCGCCGGAGTTCATCGGCCCACTCCTCCCCCCTGCCCTGGCGTCAGCTGTGCCGACGACACCCGGTGCGTCGCCCACAGACTGGAAAAAACATGACCGTCTATTTAAAAACTGAGTTCGTTTCTTCATCAGCGAAACGCCGCTCCCACCGGACCACCACGCGCCATCCCCGCATTGCCTCGGCCGTCCTCGGCCCCACGCTGCCCCTCCCCACCGCCACGTGAATCTCATTCTCTTCGCTCCCGCCGAAACCACCACTCCGCTCCCGCGCACCGACCCGCGCGCCCTGCACATTCTCCGCGTGCTGCGACGCCAGCGTGGCGAGACGTTTGATTGCGGCATGATCAATGGCCCCCGCGGCAAAGCCACCGTCACCGCGCTCGACGCGCAAGCCCTCACCCTCGCCTTCGCATGGGAGGTAACGCCACCGCCCGCGTCCGCCCCGATTACCCTCGTGCTCGGCCTGCCCCGCCCCCAAACCGCGCGCGACATTTTGCGCGACGCCACGTCGCTCGGCGTCGCCGCACTGCATTTCGTCTCCACCGAAAAAGGCGATCCCAACTACGCCCGCAGCACGCTGTGGTCGTCCGGCGAGTGGCACCGCCAGCTCGTGATCGGCGCCGAACAAGCGTTCGATACCCACCTCCCGGTCGTCACGCACGGCCACACCCTCGTCGCCGCGATCGCCGCGCTCGCTGCCCCGGCAACCGCGAACGCTCCATCGAACCGCCTCGTCCTCGACAACTACGAGTCCCCCGCCGCCCTGAGTGTTTGTCACGTATTACGTGACAAACCGATCGTCCTCGCCCTCGGCCCGGAGCGCGGTTGGTCGGCCGCGGAACGCGCTCTGTTTCGCGCGCATGCTTTCACGTTCGCGCACTTGGGCCCGCGCGTGCTCCGCACCGAGACCGCCGTCATCGCGGCCGTCGCCCTCATTCGCGCCAAGCTCGGACTGCTTTGATTGACCTGAGAGCCGGGCTAATCTCCAAAACCACTATCCCTTCGGCTCTTCTTTTTCACAGGTGATGCCACGCACACTCGACCGCTGCCGCTATGGGAGCTGGGGGTGGAGCGGTGCGCGCGTGTCGGGGGCGACTGGGTACACGGCACCGTGTTTTTCGAGTGACGCGATCAGGCCGGTCATCATGCGGCGGAGTTCGGCAGGCGCGGAGGGCGCGAGATTGGTTTGCTCGAAGGGATCGCGGCCGAGGTGGTAGAGTTGGTAGTGGGAATTCTCGGACGCCGCGGACGGGAAATAGTGGTAAACCACTTTCCACGCACCGTCACGATAGCTCGTCCAATAATCGCTGCGGTGCGGTGCGTGCGGATAGTGCATCAGAAACGCCTCCGCGCGCTGGGGATCGCGACCGCCGGCGAGCAGGGTATCCAGGCGAGCGCCGTCGACCGGATGGCCGCGCGGAACGGCGGTGCCGGTGACGCCGAGAATCGTGGGAAACAAATCCATCACCGCGGCCTGTTGGCTCTGGATCGCACCGGGGAGAATCGGGAGACGTTGTTGGTTCGCATTCGCAGTGGCGGGCTTGGCCCAGGCGGCGATGAAGGGCACGCGCATCCCGCCTTCGTAGTGCGAACCTTTCTTGCCACGCAGCGGGGCGGCGCAGGCGACCGCGTGCTCGTGACCGAGGGGCGCATCGGAGCCGTTGTCTCCCAGGAAAAAGATCAAGGTATTTTCGGCGACGCCCAGGGCCTCGAGATGGTCGAGGAGATCGCCGAGCGACTTGTCCATACCTTCGACGAGCGTGGCGAAGGCCTGCGCGTTGGCGGGTTTTCCGGAGTTTTTGTAGTGAGCGGCGAAACGCGGGTCCGCCTGGAACGGTGAGTGCACCGCATAATGTGCTAGATAAAGGTAGAATGGCTGGTTGGCCTTGGCCGCTTGGCTGACGTGCGCCTTCGCCTCGAGGGTGAGCGCCTCGGTGAGGAAGAGATCGGTGCCGTGATATTTAGCGAGGTGCGGGACGGCGCTGGAGGCACGCTTCCCGCCATGGCCGAAATTCTCCTGCGCGTAGTAGCTGCCCGGCGCGCCGATGGAGGCGCCGCCGACGTTGACATCGAAGCCGAGGGTGAGCGGTTCAGCACCGGCGCTGGCTCGGGGGCC
>CAMCHO010000213.1 GCA_945874455.1 Opitutus sp. GAS368 | reverse complement strand
GGGCTTCGCCTGATCGGCGAAGTGCGGGGGTAGTTGGAAGGTTCAGGGGGCTCTGATTAGCGGAGATTAGCGGTTCAACTCAGGTTTGTTTTCCTCAGCGGTTAAACAGGAAGGAGGGGTTGTTGATAATGGCCCAGGCGAGGTCTTGGGCGCCGGTGAGGCGTTGGTTGGCGAGCTGGGTCGTGCTGAGCGCGGCGTCGGTGCGGAGTTGGGCGAGTGTGGGGTCGAGGGCGACGGGTTGCTCGGCGGTGGCGAGGGCGGCTTTGAGTTCCTTGAGTGTGGGGTCCTCCGGGATGGGGAGTTGGGCGGTGTAGAGGGCTTGCTGGTGTTTGAGGAGACCGGCGTCAGTCGAGCGATGGAAGGCGGCGAGCGTGGCGAGGTGCGCGGCGGTGCGTTCGGTGGCGGGGACTTTCAGGGCCGCGATGACGTCGGCGGGCAGGCCGAGTTCAAGGGGAGCAGTGGAGGTGGTGGCCCAGAGGCGGAAGCGGCCGATGGAGAAGCTTTCGCGGAATTGTTGCTGGAATTGGAAATTGAGCGTGGCGCCGTCGCCGCTGCCGATGGGTTCGCCGAGGGAGAAGCGGGCGTAGTGGGGTTCGCCGTATTTTTTGGAGATGCCCCAGCCGTCGCGGGCGCCGTCAACCTTGCCGTCGATGGCGGTCTTCACGTCGAATTTGGCTTGGGAGAAATCAGCGCGGGCGTCTTTGAAGGCGGCTTCGATGCCGTTCCGTTTGCCGGCTTTTTCGGACCACTTGAGCGAGAATTCGGTGAGCACGAAGTTTCCGGCGGCGCGGCCAGGGCCGAAGGCGGGGAGGCTTTCGTGGGGGAGGACTTCGAGCAAGATGCCGGTGATGCCGGCGAGGGTGGTTTCGGCGGCGACATCGTAGCTGACGAAGTTCGCGGCGGGTCCGGAGGCGAGGTAGGAACCGTCGGGGAGTTTCGTCAGCTTGTTGAGATTGTTGGCGGTGGCTTTGGTGACTTCGAGCGGGACCCACGCGGTGCCGAGGCGGGCGGCGTCGAGGGCGGTTTCCCAGATGGGGAGTTGGGCGGCGAGCGTTGCCTCGTAGGCAGTCTCGGCGGCGGTTTCGGCGGCGATTTTTTCGTCACGCTTCTGCGCGGCGGCGGCGACCTGCGGGGCGATTTCGACGGTGCGGGCGGCGAGGGCGGCGGTCGCGGCGGTGACGGTGCGGGTGCGCTCGACTTGTTTCTGCGCGTAGAGTGGGGCCCACCACGCCTCGCGTTCGGCGAGGGCGGCGGCGAGTTGCGTGTCATGGGTGCGGATGGTTTTCCACGAGGCGAGGGTGGAGGCGGTTTCTTTCGGGGCAGCGTGGCGGTTGAGCGTGCGAAGGAAGATCTCGTCGATCAGGGTGCGATCGTCGGTGGCGGTGGCGGCGAGGCGAGCGATCTCGTTTTTCGGATCGTTGATGGCGGTGGAAACGGCGGGGCCGGCGAGGAGGGCCATAATGGAGCCGAGGCCGAGGTCGCCGCTGCGTTCGCATTCGCAGGCGGATTCGCGGACGGGGCGGCCGAGGCTGGCGAGGAAGCCGCTGGGGACGTCGATCGCGGAGTCGGGGAGCTGGGCGGCGCGGGTGCCGGCTTTCACGCCTGGAAAATTGGGGATGGAGCCGGTGACGCGCAGCACGGCGTCGAACAGGACCTCGGCGGGCAGGCGGCGGGCCATGGCGTGGGAAAAGTTCGTGCGGTCGTCGACGTTCCACTTGTGGGTGGCGAGGGAGAGTTGGTAGGTGCGCGATCGTACGATCGTGCGCTGGAGGTGCCGGACATCGAAACCGCTTTGGACAAATTCTTGGGTGAGCCACGCGAGGAGCTCGGGGTTGGAGGGGGGATTGCCGGCGCGGATATCGTCGAGGGGATCGATGAGGCCGACGCCGAGGAGGTAGCCCCACATGCGGTTGACGTAGCTGAGGGCGAAGTAGCGGTTGTCGGGGGAAGTCATCCAGTCGGCGAGGGCTTCGCGGCGGGTGGGGGCGGCGGCCGGGGGATTTTCGGTTTTTGATTTTGGATCTTCGATTGCCGGAGGGGACGAAGGGGAGGGGGCGGAACGGAGGGACGCGGCGACGACTTTCGCGGCGTAGGGGAAATCGGGCGGCGTGATCTGGCCGGTGCGGCCGTGGGTGACTTCGCCCTCATCTTTGTCGTAGGCGATTTCGTAGAGGGGCTTGGCCCCTTCCACGGCGGTGCCGGCGATGGTCTTGTTGCCGGCGGCGGGATCTTTTTTGAGCTCCACGCGGGCAAAAAAGGCAGAGAGTTGGAAATACTGATCCTGCGTCCAGCGTTCGAAGGGGTGGTCGTGGCAGGCGTTGCAGTTGAAGCGGGTGGCCAGAAAGAGGTGGGTCGTATTCTCCATCGTCTCGGCGGGGGTGCGGAGAACTTTGTAGTAACTTGCGGCGGGATTTTCGCGGTTGGAGCCGGTGGCGGTGAGGATTTTTTTGGCAAACTGATCGTAGGGTGTGTTGGCGGCTACTTCCTGGCGGATCCAGTCGCGAAAACCTTTCGCGCCCTCTTCGCCGAGGAACTTGCGGTTCACTTGGAGGAGGTCGGCCCATTTGTTGGACCAGTGATCGACGTAGTCGGGCGAGCCGATGAGTCGGTCGATGACGGCGTCGCGCTTCGTGCGGGTGGCGCGGGTGTCGGCGAGGAATTCGCGGACTTCGGTGACGGTGGGCGGGAGGCCGGTGAGATCGAGATAGACGCGGCGGAGAAACTCATCGTCGCTGCAGAGTCCGGACGGGAGGATTTTCATGCGCTGCCATTTGGCGGCGGTGAAGCCGTCGACCTGGTTCCATTTCTCGGGCTCGCTCCACGCGAAGCCGGAGCGGTCGCCCATCACGGTGATGGTGGTGGCGGCGTAGGCGCCCTCGTAGCGGGCGAGGACGGGCGCTTCGCCCCGGCGGAGAGTGGTGACGAGGCCGCCGCGTTCCGTGAGGGCGACGTCTTGGTTGCCGGATTCGATGAAACCCTCGGCGGTGACGTCGCGTTGGCGGCCGTCGGCGTAGGTCGCGATGATGCGCATTTGTTGTTTCGAGCCGATGACTTGGAGGACGGGATTGAGCGGGGTGACTTCGATGCGAACCACGCGCGGGACGGAGAGGTCGAGCTTGGCACCGTCGGCGATCCAGGCGCGCATGATGCGGTAATATTTGTCGTCGAACTTCGTGCGCTGACCACCCTCGTGGGGGACGGCACCGGTGGCTTTGAGCAACATGAGGGAGTCGTCGGGCGAGGCGAAATTCATGCGGCGGCCGGCGTGGTCGTCGACGAGGGAGCGGACGTCGAAGATGGGATCATAGCCGCGGAGGGAGAGCTTGAAACCGGCTTTGCCGTCCTTGGCACCGTGGCAGGCGCCGGCACTGCAACCGAGTTGGGCGAGCACGGGATTTACGTCGCGGATGAAATCAACCTTGGCGTGCGGGTCGTAACCGACGACCTCGAGGGCGGCTTGGGCGGATTTGCCGGCGAGGGTCGCGGTGACGGAGGTTTTGCCGTTGGCGAGCGGGGCGACTTGGCCGGCGGCGGTGACCGCGGCGGAGGGTGCGGCGACGGCGTAGGTGGCGAGGCGGGTGACGTCGATGGTGTCGCCGTTGGCGAGTTTAGCGGTGACGAGCAGTTGGATGGCGTCGAAGCAGCCGTGGAGTTTAACGGCGGCGGGGGCGATTTCGAGGGAGAGGATTTTTGCGCCGAGCGGGAGGGCTTCCTTCGCGGCGAAGGCCGGGGCCATGGCGGGGGGGGGGGCGGCGAAGGAGGGCGCGGTGAGGGCGGCGGCGCAGAGGAGAGCGGTTAGAGGAAAGAGGGGGTGAATTTTCATCTCAGGTAGCCCTGCTCGTGAGAGCAGGGAATGGCGGAAACTGAAGCGCAGTCCGTCCCGCCTCTCACGAGACGGGCTACGGCGGAGAAAGGGGCAGGGGTTCATTCGCGTTGGGTGAGTTTCGTGCGCGCGAGCGGCACAGGGATAAAGTCTTTGGCGACCGTGCCGTCGGTGGTGGTGATGAGGCGCACGTGGCCATCTTCGCCGGCGGCGGCCAAGTGGCGGCCGTCGGGGCTGAAGGCGAGGGCGTAGATGCCGCCGGTGAATTTGGCGGAGGCGAGGAGTTTTACCTCGGCGGTGGTGAAACGCTCGATCTCGGCCTTTTCCTCTTTGGAATAGGCGGTGGCGACTTTGTCGGCGTAGGCTTTGAGCAGGACATCGGGAATCTTGGAGTCGAATTCGCCCGTGTAGAGATGCACGGCGCCGCGGCCGTTAAAACTGCTGGCGGCGGCGACGAGTTTGCCGTCGCGGCTGTAGTCGACGGCGAAGATGCGGCCCTCCATCGCGGGGAATTTGCGGAGGAGGTTGGCGTTGTCGCCGATGCGGCGCTTGGTCTGGCGGAAGATTTGGTAGAGCTGGGGCACGCCGTCGGCGCCGCCGATGAGGACCTCGTCGCGGCCGGGGCGGCGAGCGATGGCGTGGAGCCCGCCGCGCAGGGCGCCGGGGGTGATGGAGCTGATATTATCGACGAAACGCTGCGTCTCGACCTCGGTGAGTTTCGTGCTCATGTCGCGGCCGACGGAGATGAGATGCGAGCCGTCTTGGTTGAAGATGGTGCCGAGCACCCAATCGCTGTGGGAGCCCTGTTGGAGGACGGCTTCACCGGTCGCGGCGTCGATCGCGCGGAGGTTGTTGTCGGGGCAGCCGAAGGCGATGCGTTTGCCGTCGGGCGACCAACTGACGCCGTAAACGGTGTCGAAGCCGACGGGCACGGAGACGACGAGGGTGCGTTTTACGACGTCCCAAATTTGGACTTCGCCCATGCGGGCGGGGAGGCCGCCGGCGACGGCGAGGCGGGTGCCATCGGGGGAGAAACGCACGGACTCGATGCGCTCCGAGAGGCCGACGAGGCGAGCGACGAGGCCGGAGCCGTCGGCGTGGTGGAGCAACACCTCGTGAAAACCGGCGACGGCGAGCAGTTTTCCGTCGGGGGAGAAATCGAGCGACGTGATGGCGGGAGACCGCTGGTAGACGGGAGGGTGGTCGGCGTCGATGTGTTGGACGGCATTTTTCGGAGTGTCGTCAACGGCGCCCTCGGCGATCCACTTGGCGATGAGGGTGACTTCAGGCTCGGTGAGCGGGGGCTTGCCCTTCGGCATGTCGGCCTCGCCCTCGAACAAGGTGATGGCGGTGACCAGCGAGCTCTTGGCGGGCAGATGAGGGACGACGGCTTTGTCCCCGCTGTCGCCGCCGGCGAGGAGGCGGGTAAAATCGGTCATCACGTAGCCGCCCTTATTTTTGGAGGGTTGGTGGCAGCCCTGGCAGTTGGCTTGGAAAACTGGACGGATTTGTTTCCAGTAGCTGACGGGGGCGTTGAGATCGACGACCTCTGATTTCGGCGGCGCGGCGGCGAACGCGGGCGACGCGGCCACGATCACCGCAAGCAATGCGGCAGCCAGAGAGGGGAATGAAAAGGGAAACGGGCGAGGGGTGGGCATCACGAAAGTGGCGGCCTGTGCGGAGAGGACCGCAGGAAAGCTCCTTGATGAACCAAACTGCGGGGCCCAGCACAAGGCGCGATTTCGCGGCAGTGCGCGGTAGTGCGCGGCAGGTGTGTACAAGCAGGAAACTGCTCCCCGAGAGTTCAGCCAACTGATGATTGCGGGTGGGGCGATGCGGAGACTCGCTTTCGGCGCCTCGTTGCGCACGTTTTTGGAAACAACCCCTCTGTCACCCCATGGCGCTCCCTCAACTGACCGACGAACAAGTCCAAACCTGGACCCGCACGCAAAAAGACCGCTGGTGGTTGGAAAATGTTTATCGCGGCGATCTGCCGCAGCTCACCATCCGCTCGGCGGTCACGGGCTTTTTGCTCGGCGGCATCTTGTCGGCGACGGCACTCTACATCGGCGGAAAAACGGGCATCAGTATCGGCGTGGGCCTGACGTCGGTGATTCTGGCGTTCGCGCTTTTTCGTGGGCTGGCGAGCATCGGCATCGCGAAAGATTTTACGATTCTGGAGAACAACTGCACGCAGTCGATCGCGACGGCGGCGGGCTATATGATCACCCCCCTCGTTTCGAGCATGGGTGCGTACATGTTGGTGACGGGGCGCATCGTGCCGTGGTGGCAGTTGATCGTGTGGAACGCGGTGATTTCGATCCTCGGCGTGTTGGTGGCGTTTCCGCTCAAGCGGCGATTTATCAACGAGGATCAGTTGCCGTTTCCCGAAGGCCGGGCCTGTGGCGTGGTGCTCGACACGCTCTACACGGGGAAGGGTGACACCGGGATGTTCAAAGCGAAACTGCTCGTAGTGACGGGCGTGTTTACGGGAGTGTATCAATTTCTCGCAAGCGACGGTTGGATGACGCTCGTGCAGTTCAAACTTCTGCGCATGGACCAGTGGGCGGGGATGAAGGAGCCCTGGCATTTTCTCGAGCGCCTGGATACGTATTATTACAATCTTGCGGCAAAATATGCGCTGTGGACGCCGAAGATTCTGGGCACGGATGTGCGGCAGTTGGGGCTGCGCCTGACGCTCGATGCGGCCATGCTGGGGGTGGGTGGGCTGATGGGGATCCGCGTGGCGACGAGCTGCATCCTCGGTGCGTTTATTAATTTCGCCGTGCTGGCGCCGATCATGATCGAGCGTGGCGATATCAAGGCCTACACGAATCCGGCGGGTAAACTGGTGCAGATCTCCCGCGGTGAAATTGTGAACCAGTGGTCGTTGTGGTGGGGCGTGACGATGATGGTGGTCGGCTCGCTCGTGAGTCTGATGGCGAAACCGGAATTATTTACCAACGCGTTCAAGTCGCTCCGCCGACGTTCCGGCCCCGCGCCCGCGCCCGCGGCGGTGGTGGTGGACGATCCGCTCGCGCACATCGAACTGCCGTTGTGGATGTCGTTGGTGGGGGTGCCGATCTTCAGTGTGCTTGGCGCGTGGGTGACGCATGAATTTTTCGGTGTACCCTGGCTACTGGCGTTCATCTCGCTGCCGCTGATTTTCGTGCTGACGGTGATCTGCACGAACTCCATGGCGCTCACCTCGTGGACGCCGACGGGGTCGCTCTCGAAGATCACGCAATTTACGATGGGGGCGATCGATCGTACGAATCCGGCGAGCAATTTGATCCCCGCCGGCATGACGGCGGAGATTGCGTCGAATGCGGCCAATCTCCTCTCGGATATCAAGCCCGGCTACATGCTCGGAGCGAAGCCGCGGCAACAGGCCATCGGGCACGTGATCGGAATTTTCGCGGGCGCGATCGCGTCGACCCCGCTGTTTTTTCTGCTCTTTCTGCCGCCGAATTCGGCCGGGGTGCGCTCGGTGGAGACGATCGTGTCGGATCAGTTTGCGATGCCCGGTGCGCTCCAGTGGAAAGGCGTGGCTGATCTGATCGCGAAAGGCGTGAGCAATCTGCCGCCCTCGGCGATCCTTTCGATGATCGTGGCGGCGGTGGCGGCGGTGGCGTTTGAGGTCTTGCGGATCAAGACCAAGGGGCGATTCCCGATTTCAGCGGTGTCGGTGGGACTGGGCGTGGTGCTGCCGCCGGAATCGTGTTTCGCGATGTGGATCGGCGCGCTGATTTTTTGGTGGCAGGCGCGGAAGAAACTGGAGCCGGGTTCACGCGCACACGACATTTGGGTGGAAGGCTGTGAGCCGATTTGCGCGGGATTGATCTCGGGCGCGGCGCTCGTGGGGATCGGCAACGCGATCGTGAATGTGCTCATGTAGCTCGCGCGAGGTGGTGGACCCCGGCTACAACGGGTCGCCGAAGCGGACGCGTTTTGTAGAGCGTGGCTTCCGCGGAGATGGCGGGATGCCGAGGCGGGGGTCGCGGGTGCGGAGTAGTTGGACGAGACGGCGGGCGTCGGCTTCGAAGGTGTCGGCCGTTTCGGGGAGGTAGAGCCATTTGCCGAGGACGGGATGCGGCGCGAGCGAAGGGAAATCCGCGCGGAGGCTGGCGTGGTATTCGTGAAACGTGCACACGAGCACCCCTTGCCAGGGCTCGCCTTGGGTTGTAAGGAAAAGTTGGTGACACCCATGCAGCATGATGGTGCGGCCGCCGAACCAAGACTTGAGGACGAAGGTGGGCTCGTGGACGAGTGGCTCGGCGAGCCACTGGAGCGGGTGGTCTGGTTTGATGGCGCGGGGGTGGATGGCGGCGGCGTGGGCGGGTTTCATGCTGAGAAATACTGTTGAAACCAACGACACGCCGAGCGCACGGAGGAAGGCCGAGGATGTCGCGGCAGAC
>CAMCHO010000212.1 GCA_945874455.1 Opitutus sp. GAS368 | reverse complement strand
GCCGCAGCGAGGGAAGCGCTCGTCGTGGACATTCGCGGAACAAAACTGAATTTGCATCTGGTCAAACCACCCTTCGTCGAATTGAAAAAGGCCCACCCATGAGCAACGTCCCCTCGAATCTCTGTTACGCGAAATCCCATGAATGGCTGAAGGTCGAGGCCGACGGCACGGCTACCGTGGGAATCAGCGACTACGCGCAAAGTTCGCTCGGCGATATTACCTATGTACAACTGCCGAAAGTCGGCACGGTGCTGAAAACCGGTGAGGTGTTTGGTGTCGTGGAGTCAGTGAAGGCCGCGAGCGATCTCTATGCCCCGGCTGCAGGCACGGTCATAGCGATCAACGCCGCGCTCGACGGAGCGCCCGAAACGCTCAACACGGCGCCCTACGAGGGTGGGTGGATGCTGAAGCTCACGTTGAGCAACCCCGGTGAGACGACGACGTTGTTGGCGGCCGCTGCGTACGAGCAGTTGCTCGGTTAAGTGGTTCAGGTTTTCGCTCGGATTGGCTGACTAGTTTTTGAAGGGAGAGCCTTCAGCCTTTTCGTATTCGAGCACGCCGACCTGCCTGTGATCGCTCATGAGTGTGAGAGGTGAAAGGCGGGTGACTCGGATGAAAGGCACGAATCGTGATTCGCATTTGACGAAGAGGACGCGCTTCCTACGGTACGCGCTGACACCCTGCAGTGTTCGAGGTGCTTTCAATAACTGCTCTTTGCCTTAGAATTATTACGGGAGCCAAAACCGTCGCGGAAGATGCTAGGCCGTCCATCGGAAAGCAGACGCTGCGGAGGAGGCGCCCACCTTAACCTAAAAAGGTCCTGAGCCTTTGGGCATACGGCACAGGTGGGGTGTCACTCTTTTCCTTCAGTTTATTTACCCATGAGTCCAACGTTCTACCACATCCTCCACGTCAGCTCTCTGCTCGTGCTCTTCGGCTACACGTTTTATGCGTTCGCTGCCCCAGCGGAAACCCGCAAACGCGTGTTGGTGATTACGGGGATCGCAAGTTTGCTGGTGCTGATCGGTGGTTTCGGGCTCATCACGAAATTGCGCTTGGGATTCCCCGGTTGGATCATCGTGAAAATAGTGTGCTGGCTCGGGCTTTCGGCGGTCGCGGGCATTGCTTACAAGCGTCGGGCCCAGGCGAACCCCCTGATGCTCGTCACGCTGGCGCTCGCGATTACTGCCGTCATAATGGTCTACCTGAGACCGTTCTGAGGGGCGCACGCTGGGTATGATTGGTTCGCTTTGCGGCGTGTGGGTGG
This sequence comes from Opitutus sp. GAS368, assembly GCA_945874455.1. GTDB lineage: Bacteria > Verrucomicrobiota > Verrucomicrobiia > Opitutales > Opitutaceae > GAS368. The sequence continues at coordinate 7,025 of CAMCHO010000212.1, read as the reverse complement.
ACGAGAACGGCCGCGTGTTTACGACGGTGGTCGCGGCCGAAGGTGGGCGTGTGGAGCGGAGCGAGACGTTTCGCCCCTTCGGGTGGCTCAACGATACTCCGCCGGACGTAAATCTCGTGGGACTGACGTCGGAGAAACTGCAGGGACCGGGGCCGTTTGACCGACTTGTGCATGCGGAGAGTCTCGGAGCGTTTGAGGTCTTTACCAAGGCGGTGAAGCCGACGTCGATCGGCTGGGACGTGATCCGACCGCTCGAAAGCCAGTTTTTGTTGCAACACCGCCAACGCCTGTACCGCGATCTTAGTTTCGCGGAGCTGCGCCGGTGTCAGCTCGATATCGAAACAGCGTCGTCGGACGGTGGCTTTCCCGATGCGGCGCGACCGGGTGACCGCGTGCTGGCAGTCGGGTTGCGTTGCCGAGGTAAGAATCGGTTGCTGCTGCTCGATGAGATGACGGACGCGGCTGAAAAAAAGCTGCTGGTTGAATTCTCCGCCGCGCTCCGCGAGATCGATCCGGACGTGATCGAGGGCCACAATATCTTCAAGTTCGACCTCGATTACCTCCGCCAGCGCTGTCGGCTCCATCGCGTCCCGTGTGCGTGGGGGCGCTACGGACAAAAAGCGTCGTTTCGCACTTCGCGGCTGAAAGTGGCGGAGCGCTGGATCGATTTTCCGCGTTGCGACCTACCGGGACGCGCGGTCGTCGACACGTATTTACTCGTGCAGCTCTACGACATCACGACGCGCGAATTGACCTCGTATGGTTTGAAGGACGTGGCGGTTTATTTCGGCGTCACCGACGAAGACAGCGCCGAGCGGACGTACCTTGCGGGTAACGACATTCAGGAAGTATTCGCGACGGATCGGGCGAAATTTTGTGCCTACCTCGGGGATGACCTGCGCGAAACGGAGGGGTTGGCGGATCAATTATTACCGACCTATTTCGAACAAGTGAGGACGTTTCCGACGATGTTACAGGAGGCGACGCTGCGCGGTGCGACGTCGAAGATCGATTTACTGTTCCTCGAAGAATATTACCACGCGCGCCAGGCGTGCCCCGTGCCGCCGGAGGTGCAGCCGTTCGAGGGTGGCTACACGCGTAGTTTTCAAGAAGGGGTGTTCAAGCATGTGCTGCACTTCGACGTGGCCTCGCTCTATCCGAGTCTCCTCCTTCATATCGCGCGCAATCCGCAGAACGATACGCTCGGGGTGTTCGTGCCGCTGTTGCGTCGGCTGCGCGAGTATCGCCTGAAATATAAGCAGCTCGCGAAACATGGCGCGACCGAAGAGGAGCGCGCGGAGGCGCAGGCGCGGCAGGCGAACTTCAAAATTCTGATCAATTCGTTCTACGGCTATCTCGGTTTTTCGGGCGCGCGCTTTGGCGATGGCGAACTCGCGGCGGACGTTACGCGGCTCGGACGCGAGCTCTTGCAGCAGCTGATCGACGAATTCGCCAAGCACGGTTGCACGATCCTCGAGGCGGACACCGATGGAATTTACCTCTCGTCCGAGAAATATTTTGCGACGCCGGAAGAATTGCTCGGGCTCGTGGCACCGATTTTGCCCGCGGGGATCGAACTTGAACATGACGGGCAGTATGCGGCGATGTGGTGCTACAAGGCGAAGAACTACGCTCTCTACGATGGGGAAAAAGTGATTCTGCGCGGCAGCGCGCTGCGATCACGCGGGATCGAGCCGTACCTCAAAAAGCTGAGCGAGCGGCTGATTTATTTTTTGGTGGGCGCAGCTCCCGAGTCACCGGTGCCCATGGTGGCAGACTATCGCCGCCGGCTCATGGGGCGGGAAGTACCCGTGGCAGAATTGGCGAAGAGCGAGACGCTCAACCAGAATCCCGCTGCCTACGAACAGCTCATCGCCGGAGGCGGTAAACCACGGCGGGCCTCGGCGGAAGTCGCGTTGCAGCTATCGCCGCGACCGCGCATGGGCGAGCGCGTGAGCTACTACATTACAGCGAAGGCGAAGGGGAAAACTAGTGACTGGCAACGGGCCCGGGCGTTGTCGCTCTACGATCCCGTCGCTGCACCCTACGACCCGGCGTACTACGCCGACAAACTTGACGATTGGCTCGAGCGGTATGGGCGATTCATCGGGGTAAAGCCGCTGGGTGACGGGCAGGGCGAGTTGCTGTAGCGGGTGAATAAAAAGGCCGCGCTGTTCGGCGCGGCCTTGAAGAAGAAACGGGAGGGCGGGAGGGCCGTCGCGCCCTGGGGATTAGGTCCAGCGGAGGTCGGTGCGGGAGAGCGGGAACTGGCGGACGCGTTTGCCGGTGGCGGCGAAGATCGCGTTGCAGATCGCGGGGGCGACTGGAGGCAGCGCGGGCTCACCGAGACCGGTGGTAGGGAAGGCGGTTTTCAGGAAGTGCGTCTCGATCTTCGTGGGTGCATCCGTGATGCGAATCATCGGATAGTCGTTGAAGTTCGATTGCACCGTGCGGCCGCGCTCGATGTTGAGTTCCTGATACATTAGCACGCCGAGCGCGTCGATGACTGAGCCCTCCACCTGGTTCTCCGCACCACTGAGATTTACGACCTGGGCGCCGATATCCACGCCGGTGACGAAGCGATCCACTTTGAGTTGGCCGTCCTTCGACACGGTGACCTCGGCCACTTGGGCGAAGAAGCCGCGGTGACTGAAATGGAACGCGATGCCGGCGCCGGAACCCTTGGCAAATTTCTTTTTGCCCCAGCCGGCTTTCTCGGCGGCGAACTTGAGGACATTGCGCATACGAGCGACGTTGTAGCTGGCGGCGGCTTGTTTGCCCTTGGTGGTCGCGCCGGCATTGCCGGCGGGCATTTCGTCCTTTTCGCCGAAGAGTTCGAGGCGGAGCTCGAGCGGATCGCGACCGCCGGCGTGGGCGAGTTCATCGATGAAGCTGTGCATGACCCACGCGAAGACGCAGCTGCCGGGCGCGCGCCACGGTCCCATCGGCCAACCGGTGTCGAACATGGTTTGATCCGCTTGGTAGTTGGCGATCCAACGACCAGGGAATTCATCGCCGCTGAGGGAGCCTCCGCTGCCTGGGCTGCCGCCTTCGCCGAAGGTGAAGCAATGATTCTTCCAGGCGACGACCTTACCCTTGGCGTCGACGCCGCCCTTGAGGAAATGGATACCGCCGGGGCGATATTGATCGTGGCGCATATCGTCTTCGCGCGACCACGTGAGCTTCACGGGCGCGTTGACCTTTTGGGCGATGGCGGCGGCCTCGATGAGGTAGTCAGCGCCGATGCGACGGCCGAAGCCGCCGCCTGCGCGGCTGAGATGGAGTTTGATTTTTTCGGGAGCGATGCCGAGAACACGGTTAACCATCCCCGTGCCGATCGAGGGGATTTGGATCGGCGACCAGATCTCCATAATTCCGTCGTGCCAATGCGCCGTGGTGTTTTGCGGCTCGAGATTGGCGTGCGAGATGAACGGGTAGCTGTACTGGGCCTCGACGGTTTTTGCAGCGCTCGCGAGCGCCGCATCGGGATCGCCGTCTTTGCGGAGGGTTTTTCCGCCGGGCTGGGTAGATTTTTCTTTGGCCTGCGTGAGAAACGACTCCCAGCTCTCGTTCACGACCTTGCCCTCGTCCCACACGATCTTCAGCTGCTTGCGGGCGCTGAAGGCGGACCAAGTGGAGTCGGCAATAATCGCGACCCCTGGCACGAGCTCCTTCACCTTGCCGTTGCCTTCGAGGATGAACGCATCTTTGACGCCCGGGAGGGCCTTGATCTCGTTGAGGTTGGCACTGACGACCTTGCCACCAAACGCCGGGCATTTTTCGTAGATGGCGTAAAGCATGCCGGGCAGTCTGATATCGATGCCGAAGAGCGATTTGCCGGTGACGATCTTGGGCGTATCGAACTGGGAGATACGCGTGCCGAGGAGGGTGAAGTCTTTCGGCTGTTTGAGCGTGACGGCTTCCTTGGCGGGCACGGGAAGGGTGGCGGCCTTGGCGACGAGTTGTCTGTATTTGAGGGACTTCCCGGAGGTGTGAATGACCGTGGCCTTTTCGGCTCGGCACTCGGAGGCAGGAACACCCCACGTTTGGGCGGCGGCCTCGACCAGCATGGTCCGGACAGTGGCGCCGAGGACGTGAAAATTATCGTAGTTGCTCGGGGTGGATTGGCTGCCACCGGCACTTTGGCCGCCGTATTTCTTTTCGTCGAAATCGCCCTGTTCGATCGCGATGTCTTTCCAAGGCACCTCGAGTTGCTCGGCGATGATCATCGGCAACGAGGTCTTTACGCCTTGGCCCATTTCGGGCTGCTTGGAGACAATGGTGACGGCGCCGGTGCGCGCGATGCGCACGAAGGCGTTAGGTGAGAAGTCGCCGGTCGCGGCGGCATCGGCGGCGGCGGCCTCGCCTCCGGAGCGGATGTAGAAGGCGAGCGCGAAACCACCGCCAGCGAGACCGGTGAGTTTCAGGAAATCACGACGACCGACGGGTTGGGCGAGTGAGGGCGTGCTCATTGGGCACCTCCTTTGCCGACGGTCGTAAGGCCGGCGGCGAGTTTGATCCCGGCGCGAATGCGCATGTAGGTGGCGCAGCGGCAGAGATTGCCCGCCATCGCGCCGTCGATGTCTTCGTCGTTGGGCTTCGGATTATCTTTCAAGAGAGCTGCGGCGGTCATGATTTGGCCGGCTTGGCAGTAGCCGCATTGGGCGACGTCGAGGTCGGACCACGCTTGTTGGACGGGGTGAAGCTTGCCGGATGCGGCGGCGAGGCCCTCGATGGTGGTCACCTTCATTTTACCGACGGTGGAGACGGGCGTCATGCACGCGCGGGTCGGGACGCCGTTGAGGTGGATGGTGCAGGCGCCGCATATGCCGACGCCGCAGCCGTACTTGGTGCCGACGAGATCGAGGGAGTCACGCAACACCCAGAGGAGCGGGGTGTCGGAAGCCACGTCCACGCTGCGGGACTGGCCGTTAACGTTGAGGGTGTATTTCATGGGATGAGAGGAGAAATGCTTTTCTGGATACCTATTGCAGGTACCCTGCCGGAATAAGGTAAAGGCAGCAGGAGAAGTGACGCACCGGGGCGCTCACACGGAAAGGGAATCCCGGCTCGGGAGCAGGTCTCTGAGGTCGAGGAGGTAGATCGAATAACCGGCACGAGGGTCGATTTCAGCCGCCATCACTTCAATGGCAAGCGGACATTCCATGCGCCGCAGCCAGACCGCACGGCAGTGTCAAAATCATCGGAGGGGAGGTTTGGCGCGGGTGAGGTGGCAATAGAACGTAACGGGGGTGGAGCGCGGCACAGGCTCACACTGACGGTTACCTGAGCGGGCACTTTTAGCAGCTTCAAGCGCAGCGTGCCTACGGTCTCCCTCGCCAGATCGGTTCCGTGACAGCCCCAAGCGCAGCCGTTCCACCAGCAGCTACGCGAAGCTCGCCAGCCACAGACGCGGTGGGTTGCTCTCCAGAAAATGCGCGCTGCCCTTGTCAGCTTCCCCATCCGGCACCTGCTGTTTGAGCAGGTTCTCCAACTCACTGCGGGCGCAACTCTTCAGACAGCTTTCCAGGTTCATTCTCGGTCGCCTGCCCGCAGGACACCATGAGCGTTCGCCAACGGACTTCCTACCAAAACCCGAAACAGACGGGTCGATTGTAATAACCGTAGCGATACGGCGGAGTGGCGGGCCGTCGCTTGCCGACGTCCCGCCCTTGTACGGATCCCTGCCACTGAGCGGCGAGCGCCGGTCCTCCGTCAATCCAGTCCGTTTGTTCGAGCGTTGATTTTGATTCCCCGACCGCGTTTGACCTCAGGGCACTGCGTACACCTCGATCAGCGCGACGCCGGTGGTGGCCCCGTCGGCGCCGCTGACTTGGGCCGTGTAGGCCCCCGGCGCCAAAGTCAGAATCAGCGCCACGTCTTTGCTGCCGTTCGCGAGGCCGAAGGCGCCCGTGTCGCGGGCGGCCTGCGCCGTCGCGGTGGTATCAGCGGGGACGATACTCCAGTTGTCGTTTTCAGCGATGCGCGTGGCCCCGTTGAAGATCCCGAGACGTGGATCGGCGGGCGAACCCGCGACGCCGAAGGCCGTGAGGCTCGGTCCAATCGCGAGCGCCAGCGAGTGGTGTTTCAACGATCGTCCCAATATCACGAGACGTCGGTATCATCCCCACGTCCGCTGAACTCCGGACTTTTCGGTAGCCGCGAGCGTGAGCGAGTGGACGGATCACCCCGCGCTGGCGCGCGCGGCTACCCGGCAAATCACAGTCGGAAGCTGTTAGGAGATTGATATTACGCGGATACACCCGGATGAAGCAGGAGTTGCACCGCTGATTTTAGCTCAGTTTCGGTCTCGGAAGATTCACCTGCTCGGTGAATCAAGCGAGCGCCGCCACGGGGTTTTCTCTGCGTTCCGGTGTCGTCTCTGCGGCGCAAACGGATGGGAGTGGAGCGCATAAACCGAGAGGGCACCGCAGAGGCGGAGAGGGCACCGCAGAGACGGGAGAATCCGCCGCAGAGGAAGCGAGGAACGCGAAGCGCCGCCAACGGGATCAGGCGTTGAACCGCTAATGTTCGCTCATGTTTCGGCCGCGGAAGATTCACCTGATCGGTGAATCAAAAGAGCGACGAGGCTGGGTTTTCTCTGCGTTCCGGTGTCGTCTCTGCGGTGCAAAAGGCTTGGAGTGCCCAAACGGAGAGGGCACCGCAGAGACAAGAGCATCCGACGCAGAGGAAGCGAGGAACGCGAAGCCCCTCCGCCGAGTGACGCACCCTTGCCGCGGCACACACCGCCACACACCGCCACACGCTGCCACGAACGCTCAGGGCCCCGGCTCAAACCCATCCTCGGTGCCGGTCTGCACGTGGTAGGCCCCGGTGCGGTTGGTGCCCGTGCGGTAGTTGTAGAGTTCAATGATCCGCGTTAACTCCACCAGATTTATTTTCCCATCCCGATCAGAGTCGGCGGAGTGGTAGGCGGAAAGGGTAACCGTGGCGGTGCTGAGACGACTCGGGTCCGCAGCGAAGCCGTCCTCCGTCTGGAGGGCGCCTGCGCTGGCCGTCACGGC
>CAMCHO010000211.1 GCA_945874455.1 Opitutus sp. GAS368 | reverse complement strand
GCGCGGCTCATCAATATTTCCAGCCGCGCGCTCACCGGCGCCGACGGCGACGCCCATTTCGCCGGGTTCGTGGTCGCCGGTGCGCGGGCCAAACTCTTCGTCGTGCGCGGCATCGGTCCGGCCCTCGCGGCGTTCGGCGTACCGGGCACCCTCCCCGATCCCGTTCTCCAAATTTTCGACGCCAACAACCGCCTCGTGATCGCGAACGACAATTGGCACCAAGGCACCCTCGTCGCCGAGCTGCGCGCGGCTACGGCCTTGGTCGGTGGCTTCGCCTTGCCCGAGAACAGCCGGGATGCCGCCGTGATCATCTCGCTCGACCCCGGTGCCTACACGGCGCAGATCGTCGATAGCGCCGGCCGCAGCGGGGTGAGCCTCGTGGAAGTTTACGAAGTGCCCTAAGCGCGCCGCCGACCGCGACGCGGACACATCCTACCCTCCCCTGACGAAACCGCCCCACCGGTTTCCTGAGGACAGAACCTTGAGCGTGCTGCAAACACGCTCGGCAGTTGCGGGTTCGATCCTCATGGGGCGGTGCCGCCGGAGAAAGACGCGCTCCGTATCCTCATACATAATATAGAGCACGCGATGGCGCGCCGTTGCGGGCGGTGCCGCAACCCGACCGCAGTGCGCATGACGCGCTGGCCGTGCAAACCGACGTGGCCAGATTAGACGGGAGTACGCTGCCCGGCACCACCAAATCCCTTGGCGTCCACCTCGCTTCCGCCCATGCTCGCCGCCACCTTTCCTCGTTCCTTCCCTATGAAACACCCCTCCCTCCGCCCCCGTCCCTCCGCGATCATCGCGTTCCTCGCCCTGCTTCTCACGCTCGCCCCCGCTCTCCGCGCCACCATTCCCGGCATCACGATGCCGCCCGCCAACGACGGCAAACTCCGCATCATCGCCTTCGGCGCCCATCCCGATGACTGCGAACTCCAACTCGGGGGCACCGCCGCGCGCTGGGCCGCCGCCGGCCACCACGTGCTCCTCGTCTCCGTGACCAACGGCGATATCGGCCACTGGCGCGAAGCCGGCGGCCCACTCGCCCTCCGCCGCAAGGCCGAAGTCGTCGCAGCCCATCGCATTTTAGGTATCCAAGGCGTCGTGCTCGACAACCACGACGGTGAACTCGAGCCCACGCTCGAAAACCGCCGCACCCTCACGCGCCTCATCCGCGCGTGGAACGCCGATCTCGTCCTCGGACCGCGCACCAACGACTACCACCCCGATCACCGCTACACTGGCGTCCTCGTGCAAGACGCCGCCTTTATGGTCACCGTCCCGTTCTTCTGCCCCGACGTACCCGCGATGAAGAAAAATCCTGTCTTTATGTATTACACCGACCGCTTCCTGAAGCCCGCCCCGTCGAAGCCGGACATCGTCATCTCCATCGACCCCGTCATCGAAAAGAAACTCGACGCCCTCGCCGTCATGGTCTCGCAGTTCGCCGAAGGAGGCGCCAACGGTTCCGCCGCCCTTTACCCCGCCGACGCCGCCGGCCAGCGCGAACGCCAGCGCCAGGTCCGCGAAAACTTCTCCCGCCGCTACCAAGCCATCGCCCTCCGCTTCTCGAAAGAGCTCGCCGCGTGGTATCCAGGTGCCACCGCCGCCACCGTGAAACACGCCGAAGCCTTCGAGCTCTGCGAATACGGCACCCAACCCGACCGCGCCGCCCTCAAACGGCTTTTCCCGTTCTTTGATTAACCACCGCGGCCCAACCGCCCTCTGGGGGATGAGGCGCTCCGGCCGGCACGCACGCTCTCCCTCGGCACACCCCCCGTCCTCCCTCCGTTCATTCGTCGCTAACCGCTTGGACTTTCCGCCAACTGTCCGCACCTTGCCCGCCACAAGTATCCACTCCGCATGCACGTCTCCCTCCTCCGCCCCCGCTTCGTCACGCTCGCCCTCGCCTCCGCCACGCTCGCCCTGAGCCTGTCGCCCGGACGCCTTCGCGCCGCCGAAAAATCAGCCACCGCACCGGTCAAAGCCGACGGCTTCGCCTTCGTCAAAACCGTCGGCGCCATCTCCGAATACCGACTCACTGCCAACGGGCTCGCCGTTTTGCTCCTGCCCGAGCACTCCGCACCCGTTGTCACCTTTATGGTCACCTACCGCGTCGGCTCCCGCAACGAGGTCACCGGCACCACCGGCGCCACCCACCTTCTCGAGCACCTGATGTTCAAAGGCTCCGACGCCTTTAACCGCACCAAGGGCACCAGCAGCGACCAGTTCCTCGAACGCGTCGGCGGCAACTACAACGCCACGACCTACCTCGACCGCACCAATTACTACGCCGAAATCGGCAACGAGCACCTCGAGGGCTACATCGCCATCGAAGCCGACCGCATGCGCAACCTCTGGCTCCGCGAGGAGGACCGCCGCCCCGAAATGACCGTCGTGCGCAACGAATTCGAAATCGGAGAAAACGATCCCGAGCAGGCCCTCGACAAGGAGATCACCGCCGCCGCCTTCCAAGCCCACCCTTACCACCACTCCACCATCGGCTGGCGCTCCGACATCGAGAAAGTCTCCATCGAAAAACTCCGCGAGTTCTACGACACGTTCTACTGGCCCGACAACGCCACCGTCACCATCGTCGGCGACTTCGATCCCGCCGCCGGACTCGCGCTCGTCAAAAAATACTACGGCGCCATCCCGCGCGCTCCGAAACCCATCCCGCAGGTTTACACCGAAGAGCCCGCGCAAAGCGGCCCGCGCCGCGTCACCATCCGCCGCGCCGGCGAACTCGGCGTCGTCGGCCTCGCCTACAAAACTCCCGCCGCCCGCCACGCCGATATTCCGGCCCTCAACGTCCTCGCGAGCATTTTGTCCTCCGGGAAAACCAGCCGCTTCTACCGCGCCCTCACCGACAGAAATCTCACCCTCAACGTGAGCGCCAACACCGGTTACTTCCACGATCCTTCGCTCCTCAATATTTACGCCAACCTCGCCCCCGGCGCCACCCACGAGCAGGTCGAAAAAGCGCTCCTCGTAGAAATCGACCTCGTGAAAACCGCCGGAGTCACCGCCGCCGAGGTCGCGACCGCGCTCGGTAAAATCAAAGCCGCCACCGCCTACAAACGCGACGGCTACTTCTCCATCGCCGGTAATCTCAACGAGGACATCGCCGCAGGCGATTGGACGCTCTACTACACCCTCGACTCCGCCATAGCCAAAGTCACCACGGCCGACGTAGCCCGCGTCGCCAACCTCTACCTCGACCTCAACCAGAGTGTCACCGGCTGGTTTATCCCGCTCACGCCGCCCGCCGCCAAATAAACGCTCCCTCGAAATGATGGGGCTGGCTTTCGACCTGCCCATGCAGGGGTAAAACCCAGCCCCACACCCAATCACCCTCTCTGCTCCCATGAAATTCCTCCCCTTCTCCCGCGCTCCACGTCTCGCCGTCTCCCCGTCTCGCACCCGTGCCGCTCTCCTCGCCTTCGTGCTCCTCTCGTGGTCCACCCTCCCAAGCCACGCCCAGGTCGCGAAAAATGCCGTCCGCGAAAAAATCGGCGGCATCGACCTCGTCATTCTGAAAACCGGCGTGAAAGATGTCGTCACTGTCCGCGGCTCCCTCGCCGCCGGCGATGCCCTCAGCCCCGACACCAGCCCCGCTCTCGCCGACCTCACCGGCGGCATGTTGGACCGGGGCACGACCAAGCAAGACAAGTTCGCGATCGCCCAACTCCTCGGCAGCGCGGGCGCGACGATCTCCTTCAGCACCGGCCCCAGCGCGCTCAACATCAGCGCGCGGTGCCTCCGCGCCGATCTCCCGCTCGTCATCGGCCTCATCGCCGAACAACTCCGCTCGCCCGCATTTTCTCCCGAGGAATTCGCCAAGCTCAAGAAACAGTTCGCGGGCAACTACCGCCGCCAGCTCGACGAGACCGACTTCCGCGCCGACGACAGCTTTACCCGCGCCGTGTATCCAGTCGGCCACCCCAACCGCCAAGCCCCTTCCGCCGAAATCCTCGCGAGCGCGGAAAAAATCACCCTCGACGAAGTGAAGGCCTTTCACGCGAAATACTACGGCCCCGCCACCTTCCGTCTCGTCCTCGTCGGCGACATCGATGCCGCCTCCGCCAAGCATGAAATCACCAAGGTCTTCGCTGGTTGGACCGGTGGCGTGCGTCCGCCCACGCCCGCTCCGGCCAAGCCCGGCGCCGTCGACGCCGCGCGCGACCAAAATGTGTTCATGCCAGAAAAGACCAACATCTCAATGATTTGGGGCCAGGCCACCGGTCTCCGCTATGGTGATACCGACACCCTCGCCCTGCGCGTCGGCACCGCCGCCCTCGGCAGCGGCTTCACAGGCCGGCTCATGGCCAACGTCCGCGACAAAGAAGGGCTCACCTACGGCATTGGTTCCTACGTGGCCGGCGACACCTTCGTCGACGGCGACTGGCGCATCACGGCCAACTTCGCCCCCGAGATGCTCGCAAAAGGCCTCGCCTCCACCCAACGCCAACTCACCGAGTGGCATACGCAAGGGATCACCGACGACGAACTGGCCCAACGCAAAACCGGCCTCGCCGGCACCTTCAAAGTCGCCCTCTCCACGACGTCCGGCATGGCCGGCACCATCCTCGCCACGCTCAACCGCGATCTCGAACTCTCCTTCATCGACCAATATCCCGCCCGCATCGGCGCACTCACGAAGGCGCAGGTCAACGGCGCGATCAAGCAACACCTCGACCCCGAGAAGATGGTGCTCGTGAAAGCCGGCACCGTCCCCGGGGCAAAGTGATTCTCCGGTAGATATCAAACCCCACGCCCGTAGGGTTGCGTCTATTTATCCAAGGACGAGGGGACGGAGAACCCCACCGCCCGCAGCACCTCCTTGGCCAGCGTGCCGTCGAACGTAGTCACAAAGCGCGCGAAGCATTGAGCTTCGTTCTAGGTGGGGTGCCGGACCAACAGCAGCGCGATCAGACGCTCCCGCTGAGGAAGCCGGCACCGAGCCTTGCGGCGCTTGCGGACAGCACGGCTGGCGGCGATCCAGAGAGTGGGTGTTGGTTATTGGCGTGGGCTTTGTCGTCGACGGCCGGGGCCTCGGTGCGTCCACTCGACGCGCGACTCGCAGGACGGCCTCTCCGCAACAGCCGGGCTTTCACCTCGTAGGCTTCACGGCTTTCTTGGGTCCACGAATTCGGCACCATAATGCCCCGGTGTTTCCCACCGGGTTCGTCGCCTTTTTCGAGATCCACGATCACGCGCTGCGCCGCCGCTCTCGCTGGCACGCCCCGCTGAGCGGCGTCGGGCGATGGGCAGCCCGCCTCCACACCCTCACTTACCCAGTTTTTTCAAAGCCTTGTTGATTTTCTCTAGATCGCAGGCCTCGGGCTTGTAGTCGGCCCCGAGCCACTCGATCCACTCGCGGCCCAGCTCAGTATTCGGCTCCTTGATACAGGCGAGCATGTCGTGAAAGGCCTCGATCCCGCCGCAATCCTCCGGTGGCCCCGCGCGTTCACCGCCGATGCACACCGGACAGAACACACCTTTTTCCAACGGCCCGATCTTCTCGACCTGGATTTCGATCTGCCAGCCCTCGCCAAAATGATATCCGTACGAGAACAGCGCCCGGTGTTCGAGATCGAGGTCGGCGAGCGTCACATCACGGTCATCCTCAATCATGAGTTCGTCGCGCTTGAGCGGATTGCCAAACCGGAGGTCATCGAGATTGAACGCGTGCGTCTGGTAATCGAACCAATCGAACGCGACTTGGATCGTGTCGTGCAGCCGCGAGAGCCACATCGACTCGCGCACCACGAGACGGCGCCAGATCACCGGCCGGCACGCGACGACGTTCATGCGTAGCGAGAACACGCGCTCAGCGGGTTTTTTCTTGAGGGCCGAGCCCTTGCCTTCATGGAGACCGATCATCGCCCGAACGTGATGGGCGCAACCGCCACGCTCAACGCTTAACGTTTCACGTTTAGCCGTGCACCCCTGCGGCCTTTTTTTTGCGCCAACCGCGCGTGGTTGCGCCTCATCCCTCAACCGTCAGCACACTTCGTTATGTTACGATCCACCGCAGCGGATTGAGGGCAGAAAAACCAAGAGCAGGACAATTTCCTATCCGCTAACCACGCGGAGGTGGACTGGATCCATTCCCGAAAATCGTCCTGCCTCGCCAAGATTCCGACCTACACTCCGGAACTCGGTGATCGCACCGCTTTCTGCCCCCACTCGACGCTCGCCTCCGCCGCGCCGCTTTCTACGTTCGGCCCATGGAGCCCACCCTTTCTCTCCGCCGTCTCGCCAGCCAACTCGGCGTTCTACTCGCCCTCACGATCATCGCTGCGACCCCCGCACTGCTCGCCGCCACGCCCCCCGCGCCGCCACCGAACATTGTTTTCATCTACGCCGATGACCTCGGCTACGGCGACCTCGGCTGCTACGGAGCCAAAGATATCCAGACGCCGCACATCGATCGCCTCGCCACTGAGGGCACGCGCTTCACCAGTTTCTACGTGTCCCAATCCGTCTGCACCGCCTCCCGCGCCGCACTCATGACGGGTAGCTACGCCAACCGCGTCAGCATGAGTGGCGCCCTCAACCACACGAGCCCCACCGGTCTTCACTCCAAGGAAAAACTCCTCCCGCAAGTCTTCAAAGACCGCGGTTACGCGACTGCGATTTTCGGCAAGTGGCACCTCGGACATCATCCGCAATTTCTCCCCACGCGCCGCGGCTTCGACGAGTGGCTCGGCATCCCCTACTCCAACGACAACGGTCCCCTCCATCCCACCACCCCGGGCATCCCCTCCCTGCCGCTCTACGCCAACGAAGACATCATCGAGCTCGATCCCGACCAATCACAGTTCACCCGCCGCCTCACCGAAGGCGCCGTCTCGTTCATCGAGCGTAATCGCGCCAAACCGTTTTTCCTCTACGTGCCGCACATCATGCCGCACGTCCCCATCTTCGCCTCCGAAAAATTCAAGGGTACCAGCCAACGCGGCCTCTACGGCGATGTCGTCCAAGAGCTCGACTGGTCCATCGGCCAAATCATGGCCACCCTCAAACGCCTCGGCCTCGACGACAACACGCTCGTCGTTTTCAGCTCCGACAATGGCCCCTTCCTCTCCTACGGCGAGCACGCCGGCTCCGCGGGACCTCTCCGCCAGGGCAAACTCACCACCTTCGAGGGCGGCATGCGCGTGCCCTGTCTGGTCCGTTGGCCGGGCAAAGTCCCCGCCGCGCGCGTCAGCGATGCCCCGTTTGCCACCATGGATTTGCACGTGACCTTCGCCGCCCTCGCCGGCGCAACGCTCACCGACGTGAAACGCGACGGCACCGACTTGACGCCACTCCTCCTCGGCCAACCCGGCGCGAAAGGCCGCGACGAATTTTGGTTCTACTCCGGCGAAGAGCTCCACGCCGTCCGCCGCGGCGAATGGAAACTCCACGTGCCGCACGACTACCTCGTCGTCGCCGCCGAGCGCGGCCTGGGCGGCAAGCCCTCCAATTACGGTAAAATGAAACCCGAATCCATCGAGCTCTCCGGCATCCGCGGTATCGCCAGCCGCCACGGTTACCGCGTCGAAAAAACCGAGCTCGCGCTCTATAACCTCACCACGGACCCGTCGGAACTCCGCAACGTCGCCGCCGACCACCCCACCGTCGTCGCCCGCCTCCAGGCCGAAGTCACCGCCGCCCGCGCCGACCTCGGCGATGCCCTCACGAAAACTCCGGGGACCCACCTCCGCCCCGCCGGCGATGTGCGCCCTGCCCTCCCTTCCGGCGTGAAGCGTATCGCGAATCTTGAATACAGCCGCCCCGCCACCGGCGCACTCCTCCTCGATCTCTATCTCCCTACCGCCACCCCCGCCCATCCGCTCCCCGTCATTCTCTGGACGCACGGCGGCGGCTGGAAAAACGGTTCCAAAGAAAATTGCCCGCTCACGTGGCTCGCCGCCGAAGGCTACGCCGTTGTGAGTCTCAACTACCGCCTGAGCTGGGCCGCGCAGTGGCCCGCGCAAATCGACGACGCGCGCGCCGCGATCCGTTGGCTCCGCACCCACGCAGCCACCTACCGCCTCGACCCCGAGCGCTTCGCCATTTCGGGCGGCTCCTCCGGCGGCAACCTCGCGAGTATCGTCGGTACCGCACCCGCCGCCACCGACGAATCCGTCTCCAGCCGCGTCCGTGCCGTCATCGATTTTTACGGCGCGAGCGACATGCTCACGATGCCCGTCAACGTCCCCGGTCCCGGAAAAACCGACGCCGACCTCGCCACCTCCAACGGCGCAAAACTCCTCGGCGGCATCGTCCGCGACCGCGCCGACCGCGCCCGCCAAGTCAGCCCGCT
>CAMCHO010000210.1 GCA_945874455.1 Opitutus sp. GAS368 | reverse complement strand
GCTGATCGTATGGAAAGAAAAGGTCGAGACCTCGCTGGGGCCCGTTGCGCTGAGGCGTACCGCCGTCGCGCGAGTGAGCGAGGTTTTCACGCGCAGCGTGATGCGGTTGACGCGGTTCTCGAGCGCGGAGATCTGCACCCGGCGGCGCGACGCATCAATCGGCAAATCGAGGTTGGGCGCAGTCGCGCCGACGATCTCGGCGGGTATCCAAACGACGGATGCCGCGGTGAGGCGCTGCTCCCACGCTTGGAGTTCGGCGGCGCTTTGCGCGGCGGCGAGGGCGGGCAGGCGCGCGAGCGCGGCCTCGCGCTCGCGCTCGAGTCCCGCGAGCTTTGCCTCCGCGGAGGGTGCGGGCAGGCGGAGCATCGGAGGTGCGTTACGGCGGATGCTGGCCGCGTAGGTGCCCTTGCCGGTCTCGGGCAGGTTGTTGAAGAACGCCTTGAGGCTGTAGAAGTCCCGCTGCGTAAAGGGGTCGAATTTGTGGTCGTGGCAGCGCGTGCAGTTGAAGGTCTGCGCGAGCCACGCGGTGGCGACGGTCTCGACGCGATCGGCGGTGGCCTCGGCGAGAAACTCTTCGGCGATCACGCCGCCCTCCTCGTTGAGGATGTGGTTTCGGTTGAAGCCGGTCGCGATTTTCTGCTCGAGCGTTGCGTTGGGCAACAGGTCGCCGGCGAGCTGCTCGATGGTGAATTGATCGAACGGTTTGTTGTCGTTAAACGCCCGGATCACCCAGTCGCGCCACGCGTGCATCTCGCGGTCGCGGTCCACCTGGTATCCGTTGGTGTCGGCGTAGCGCGCGGCGTCGAGCCAGTCGGAGGCCATGCGTTCGCCGTAATGGGGGGACGAAAAAAGCGCCGAGAGCTGGGCGTCCAGAGCGGACAGACGGAAAGCAGCGACGGCCTCTGGGGATGGAGGCAGTCCGGTGAGGTCGAAGCTCACGCGGCGGAGGAGGGTTGCGGGATCGGCGGGTGGCGAGGGGGCGAGGCCTTCGCGCTCGAGGCGGGCGAGGATAAAGCGGTCGACGGGATTGCGGACCCAGCTTTCGTTTTTCACGGCGGGTGGGGTAACGGGGCGGAGCGGCTCGTAGGCCCAGTGACGCTCGTAGCGCGCGCCCTCGGCGATCCAGCGGCGGAGGGTTTCCTTTTGCTCGGCGGTAACAGTCTTGTGGGCCTCGGGGGGCGGCATGAGTTCGTCGTCGTGCACACTCGTGAGGCGGAGCCACGCCTCCGATTGATCGGGGCGGCCAGGCACGAAGGCGCGAAAGCCTTCGCGCTCAGCGGTGGCGCCCTCGTAGGTGTCAAGGCGGCGATGGCCCTTACGGTTGGCGGCGTCGGGGCCGTGGCATTGAAAGCAGTTGTCCGAGAGAATCGGGCGGACGTCGCGGTTAAAAGTCAGTGGCTCGGCGGCGCGGAGAGGTGCGGCGCGGAGAGGTGCGGCGTTGAGGCAGGCACCGATGGCAACGATTAGCGCGAACAGTGAGGTGAGACGGCGACGGGGAGGGGGCACGATGCGAATGAAATGTGAATCAATTTATAGCGAACCCATCGGTCGGTTCAATGTCCCAAATGAATTAGGATGGCTGACAGGAAAACGGATTTTGCTCCTAAGAAACAGAGCCCGCATCGGCTGGTTGGAGGGAGAAGCCGAGGAGGGCGGCGTGTTTGCTGAGCGAACTCTTTTTGCATTGGCGGGTGAGCGCCGGATGGCCGAGCTTGCCGGGATCGAATGCCGTGCGGGTCTTGATCATGGTGGAGAGGATGCGCACCAGTTTGTGGGCCAGAGCCGTGTCGGCTCCGGCCGAGTCGGGGGAAAAACGAAGACAACGAGTCACGCCAACTGCGTGCCCCGTTATATGGGGCGTATTTTCAGAATCGCGTGGTGAGTTGGAGCGACGTGGTGCGGGGCGCACCGCGAGCCTGGTTGCCCTGCCAGTACATGATGTCTTGCACGTTTTGAACGCGCAGCACGATCGAGACACTCTTGTTGAAGAGTTTCGTGCGGTAGGAGGCGCTCGCATCATGGCGTAAAAAGCCGCGCACATTGGGCCGCTTTCCGTCGCGAAATACCATACCGTGAGTGACGGTGAAGCTCTTCAGTATCTGGCCCGGTAGATCGTACTTTTGAAAGACGCTCCACGATTCACGCCCTGGACCGTTCGTCAGCGGTCCGCCCACGGTAGCGGGGCTCCGCCGGTTGGATAAAACGAAGGCACGGAGGTTCGTGTAGGTAACGAGTACTTGGTAGCCCTTGAAGGGCCTTACCGTAATGTCGGTCTCCCAACCGCGCGAGCGGGAGGACACATCCTGAACGGAGCGGCCAACCTGAAGGCCGAGCCCGGCATCGATGAAGTCTTGCTCGATCGTCGCACGAACATCGTTGATTCTATCCACCTGGAAGGCAGTGGCATTGATTATCAGGCGGTTCTCAAGGAACGCGGTCTTGATGCCAGCATCGAGGCCTTCGCCGCTGATATGCTTTGAGAGCGGATCGCCGTAAATATCGACGCTGCCGACCGGTACGCCGGAAAAGGAGCGACTCGTCGAAACAAAAACCGACAGATCGTTAGTGACGCGGTAGGTTAGGCCGAACGTGGGAGAAACGGCATTCTCATCACTCACCGTATTCCGCGCGAGCACGCTGGCATTGAGGGGATTTTGGCTGGCGATCGTGCCCATGTCGTGACGCGCCCCGGCCATGAGAAACACCCGGCTATTGAACAGCGCGAAGACGTTGGTGAGGGAGTAAGCGTAACGTCTGACCTGGGATGTCCGCCGGTCACGGGGTATGTTCCAGCGCGAATCATCGAGCATCTCGGTCCACGCGCCGGCGGTACCGGTACTGAACCGGTAGGGGGAGAGCGGGGCGGTATCGAATCGAAAGCGTAATTGGTCATAGTCGATGAACTCCGCCCCAAGGATGGACTGCTGTTCGATCCCAAAATATTTGAATCGCCCCACCAGATCGGCCTGCGAGGTGAACGTCTTGAAGGTGTCGTTATCGTCGGTTCCGAGGAGCGTGATGGTGTCGGGTACGGCGAGCCCATTGACCGTTTTCACAGTCATCGCACCGTTGACCCGGCGGTCGTACTTTTGGGTTCGGGAGTAGTTTGCGGAAGCACGCACCGAGAACATGGTATTGAAACGATGCTCCACCTGATTGCTGGTGCGGATAATCTGTTGGTCGCGGCGGTTGTTGGGCCCAAAGGGGTTAAAATCCCAGGGAATATAAACGCCGTTGGCATTGATGCCGTTGAGGATGTTGTTACCCCGGAAGGTGAGATAAGTGAGAGCGGTCGTACCCCCCTGGCGCGGTGCGGGTAGCGCGGCCAGATAGTCGATGTATTCGACGTTGGTGGTCAGGCGCGTATTCTCCGTCAGCTTGTAGGACAGCGCTCCGTAGAGGACGGTGCGGTTGTTCCAGGCAAATTGCTGCCAGGCGTCACCTGCTTGGCGGACCAAGACGAAGCGGGAGGACAAGCGCTTGGTCAGCGGGATGGTGACATCCGCGTCTGCACGTCGCATGCCCCAGTTGTCACCGCGCAGGGTGATGGTGGCTGTCTTTCTGTTTCCTGGTGCTTTGGAAATCGAGTTCATCATGCCACCGACGTCCACGATGCCGGAGAGCAGCGAACTGGGCCCCTTTAGGACTTCGATGCGATCCATGGTGGCAGTATCGAAGAGCATGCTCGGAGACGGTTCACGGATGCCGTTACGATAGGGATTATTCTGTCTGAAGCCGCGTACCTGGTAGCCATTGGTATCGTTGGTCTGGTCCTGATCGCCGACACTGGTAACGCCACTCATATAATCGCTCGCATCGGTCATCGTGAGCGCGCCGATGTCGCTCAAGAATTCGCTGGTCAACACCTGGACTGAGCGAGGCAGGTCTTTCAGCTGCATATTGGTCCGAGTGCCGGAGAGCGTATTGGTCGCCACCCAGCCAGAGTCGCTGCCGGTCACATTGAATTCGGGAAGCAGGATCGTTTCTTCGGCGGCGACCGATCCGGCGACGGGCTTGGCATCCTTGTCAGCCGGTTTCGGCGAGATCGGGGCGGTTTGCGCCAACGCCGATTGGGTGAGGGCGAGGAGACCGGCGAGGGCGGTGAGCAGAGCGCGTGGGGGTTTCATGGGTTGGGTCTTAGGTGTAGATTGCGGATCGGAACCAAGTCCGACTTCCCCTTTGCGCGGGGTGGTCTCGGGCGGGGACACGGTGACCATGAGGGCGCCGGATTTTTGATCTTGGACGACCGTGAGCTTCGTGTGGGCGACGAGGCGGTTGAGGGCCTCGCGGGCGGTAAATTCGCCGGAGAGCGGATTGGTCGTGATGCCGCGGACCTTGGTCACTACGTAGACGACCTGTTCGCCGGATTGCTCGACGAATTGACGGAGTGTCTGCTCGGCGTCGCCGCCGGCCAATTGGTAGCGGCGCGTGCCGGAGGGATCGGCGGCGTGGGTAGCCGGCGCGGAAAGCGCGGCGAGCACGATGAGCAGAATCGCTCGGCGCAGGGCATTAACCGATCGGCACACGCGGAGGAGAAAAGGGGTGAGGGTTTGGAGCATCCATAACGGTCGCTCGGTCGCGATGAAGCGGGGAAGTGAGCAGGCCGGTCATAGGTTCAGACGGACAGTGGGCGCGGACGGGCTATGCGGGGCGCAAAATTATTTCGCCGCGCGCAGCACGAGACGGGTGGCGTCTGAGCGGTCGACAAGGATTTCGTTGCCGGACTCGAGCAGTTGGACAAAAGCCTCGACGTGTTCCGGCCGGAAGCTGCCGCCGATGGGGAGAGTCGCCAAGGCCGGGTCGGCCAAGACGATCTGGATTGGATTGCGGCGGTTAAACTGCGCGGCGACCTCGGCGAGAGGCGTGGCGGCGAACACGAGCGAAGGCCCCTGCCAAATGAGCGCGGTGCGCACGGCTTCGGGCGCGATACGTTCGACCCGGGGCGGAGTGACGGGGCCCTTGGTCGCGACGACGGCGCGTTCGTTGGCGATGAGCAGAGTGGGGCCGGGGTTGGGCGGAGTTTCCGCCCGGGCTCGCGCGGGCGGGCTCGCGAGGGACGGGGTTTCGGTAGGCGAGACCGCGACCTTGCCCTCGGTGACGAGCACCTCGACCTCGCCCGCGCCGAGGCGGACGTTGAATGCCGTGCCGACGGCGCGCACGGCGATGCCTTGAGCCTCGACCTGAAACGGACGCGCGGGATTTTTGGCGACCGTGAAGTGCGCTTCACCGTGCATGAGACGCACGCGGCGCTCAACGGCAGTATAAGTGACCTCGGCGGCGGTGTCGCCGTTGAGCTCGAGCACCGAATGATCGGCAAGGATGACGCGTTCGTAGCCGCCGGCGGTCGTGGTGTAACGCAGCGTTGAGGTCGAGGTGGTGCGGACTGCCCAGAAGCCGAGGGTGAGCATGAGCGCGGCGGCCAAGGCGAAAGCGCGGAGGGGAAAGATGACGCCGCGACTGGGCCGGGCGGGGCCCGACAAGAGGTCGCGGTCGGGATGGCGCTGGGCGGTGGGGCGGAAATTGCGCAACGGCTGCAACGTGGCCCAAGCGCGCTCAAGGCGGCAGACGGCGTCGGCGTGGCGCGGATCGGCGGCGCACCATCGCTCGAAGGCGGCGGAGTCGGCGGCTGAAAACGTGTCGTCGCGTTGCGCGAGCCAAGCGCCGGCCGAGGCGGCGATCGATTCATCGTCGGACGGGCGCGGCGGAGGGGAGCCGGGGTGAGCGTTCATGGTGTGTGCTCGGTAGCGGGGCGGCGGAGGGTGCTGACGCCGCGTTCTTCAAAGTAATCGGCGCAGCGCCTCATGCCCTTGGCGAGCTGGGCTTTTACGGTGTGTTCGGAGAGGCGAAGTTCGGCGGCGATCTCCTTGTGCGAAAGCGCGTAGAGCAGGCGGAGGGTGAGGACTTGTCGGCAGCGCTCCGGGAGATCGCGCACGGCGGCGGAGAGCAGTTCGAGCTCCTGCTGTTTGTTGACGGCCTCAGCGGCGTCGGGGGCGTCCTCGATGACGGAAAGGGCGGAGAGATCGGCCATGCCCTCGATGGAAACGACTTTGCGGCGGCGGAAAAAATCGAGGGCGGCGTTGCGGGCGGTCGTAAAGAGAAAGGCCTTGGCGTAGCCCACGCGGCCGGTTTCCCGCGCGCGGATCAGGCGGGCGTAGGATTCTTGGACGAGATCATCGATATCGGGGAGCGAGGGGAAGACGGCCCGCAAATAGGAACGAAGGGAAGACTCGTGGGGTTGAACCTCCTCGTTGAACCAACGGGTGTTTTCGGATTTCGGCATTGGGCGGTGAGGTGGGGACCCGCAGGGAGGAAGCGAGCGCGGCGGAAAATGGGCAAGCGCGGGGGGCGGAAATATTTTCTCACCGAGCATAGCCTGACGCGCGGGCTGGCCCGTCTAGGGGGACGGCGGAGGAGATTTTGCAAGAAAAGCCCGGGACCGTTTGTCAACCGGTGGGTGACAAGCCCTCCGGCCGACGCGGCGTGCGGCCGGGCGTGCAGCGGCGAGCGAAGCCAACCCACAGAACGGAGCGGAGGAGCGGTCAGGAGGTGCATCTTGGCGTCGGGTGGAGGCATCATTTCCTCCGGGGCGGTGCTGGTGACGCGGAAGATGATTTCGCTCTCCGCGCTTTTTCCGGGGATGATCACGGCCGAATCGTTTTTCACGCGGAATGCACCTTCCTTGGTGTCGAAGCGGAGTTTGGCTTTGCGTCCGCTCTCATCGGGGCGGTGGCAGTGGTGATACCCACGTCTCGTGATATTTGGATGATAGTCGAAACACCACTCGCTCACGCTCGCGGCTACCGGCAGTCAAAAACTCAAATGACGTGGGTATCATACTTTTCCGACAAGATCGGGCGGACGTCGCGGCCGTAGTCGATGGGTGGAGGCGTCGCGGCGGAAGTGCTGGCGAAGGCGGCACCCCATGTGAGCACGACGAATCGAAACAGGTTTCTGAAAAGGGTGCTGAGGCGGGGCATCGGGGAGAGTTTCGCGAGAGTGAGGAGCGCGGGAAATGGACTCGGCGGGTGAGGGGATGGCGATCTTTGACGCGACGCGGGCGTGCCGCGAGGAGCGGTCTGGCAGCGTTAAGCTGCGGGGCTGTGCTGGTGATTGAGTGTGCGCTGGGCCGGTCTTTTGTGGCCTGCATGCAGGATATTCAGGATGTAACTCCTGCCAGTAAGCAGGCGCCGACCGCCGAGCTGGTGAAGATCAGCTTGAAGGCGCGTTGAATAAGCCGTCCACGGGCGTGACGTGGGCGGACTTGCGTTAGGGGGTGCGAGTTGCATCGTCGTGGTTACCCCATGGTTGTTCGTGTTTTTTTGGTAGCTGAGAATTTTTCTCGTCATCTCCGGGCGGGGCTTTGGGTGGTCGGATTGGTCTTGGCTGGGGCCGAGGCTCAAGTCGTGCCGGCGGTGATGACACCGTCGGCAGCGCGTGAGGAGATTGCTGCGCTACGCATCGAGATTGCGCGGCATGATGCGCTCTATCATCGGCAGGCAGCGCCGGAGATCAGCGATGGGGACTACGATGGGTTGAAGCGAAAACTGCGCGAGTGGGAGCAGACGTATCCAGAGATTGCCCGCGAAGTGCCGGCGGTGGCGGAGGTCGGCGACGACCGCAGCGGGTTGTTTCAAACTTATCGGCATCGCGAGCGGATGATGAGCTTGGAGAAGGCCTACACGGAGGCGGAGTTGCGGGCGTTTTCCGCGCGGGTGGAAAAGGCGGTGGGCAAGCGTGAGCTCGCGTTTGTGGTCGAGCCGAAGTTCGACGGACTCGCGGTGAGTGTAACGTTTGAGCAAGGACGACTGGTGCGAGCGGTCACGCGGGGGAACGGAATCGAGGGCGACGACGTGACTGGGCACGTCTTGGCGATCACGGGACTGCCGCGGACATTGCGGGTGCCTGGCCAAGGCGCGGGCGCGGGTGTGATGCCGGCGGTGATTGAGGTCCGCGGTGAGGTGTATGTGCCGTTCGCGGAATTTCAGCGGGTGAACGTGGAGCGCGAGGCGGCGGGCGAGACGCGGTTTGCGAATCCGCGCAATCTCGCGGCGGGCACGCTGCGTCAGCTCGATGCGTCGGAGGTGACGCGACGCGGGCTCGCGGTCGTATTTTATGGCATCGGTGCGTGCGACCCGCTGACGGCGTATCCGACGACGCAGTACGGGCTGCATGAAAGAATCCGGGCGTGGGGATTACCGGGGGTGGAGAAGGTCTGGCGGGCGATGGGGACGGAGGCGTTGTGGCGCGCGGTGCAGACGGTGGAAACGGCGCGGGCGAGTTTCACGTTTCCGACGGACGGTGCGGTGGTGAAACTGGACGAGATGGCGTGGCAGCGCGAAGTCGGTGTCGGGGAAAGTGCGCCGCGGT
>CAMCHO010000209.1 GCA_945874455.1 Opitutus sp. GAS368 | reverse complement strand
GGACGCAGGGCGGGCAGCTCGGCGTCGAGGCGGCGCTCGATCAGCAGGTCGAGCGGGGTGTTGAAGAGCAGTCCGCACGTGCCCGCCACGAAGTCCGCCACCATGCGTTCGACGGCGTCCGGACGGTGCCCCTGTTGTTCGATGCGACGCAGATCCGGCGCGAGCGCCCGCATCGCCCGCGCGTGCGTCTCGGCGGTGGTGGTGAAAAAGCGATTGCGGCCGGCGCGACGCGCCTCCGCCTCCAACCGAATATGCGTCAGCTCGTGGGCGACGAGGTGCGACGTGAACGCTAACGGAACCGGCTGGGGGGTGGGGACTTGCGCACCGTCACAACGTGACGGTTACGCCCATGTTTCCATGCCATCTGTGCGCGACCGGCGATCCCGCCGGGGAGTTGGTCCTCCACGATTTCCACTGGGTAGCCGGACTCGCGCTCAATCGTGCGCCGATAGTCCTCCACCGCTTTGAATGCTTCCGATTCGCCGCGCTGCGCAAGGGTGGTTTCGACGGAGAGAAATAGGCGGCTCGCCTGCTCAAAGACCGGCTCCGAACGGGCGTCCAGCACCGTCGCCCGGCGGAACATCGCCTTGAGGGTGTCCGCCGCTGCGGCCGGGGCGCCATCGCGCGAGAGGGTGAGGGCTTTGCCGTGCCAGGCATTGGGGAAATCGGGGTGCGTAGCGATTGCTTCGTCGAAGCGGGCGAGCGCCGCAGCGTTGTCGCCGCTGCGCGCGAGCACGGTGGCGAGGCCGTTGAGCGCCCAGGCATCGGCGGGCTTCAACTGCAGCGCGCGCTCGAAAAATTGCCGGGCGCGGGCGAGGCCGTCGGGGTGTTTGGCGTAGAGGTTGCCCAAGACGACGAAGCTCCACGCATCGTCGGGCGTGAGGCGGAGGGCGTCGATGAGGGCGTCCTTGGCCTCCTCGGTGCGGCCCAGCTCCATGAGGCTCATGGCGAGATCGCGATGGGCGGAGGGGAGCGCGGGATTGAGCGTGAGGACGCGTTGGTAGAGTTCGACGGCGCGGGCGAAATCGCCCTCGCGCGCGCGTTTGCCGGCGCGTTCGTAGAGTTTTGTCGCCTCGTCCGCCTTCGCGGCGGCGGCGGGCGGCAGCGAAATGTGCGCGATGCCAGCGCGGATCGTGACCGTCACCCCCGTGCCGAGAAACCCAAACTGCTCGCGGATCCGCGCGATGAGCGTCTCCTCGGACACGGAGCCATCCGCCGGATCGCCGGTCAGAAAGGCGAGGTGCGCCAAGGGAATCGCGAGGGTCAGCATGAGAACCGCGAGAGCAGACGCGGCACGGCGCGCACTGCCAATTTTAATCCGCGCCCTCGCTGGTTTTGACGATCCACGGCGGCACCGTTTTTATCTCGGCTGTATCTCGGCCCTGCACTCCGCCAGCTCCTGTCGGCCATCGCCCAAGCCCACACCTCGGCGGTCGGCCGCGCGGCGACGGCCGTCAACCAAGGCCTCGCGCGTTTGAATCCCTCCCGGCTCCGCGCTTGACGCCGGGAGTCATCTGCGGTCCGCTGACATGGTCATCCCCGAACGTGTGCCGGACTGTGTTACCGCGCCATGTCGGCCCCCCGCAGGTTCCGACCTGCGGGCTTTTTTTGCCCAAAACCCGAGCCCATGAATTCGCCCGCACCCCGCGTGATGTTTTTCTACGATGGGTTTAACCTCTACCATTCGCTGGAGCGCGCTCGGCTGGTTGCGCCCCCCGAGCCGGTAAAATGGCTCGATCTTACCGCTCTCGCTCGTGCTCACGTTTATATTTTAGGCCCCACCGAGACGCTCGTCGGTGTCCGCTACTTCACGGCCTACGCCGAACACTTGGCGCTAACCAAGCCCGACCGGCTCTCACGCCATCGCGCCTACGTGCGCGCCCTCACCGCCACCGGCCTGCAGGTCTATCTCGGACATTTCAAACCGAAACAGGTCTGGATCGAATCGCTCGCCCGCTTCGAGCGCATCTGGCAGGAAAAAGCCACCGACGTGAACGTCGTCGCCCAAGTCCTCGCCCACGCCGCCCGCGATGCGTTCGACGTCGCGGTCATCGTCTCGGGCGATGCTGACTACGCGCCCGCCGTGCCAGTTTTCCGCGAAATGTTTCCGCAGAAACGTCTGTTGTTTGGCTTTCCGTTTGACCGCAAGAATCGGGAGCTGGAGCGCGCCGCACCCGACTCGTTTGTTTTTGCCCGGGAGAGCTACGCGAAGCATCAGCTCCCTGCAGCCGTCCGCCTGCCCAGCGGAAAATTCGTCGTTCGGCCTCATGCCTGGGGACCGCCACCGCTGGTCTGACGCGCTCGCCCAGGCTTTGACGCTCCACCGCCCAACCGTTGTTTTCCCCGCCCTGCCCTCCGCCAGCTCTTAACGGCCATCGCCCAAGCCCACCCGTCGGCAGTTGGCCGCGCGACGGGCACCGCTCCGGTGGAGTGCGAAGGCCAGGGAGACTGCGCGGCGGAGAGCACGGCCCACGTCGTGCCCTTACGCCGTAGGTTTCGACAAGCAGCGAGAGGCCCACACGCCGGGCTTGAAATCCTCAGGCGATACGCTCCCGCTGAGCGGATGAAGATCAATGCTTCGACGCGGCGGCAGTTCCTCAAGACGACGGCGACGGCCGTCACGGCGTTTCAGATCTTGCCGCGCCACGTGCTCGGTGGGCCGCGATTTGTGCCGCCGAGCGAGAAAATCGCGCTCGCGGTGGTCGGCGTGGGTGGGCGCGGGACGCAGAATCTCCGTTCGCTGCTCGCGCAGACCGACGCCCAAGTGGTCGCGATCGCGGATCCGGCGGAGACGTTCAGTCTCGAGAAATATTATTACAAAGGAGTCGGCGGTCGGCTGCCGGCGCTGAAGATCGTCGATGATCACCACGGCAAGATGACCCCGGGCTATCGGTGCGCGGGCTATGAGGACTTCCGCGTGATGTTCGAAAAGGAAAAGGGCATCGATGCGGTCCTGTGTGCGACGCCGGATCATCTGCATGCGTATGTGACGATCCAGGCGATGCGGGCAGGGAAGCACGTGTATTGTGAAAAGCCGCTCACGCATAATATTTGGGAGGCCCGGGAGGTCGCGCGGATCGCGCAGGAGACGGGCGTGGCGACCCAGCTCGGCAATCAGGGGCACTCGACAGTGGGCATTCGCGAGACCGTCGAGCATCTCCATGCCGGCACGATCGGCGAGGTGCGGCAGATCTATTCGTGGGTCGGCACGAAACGGTGGAATCCTACCTTGTTGTCGAAGCCGGCGGAGGCGCAGGCAATGCCGACGGGGATGAACTGGGATTTGTGGATCGGGCCGCGCGAGCTGCGGGATTTTCACGCGGCGTATCATCCGGTGTCGTGGCGGGATTTCTGGGCGTTCGGGACGTCGTCGATGGGTGATTTCGCGTGTCACGACATGGATGCCGCGACGTGGGCCTATGACCTCGCTGCGCCGACGCGCATCGAGGCTCATGCGATCGGGCCGAGCGATGCGGAGATCGCGCCCCACGGTGCGGTGATTTACTTTGATTTTCCGGCGCGCGGCGCGTGGCCGGCGCAACGGCTCACGTGGCTCGATGGGGGCGCGAAGCCGCCGCCACACGAAGCGCTCGGAAAGTTTCCGGTGCCCTCGCGTGGCACAATGTTCATGGGCGAAAAAGGCGTGATCCAGTGCGACGGTGCGGGCGGTCCGCCCCGGGTGTTTCCCGAGAGCCTGCGCGCGAGTATCCAGAAACCGGTGCCGACGATTGCCCGTTCCAACGGGCACCATCGCGACTGGCTTGATGCGATCAAGGGCGGGAAACCGGCGAGCAGCAATTTTGGCTACGGCGCGCGGCTCACCGAAATCGGGTTGCTCGGCGTGCTCGCGCTGCGCATCGGCAAACCGATTGAGTGGGACGGCGCGAACTTGAAAGTCGCCGGGCGGCCCGAGGTTGAGCCGATGATTCGCGGCACATATCGCCCGGAGTGGGCGCTGGGCACGTGACGGCGGTCGGGTGAGGGCGCGCGGGCGGGCGTCACATTCCCCACAACTTCGCGATCGGCACGGCCAGAAAACGCGGGTCGTCGAGCGTGAGGGTATGGGCCCCGGCGTGGAGCAACAGGCCGCCGGCAAAATCGTGGCCACATTGCGCGGCGAGTCGGCGCAGCCCCGCGATGTCGGCGAGCGAGGGCGTGGCGGTGGCCTTGATTTCAACGCCCCAGGTGCGGCGGCCACGGGTGATCACCAGGTCGATCTCGATCTGGTCTTTGTCGCGGTAGTGCCAGAAACGCAGTTCGGGATCAGTCCAGCCGGCTTGGCTGCTGAGTTGTTGCAGCACGAATGTTTCGAGCAGGTGGCCAAAACGATCGCGGCGATCATGCCAGTCTTCTGCGGTGAGTTCGGCGAGCGTGGCGGCCAAACCGCTGTCGAGGAAATGCACCTTCGGCGTCTTGATGAGCCGCTTCGATTCGTGACGGTGCCACGGCTGTAGTCGGCGCACGAGGTAGAGGCGTTCGCATGCGGCGAGATGGTTTTCGACCGTGTCGCGGCGCAAATCGAGTTCGTTGCTGAGCGTGGAAATGTTCAGCAACTCGCCGGTGCGCAGGGCGAGGAGCGAAAGCAGTCGCGAGAGGTCGCGCGGGTCTTTGATGCGGGCCACGTCGTGGACGTCGCGCTCCAGCAGCGCGCGTACATAGTCGCGGTGCCAGTTGCGGGCGCGGGCCGGTGAGCGCGTGAGTGGCTCGGGAAACCCACCCGCGACGACGCGGGCCGCGAGGGTCAGCGGGTCGGCTGGCTGAGGCGAAGCCGCGAACGCGGGTTTGAGTTTGCCACCGAGCCACGCCGCAAGGAATCCGCCGGGTTTGCGCGCCTGCTCGGCGGCCGTGAGCGGTTGCAATTCGAGGATGGCCATCCGGCCCGCCAAGGAGTCGCCGAGCTTGGGCAGCAGGAGGAGGTTGGCGGAGCCGGTGAGGAGAAATCGGCCGGGGCGCCGATCCCGGTCCACGGAGAGCTTGAGCGCGCGCAGCAACTCGGGGACGCGCTGGATCTCGTCGAGGATCACGCGGTCGGGTAATGCGGCGAGAAAGCCGTTGGGGTCCGACTGGGCTTGGGCGAGCGCATCGGCATCGTCGAAGCTGACGTAGCCGTAGCGAGGGGCGAGGGCGCGGGCGAGGGTGGTCTTGCCGCACTGGCGCGGGCCGAGCAGGCACACCATCGGAGTGTCGGCGAGGGCGGCGCGCAGGGAGGCTTCCAAGGCGCGAGGCAAAGGCGTGGCGTCCATTTGCCGGTTACGTGAGCGTCCAATTGCCTGTTAGGCAAGCGTCCAATTGCCTGTTGTAGGAGCGTCTGATTGCCGGTTGAGCGATGGGCCTCGGGCTGAAATCGGCGACGGCAGGCACAACCGTGAAAACTACTTCTTCGGGCCCTGGCCGCCGCTATTCACGAATTCTTCGCGGGAGAGGAAACCGTCTTTGTTGGTATCGAAGGTTGGGAAGCGTTTGGGCGCTTCGGCGGGGTCGGGTTGGCCTTCGAGGAATTCTTCGAGGCTCAGCCGGCCGTCGTGATTCTTGTCTCGGCGGTCGAACATCGCGTGGCGGTCTTGATTTACTTTGGTGGGAGCAGGGGCTGCGACGGTGGCGGGCGTGGCAGGCTTGATCTGGGGTTTCGCTTCGGGGTGCGTGGCGAGGAGCGCGCGGAGAGGGGCGACGACGGCGGGTCGGTCGGCGGCGACGTTCTTCGTTTCGCCGGGGTCGTCGCGGTAATCGTAGAGCTCGAATTCGGCCGTGGCGGGATCGCCGCCTGGGGCTTTCCATTCGACGAGGCGGTAGCGCTCGGTGCGGATGGCGCGGCCGAGGCGTTGGCCGCGGGGATAGACGTGGATCGCGTGGTCGCGGTGCGCGGCGGCGGAGTTGGTGAACAAGGCGGCGAAGCTCCGGCCGTCGAGACCCTGCGGTGCGGGCAGGCCGGCGAGTGCGGCGAGTGTGGGATAGACGTCCACGGTTTCGACGAGCGCGGAGGTGGCGGCGCCTTTTTGGCCGGGGACGGCGACGAGGAGCGGGATGCGCGTGGCCTGCTCGTAGTTGGTATGCTTACACCACATGCCGTGGTCGCCGAGGTGCCAGCCGTGATCGCCCCAGAGAACGACGATCGTGTTTTTCGCGAGACCGGTTTCGTCAAGCGCGGCCATGACCTTGCCGAGCTGGGCGTCCATGTAACTCGTCGCGGCATAGTAGCCGTGGATGAGGCGGCGAGTGAGTTTGTCGTCGAGTGGGTTGTTGCCGGGAGGGATGCCGTCGTAGTTGCGAAGTTCACCGCCGAATTGCGGCGCGTAGTCGGGAGCGCCTTCGGGAGCGGTCAGGCGGGAGGGCTGCGGGAGTTTGGCGGGATCGTGGAGATCCCAGTATTTTTTCGGCGCGACGAAGGGCAGGTGGGGTTTGAGGAAACCGACGCCCATGAAGAACGGTTCGCGCGAGGCGGCGGCGGTTTTGAGGCGAGCGACGGCTTCGGCGGCGATCTGGCCGTCGGCGTAGAAATCGTCGGCGACGTCGGCGGATTCGACGGCGGCGCCGTTGGCTTTTTTGGCGGCTTTGCCGGCGGATTTTTTCTGCGGAGTGGCCTCGGCGGGCGCGGCATTTTCGGCGAGGGCGTATTGCGGGGCCTTCGGGCGGAAATGCGGGACGGTCCACGAGGCGACATCTTCGAAGTTGCCGTGGCCGACGTGGAAGAGCTTGCCCATCGCTGCGGTGTGGTAACCGGCGGCGCGGAAATACTGCGGCAGCGTGATGGCGTCGGGGCGCGAGGCGCGGAAGTTGGTGGGAAGATCGTAGATACCGAGCGTCTGCGGGCGAAGGCTCGCGAGGAGGGCGTTGCGAGAGGGCGAGCAGACTGCTTGATTGCAGTAAGCGCGGTCGAGGCGCAGCGCGCGCGAGGCGAGGCGGTCAATGTGAGGGGTTTTCGAATACGGGTCGCCGTAGCAGCCGAGGACGGGTTTGAGGTCGTCGACGCAGATGAGGAGGACGTTGGGGCGGGCGGCCGCGAAGAGCGCGGCGGGCGCGAACGACAGGGCGAGGAGGAGGAGGCGGGCGGTGTTCATTTCGTTTCGGAGAACTGTTTTTTACGATTTATACCGGTCACGGGTCGAAAGGCTGCGAGGCAGAAGTATGATGTCCTGGCTGCAACCCGCCGTTCTCCCGTCAGGGTGGCCATCATCCACCAGGCCAGCGATGGTTCTGTTATCGGCGGATCAGCGGTGAGCGAGGGCGATGCAGATTGCTCTTTCCAGAACCTGAGAACGCTAGCGGCGTCTGCTAGGGTAGCGGCCGGTGTCCCTGCCCGCCGGTTTTTTCGGGTGTGTTCCGCTCCACTGGTACGGAGGTCGGTGGTTACTTCTTCGTGAGCACGAGGAACGCCTCGACGGTCTGCCCGCTGGCACGGATGAGGCTGCGCAGCGTGCCGGGCGCAATCTCGCGATGATCGGGCACTGAGAGCGTCGCCCAACTGCCTTCCTTCACGAGAATCATGTGGCTGCCCTTCTGGCGGACCAACTCCCAGCCGTCACGACCGAAGGCTTTGACGACGGTCCGGCCATCCAGTCGCGGCAGGGAGGGCATCAGACGGCGACCTCAACCTGTTTCGTCTCGATGGTCAGGGGCAGGCCGCGCTCGGCGCGGACCTCCAGGCAGAGCTCGATGGCTGTGCGGATGTTTTTGAGGGCGGCGGGCTTGGTCGTGCCTTGGCTGACACAGCCGGGGATGGCGGGGCACTCTGCCACCCAGGCTCCGGTTTCGTCGCGGTCGATAGTCACGGTAAATTTCATGGATTTGAGTTAGACGCAGACCGCGCCCTCCGCAAGGCCGGGCTTGTCCGTGTGAGCGAGTTTCGCCTGCGGGATCGGTGGCGGCCGTGGACTTCATGCAAGCGCCGGATCGAGACGTGCGAGGAAATCTGGGTTGTTTGCAAGCAGGCGCGAACGATCGGCAAATCTCCCCATGCGTGGGCCACCATCGATGCAGAGCTTATTAACCCAAAACCCCAAAGCCGACCCCGTTCTCCGTCGTCCGTTCTCCGTCTCGCGAAACCTCCGACCACCACTTAGGCGAAACCGGGGCGACTCAGTTCCCGCGCGAGCGAAACCAGATCCGCGTCGGTCGGAACGCGGGTTATTTCCCGTTCCGGGTCAGGTTCGCCGTCCATGCGGTGCAGGCCTCGTTGCTGGCGAACTTGAAGACGGCCTTCGGTTGCCCGCGGCCCCGGGCCAACTGGGCGGCGGTGCGTTGCAGACGGGCGAAGCGCTGCCACGGAGTCTTCTGCAACGTCCCAATGGTTTTGATGGCTTGTTTTTCCACGGGCTCAAACTCGCGCGAGCGGCCTGAAGGATCAAGTGCGGCGCCGGGTGCTGGCGGCACGGCACGCAGAGACCTCGCTGAAGACCGGAAGGGTAGGTGGGCCGGGG
>CAMCHO010000208.1 GCA_945874455.1 Opitutus sp. GAS368 | reverse complement strand
GGGGTATCGAGGGTGCGACCGCCCTTGAAGGCCGCCGGCCATGATACGATGAACGGCGTGCGGATGCCGCCCTCGTAATTTTGCTGCTTGGCGCCGCGGAGCGGGGTGTTCACCGCGCTCATCGCCTTGGAGCCGCCGTTGTCGGTGAGAAAAACGAGCAGAGTGTTTTCCCAGAGACCTTCCTTTTTGAGCGTATCCACAACCCGCCCCACGCCGAGGTCGAGGTGATGGAGCATCGCCATCAAAATGGCGCGCGCCTCGGTGATTTCGGGAAACTGCTTTTTGAAACGGGCGATATCCGCGGCAGGGGCCTGCGCGGGGGAGTGAACCGCGTTGTAGGCGAGATGAACATAAAAGGGCTGCGCCTTGTGCTTTTGGATGAACGCGACGGTTTCATCGGTCAGTCGCGTGGTGAGGTAGCCCTCGTCCTTGATGGGTTTACCGTTCCGATACATCGGCGAGCCCTCGATATCGTCGAGCTTGAGGTAGTCGTGCGCGCCGCGACCGAGGAAACCATACCACTCGTCGAAGCCGCGGCCGACGGGACTTTGCTCGACCGTGAGTCCGAGATGCCATTTGCCAAATGCGCCGCTGACATAACCGGCGGGCTTCAGGAATTTAGGAAAAATGGTTTCCGTCTGCGCGATGCCGCGCCCACCTTCGCCGGCGGTGTAAACGCCCGCGCGTTGCTGGTAACGCCCGGTGAGCAGGCCGGCGCGCGTGGGCGAGCAGACGTTGCCCGTGATGTAGCCTTGGGAAAACCACACGCTCTCTCGCGCCAGGGCATCGAGGTGCGGCGTGGAAACTTCCTTCGGGTGGTGCGGGCTGAAGCTGATGTCGGCGTAGCCCTGGTCGTCGGTAAGAATGACTACAATGTTGGGCGGGCGGGCGCTCACGGCGGTCACGATGGCGAGAACCGAGGCGACTCTGGCGAGCACGGCGACGGCTAGCGTGAGCACAGCGGGCAAGGCGGTGCGGCGGGTAATCGGGCAGCGTGATCTCATCGGGCAAGGAAACGGAGGCTGTAGCGGACTTCGCTGCGGGATGTTATCCTGACTCAAAATCTTAGACCGGCGGCGAGTTCGTAGGTCCGGGGTGCCTGGTAGATTCGCTGGAGGATGTGCGCCCGCCCGGTCCCATTGTCGACAGCGCTCGCAGGGTAGGCGTCATCATCGTTGAGGAGGTTTCGCACCCGGAGGGAAACCGTCCAATTCATGGCTCGCTCCAGAATCTTCTGGCGCCACGCGTAGCTCACGAAGGCATCGGTGACCAAGGAGTCTTTGCCTTTGAACGCATTCACCACATCAAAAGTTCCGCCTCTTTCCGGGTAGCCGATGGCGGGGGCTTCGCGCCAACGCGCGCTGCCGCCGACGCGGGTGCCTTTCAACGGGCCCTGATCGAAGGCGTAGCTCCCGACGATGTTCACGAGCCAATTGTTGCCGCGCAACCGGGGTCCCCCGACTTGGGCCTCGTGGTAATTCAAGCGGCGCTCGATGCCCGTGATGTAGTCGCCGATGGTCCGGGTGGCATTGAACGTGGGGTTGGCGATGATCGACCGGAGCGCGGCGTCGGCGCGGACGGGTTTGACGTATTGCTCATACCACGGGCGGGTGAACTGGTAGGTGCTGTTCAACTTCGAGTCGTTGTAGGAGACATTGAGCATGACGCGCAGCTGTTTGGTGGGATTGAGCGTCGCCTCGATTTCGTAGCCCTCCGTCAAATCCGACTCGACATCCGACCAGAGGCCGTTGCCCGGGTAATCGGCGAAACGACGGGCCCCGGCGACCTTACTGCCAAATCCATTGAGGACCATGCCTTCGAGGTATCGTTCAACGTAACCGTTCTGCCGGGCCATCTCGATGCCGATGGCGCCATCCCGGAGCGGATTGGAGATTCGATTCGTGAGCTCGTTGTTGAAATAGTTGAGCTTGAGAATCACGCGGTCGTCGAAAAAAAAGCCGCGCAACCCGAGGTCGTAGCCCAAGCCCTCCTGATTGGGCAGCGTCTGGTTGTTGATGTCGTAGTTGGTGCCGCCGGCCCCGACGGTGTTGGTGGCCGTGTTGGCAAAGGCATCGAGCCACTTTGTGACTTTGAGCACGGCGCCGTAGTTGGTGTTGGTGACCGACGAAGTGGTGGCCGGGGCAAACGCCCCCTGCCCCTTGCCGAGGAAAAGTCGGGTGACGGGATCCGTCGCGAAAACAAAATTCTTGGAGCTGAGATCGTCCCGGCGGATGCCGCCCGTGAGGATCAACCGGCGGGAGAACAATTCCCACTGGCCGATGGCCGCGTAGGACTGGGTGGTTTCGGGCGCATAGACGGGATTCAGGCGGTGCAAGAAGGCCGACGTGACGGCGGGGATGACACTGCCGGGAACCGCCGGGTTGCCCGCCTGGGTGATCCGCGTCTGGCTCGGGACGAAAGCGGGAAACGTCACCGGTTGGTCCGGCGTGAGATAGTAACGCCGACGAATTTGATTCTGCGTGTCAGAGAGTATCCCCGAAGCCAGCACCGAGGTCGTCGTCATTTCCTCGGGTTGCGCAAAGTAGCTGTCGACATGCCGGTAATAATGAAACGCCACCGCCGTGAACTTGCCGAAATCAAAACCCTTGATCGGCTCGATCCGACTCAGGTCGAACTGCCGGGTCAGCGTCGCCCGATACTGCTTCATGGTCGTGTCGCGGTTCTGCAGCGTGGTGTTGGACTCGATATAAGGAGTGCCGAAATAGGGGTTGAGCGGTTTGGTGGGGTCGGGGTTGTTCGCCGCCAGCTGCGTGGGCAGATAGTAATTGTTGTCGATAAAGACCTCGTAGTCTCCGCGCGAGACCGGCTGCCAATCCTCGTTCTTTGATTTCTCGTAGGCTCCGGCCAGCTCGAAGAAAGTCTTGTCCAAGATCCGCTGCTGCCACGACGCCGAGAATTTGTCGTAGGTGGTGTCAAAATAGTCCGACGGTCCGGAGACGATGGTGTCCAACGGGAAGTTCACGCTCGGGACGCGGGTCGCGCTGGAGATACTGGTCTGGTTTTGGGCCAGACCGTTGACGAAGGCTTCCGATCCTTTGGATTTGAAATTCCAATTCTGCGCGCCGAGCTGCGGGGCGTTCATCACGTAGACGAGATAATTGGTGGTGGAGAATCCTTGGGAAACCCCGGTGATAATGTTGCGGGCGGCATTGCGGGCCGCCGTGCTTCCGGATTCGACCAAGACGCGGTCGATCGTATTCGCTTTCTGGAGCGGAGTGCGGGGGTCATTCAACCACGCGGACACGCTGTCATAGGCCAGGTAAGGCCGGGGATTCAGCTCGTCGATCCGGCCGGTCTCCGCATTGAGGTTGATCGTCGCACCCTTGAAGGGCTGCAGCGTGAGATTCAGATACGCGGAGTTGCGCCGCATATACTGGAGTTCGCGCGGCGTGCGTTGATCGGTGGACAAGGCGGCGAAGCGCAGCGCCACTTTGTTGGGGATGAGAATCCGGTTGATATCCACATTGGCGCGCTTGGAGCCGTCCGAGTCGAAGCGAAGTTCGAGGCCATAGCTGTCGGCATCGAAGCGTCCCGCCTTCTGGGTGGCGTCGAGCCCGCCGCCCACCGAGCCCAAACCGAAAAGCAGGGAGTTGGGCCCGCGGGATTGGGTCACAGTCTCGGTGTTGAAATTGTCGACCTTGATGCGACTGGTGAAAAAATTATTGGTCAGCGAACTGGAGCGAAAGCCGCGCACGGTGAACGGCGTGCCGGTGCGCGAGGTGACGGATTCCGGATCGGAGGAATCGCCTTTGTACGCTTGGGTGCTGGGAAGAAATTCAAGGGCTTCCTCATAGTTCACAGCGCCGATATCCCGCATGAATTCCTCCGTGAGGATCGTAATCGGGTTGGCCAGATCGCGGACCTGGGATTTCAGCTGCGTGCCCGACAGGGTCTCCGAGGCGTAGTAGCCTTTGTTGGCCTCGGTGCTGACGATAAAGGGATTCAACACGAGGGTTGCTTGCTCCGCGGCCGAGGCCGCATTGGCCGCGGAGGAAGCCGGCGGAGCGACCGATTGGGCGAGTGCGGTGCCGGCGAGGAGCGCCAGGGTCAGGGCGAGGCGAGGATTTTTCATGGTTTGAAGGGTTGCAGGGCTTGGAGGCTCACGGTGGTCTCGATGATCGGCACGGTACATAAATGCGGGATGTTGGCATGTTTCGCGGCCCGCGAACATCCCATTTTCGGGGGATGGCGGCCGCGGAGGGGCAACGAGCGCCCGGGGATATAGCCGGGGAAGCCATTGCTGATGGCTCCTAAAAAACTGGATTTCCGGGGAGATCGGATCTGAGAGGGGTTTAAGGGGCACACCCTGACCCTCTCGGATCGGCCCCTCCCTCTGGAAGACCGTTGCCTTGTATCTTTTGGATCGGCCCTTTTCGCCCGGACTTGGGCCCGCTGATCGGAGACCACGTACTCGGCGGCTCAACGGCAGCCGGATTTTCAGGGAGAATAAGTGCGGGAGGGGGTCGCTCGGACCGCCTCACGGTACTTCGTAAACCTCGGCGATCACGAGACCGGCGGTACCGGTGGGCGAGGAGACTTGCACGGAGTAGGAACCGGGTTGCAACGTCGCGAGGAGCGCGGCGTCCTTCGATGTCGCAGGAATCGCAAACGCTCCGACTTGAGTCATCGCGGCCGTGAGCGCACTGGTGCCGCCCCAATCGTCGCTCTCGTTGATCTTCGTCGAGCCAGCGAAGAGCACGAGTCGCGGATCGGCCGCGAAGCCGCTCGCGACACCGACCGCAGCGAGGCCGGGTCCGACTGCGCGCACCAGCACCGTGCGGGGTGTCGCTCCGCCGATGACGAAGCCGACCGTGAAACCGGAATCGATTTGTTTCAGCACGGAGACGTTGACGAGGCGCGGCGTGGTGGTGGTAAACGCGTGGGTGGGCGTCGAGTCGTAGAGCTCGGCGATCACGGTGCCGGTCGTGCCGCTGTTGCCCGTCACGCGGACCGAATAACCGCCGGGCGCGATAGCGGGGTTGAAGATGGCGGCGTCTTTCGAGGTCGGGGCGGCGTAGGGAAACGCACCGCCGGCAGCGAAGGCGTTGCTGAGGGCGGTGGTCCCGCCCCAGTCGTTGTTCTCGCCGATCTTCGTCGAGCCGGCGAAGAATTCGAGATTCGGGTCGCTGAGCGTGCCGCCCACGCCGAGGGCGCCGAGGGAGGGGCCCGCGGCGCGCACAAGCACGGGTTTGGTGCCGAGTGTGCCGCCACCACCAATGACGGTGCCCATCGTGAAACTGTCGTTGGGCGAGACCAGTGCCGTGAGGAGCGAGAGGTTGATGAGCCGGCCGGGGTTCGCGGCGGCGACCGTGATCGCGGCGGCTTCGCTGGTGGTCGCGCGCATGCCGCTGGTGACGACCACCCGGTAGGTGCCGGCGTCGGCCGCGGATGCGGAAGAAACGAGATAGCTGAATGCCGTGGCTCCAGGAATGGCAACACCGTCCCTAGTCCACTGGTAAGTCGGGGCCGGGGCCGCGACGGCCGCAACCGAGAGGGTGACACTCTGGCCGGCCGTCACCTGTTGAGCGGGGACCGGCTGCGCGTAGATGACTGTGGTGGCAGGCATGATCTCGTCGGGCATCCAGACGGGCAGGTGCACAATGGATTCTCGTGAAGCCTCTGTCGTGGGTACGCCCCAGCGTTGGAAAAACGGTCCTAGGTTGCGGCCGATCCGCCGCGAGAAGCGCACCATCCATTGATCCCGCTTCTGCTGATCGGTTTGCGGACGCGCCGCCGCCGCTAGCGAAAGATACTCGGCGAAGACCGCCTTGTAGGCGTCCCAGCCGAACGCCTGTTGGAGCTGGACATACATCGTGAGAGCCAGAAACGGATCCGATTTCCAAAGTTCGAAATCCGGCCGGGCGAAGTTGAATTTCCGCATTTGCGCCTGGTGGAAGGCGAGCGAGCCGCGCGAATTCTCGGCAACCGGCTGGTTGCACACGACTTCAAACGCATAGAGCGTGAAGAGATTGACGGTCACCTCGACGGTACCGTCGAACGTCCAGTCGTAATTCTGGTGATTGTGGCCCACTTCGTGGAAGAACCCCCA
This sequence comes from Opitutus sp. GAS368, assembly GCA_945874455.1. Taxonomy (GTDB): domain Bacteria; phylum Verrucomicrobiota; class Verrucomicrobiia; order Opitutales; family Opitutaceae; genus GAS368. The sequence goes on along the minus strand of CAMCHO010000208.1, from coordinate 2,378 downwards.
GTTTTGGCCCTGCGACTCGTTCATTCGGCTGGTAATAAACGTGGCGTCGACCAGCCGGCTTCGCACGTCAAGCCCGCTCATCAGCGGGTATCCGGCGTGCATGTACCCGACCAAAATCTGCTCGTCGCATACAAACCTTTCTGGCGAGCTGCGCTCGCGTGGTATCGTGGCCAGGTCCGCCGCGGAGTCGAGCACGCGGTCCCACGCGTCGGCGACGGCGGACGGATCATCGAGGGTGCGCAGCGCCGTGGTCTGGGTGGTGACGATCATCTTGGACGTCTCCACTTCGCCCCAAGGGGCCGGGTGGTTCCGGACGGTGTCGCGCCACTCTTGAAGGGTCGTTTCCCCCTTAACGAACCGCGGAGCCAGGACACCCCCGGAGATTTCCGCCGAAAAATCCGCCACCGTAGTTGCTGCCGGCACCTCGATGTAAATCAATCCGCCGAATGCGCTCGCGACCTGCGTCTCGGCCGCGGTGAGGAGCGTGCGAATGGAGATTTCCGGGAATCGGCGCCAGGTGTCCAACGACCAAAGACGGTCGCTGTGGGCACCAATCCGCACGGCAAAACTTCGCCCCACGGCCGCCGTGGGGACCCGAACCGTGATCACTTCCCCCGGTGGCGCGTAGAGCCCAGTGCTATGCCAGCGGGGTCGGGCCGTTCGAATCGGCACCGCGCGACTTACGCGTAAGGCGGTCGCCGGAACCACCCCGGGAAACGTGGCGGCGGAGGGATGGACGGTAACCTGCGCCGGCGCGGCCTTAGACATCTGTAGGAATTCATTGGATACGGCTAGCCGGCCGAGAACATTGCTGACTGTCACCGGGGTTTGGGGCGTCGGCGTCTTCTGCAAGCCCGGAGACTGGAGGGCGGCGTTGACGGCCAGAATGAACGAAGTATCCGAGGAGGGAATCGCGGACAATGCGACGGTCAGAGTTACGCTGATTTGAGTGCGTTCGCTGTCGGTCAGGACGCGGCCGGTCGCCGTGAGCGCGTCGAGCGCGCGTTGGGCGTGGGTGAGGTCCGGCGGCATACGGAGAACGGAATAGCCCAAGGTCGAAGTCTGGCTCAGGGACGGGTTAGCCCAGACGATTCCGGCCGCCGACATCAGCCAATTTCCGGAAAAATCTTCTGCCAAACTGAGGGAGGAGTTTATTTGCGCCCAGCCCCATCCGGTCATTCCGGCAATCACGCCGCCCCCGTCGCGGACATACGTGACCAACAAATCGCTCTCCGCCCGGGTGCGGGAGATCCCCATATTTGGAATCACGAGATCGTATCCGGCGAACGCGCCGAACGTGATGTTGGTGGCGGCAAACCCCATCGCTTGCAGGCGAGTTGCGAGCCCGTTGATGCTGACCACCCCCACACGGGCGTTCGGCTTCCCGCTGACAGCCCAACGGACCACATTGGCCAGAAATCGCTGCGTGTCCGCGGTCGAAGACAGATCCTTAGTCAGGTAGCCGTCGTGCCCGAAGGCGACCACGCGTCCCCGCAAGAGCCGGCCCGCAGCGACGACAGGTTCGCGGGTGCCGGAAGTGGAGGCACCGACGATGACTGGAAAAGCCTGATTCCCGAAGACCGACAGCGAGCCGGGGACACCCGGTACGCCGATTTCGGACACACCCTCCAGCAGAGTCTCGAGATCACCAGGCTGGGCCTGGGCGAAGGCCCGAGGGACAAGGCAACTGGCCAAGAGCGTGACCGATAACAGGTGGGTGAGTTGGCGGATGGTCATACAATTAATTGGAGTGGCTGCTCTGGCGGATATTTTTCCCTCAGCGGAGCCGAGAGAGTTTTCTCGTGAGGAACTAACCCGGATTTTTCATAGTGAAGGAAATATTCGTTTTTAAGATACGTTAGAACGGCCGAACAGGATCCACTTTGGGGTTTGGCGTGCAACGGCACTTCGCGCTCGCGCTCTTCTATGCGATTACGTCGTGTCACCCGAAAATATCGCGCTTCAAAACAGACTATGCGCCGCTCACCTTGCACCTCACCGGCCGATTATAGCCTGTCGATGGGGTACTCAAGAACGGCCTGCGCGCTGCTGAGTTCGACCGCCTCGTTGGGTCGGAGTGAGATTTCCGAAAATAGGCGGGTGCGTTACTCCGTCACTTCTTCAGGCTTCGGCTCCGGCAGGAATTGCGTGAGCACCGCGCCGACCAGCGCGTAGCCACCAGCCACGCACGCGCCCACAAGTGCCACGCGCGCCGGATCGGGTTTGTCGGAGGCGGAGAGCGTCAGCGTGAGCCACGCCGCCGCCGTGCCCAGCACGCGGCCGCCGATGTTCGCCGCGAAACTCTCGCCCGTGCCGCGCAAGTGCACGGGAAACACCAGCGGGATGTAGTTACCCCAAAAGCTGAACTGCGCGACCGT
>CAMCHO010000207.1 GCA_945874455.1 Opitutus sp. GAS368 | reverse complement strand
CGGTAAGAGGTCACGACCGCGTCGGTGACCGCGGGTCGGATCGCCCTCCTCGCGACTTCGCTTCACGGTCGCTCCATCGAAAAAATATCGCGCGTGCGCACGTAGGCGTCACCGCCGAGCCGGCCGATGAGATCGAGCTTCGCCGCGTCGGGCCGACCGTCGGCGCCCATCACGTCGGCGCTCACGTGCGCGAACAAAATGCGACCGAACATCACGTTGGCCGCGAGTGGGCCTGCGCCGATGTGCACGATGCGGTCGAGCGCGCACTCAAACGCGACCGGGGCCGCGGCTACGCGCGGCGGGCGCACGCGTTCGCTGGGCGCGGCGGCGATGCCAAATTGCTCAAACTCGCTCTCTCCATACGGCAGCAGCTCGGCCGTGGAGTTCATCTGCTCACTCAGCGCGAAGGGCACGAGGTTCACGACAAATTCCGGCACGGCCTCGATGTTGCGCGTCGTGTCCTTTTTGGTGCCGTCGCGCTGGTTGACGGGTACGAACATCAGCGTCGGCGGATTCGAGCACACGCCTTGGAAAAACGAAAATGGCGCGAGGTTAGTTTTCCCATCGGCGGAGATCGTCGAGACCCACGCGATGGGCCGCGGTAAGATCGTCGCGATCATCCAAGCGTAAGCTTCGCGGGGGGGAAGGGCGGTGAAATCGAGACGCATGTGAGCTTCGCACGATGGGCGCTGCCTCACCTTGAGCAAGCCGTGGCCGCCGTCGTCGGAGAACCGACCGCGTTTCAACGCGACCTCTATCAGAGTGTGTTGGCAGCCGAGGAGCGCGCCATCGCCCGCTGCGTGCCCGGCGCGGAGTGGAAACAAATCCACCTCGCCGCCGCCGTGGACATGGTCGGTGGCGTGGTGGACACGGGCGTGGTGTGCGGCGCGGCCGAATCACTCGCGGAGCGGGAGGAGCACCCGTTGTTTCCCCCACGGCTTCGGGCATAGGGTGGGCCTAGGGGCGCGCGACGGCAGCGGACTGCAGCCCGGCCGCACGCAGTATCCGCGGCCTGGCCTCCGCACGCTCCGCATGGATTTGCCGCTGGCGGCCGACTACGTTGTGACGATTGAGCCCGGTCTCTATTTTATCCCCGCCTTGCTCAACGATCCGGCGCGATGCGAACGCCTCCACGACGGCGTGAATTGGCCGCTGACCGAACAGCATCGCCACCTCGGCGGCGTGCGGATCGAAGACAACCTCCTCGTGCCCCCGCGCCGCGGAGAACCTGACCTCGTCCATCCCGAAATCATGGTGAATCGCGACCGGCCTGGCGGACCCACGCGGCCCAAATTTTCCATGGACAATCGGCACGTTGTCCCTCTCCTTCCCAGCCATGGCCCAGTCCGAAAAAAAATCACTTTCGCCTCTCAGTCTCGCCGTCGATGCGGTGCTCGTCATCGCGTTTTTCGCCCTGCTCTTCAATTTGGTGCAAATCCACGTGCCGTCCTCCGACCCGAAGATGATCATGCTCTGGAGCGGGCTGACCGCGGCCTGCATGAGCGGCGTGTTTTGGCTGTGCATCCAGATGTTTCGCGTGGTGCTCAAAGCCCAGCGTGAGGCGGGGAAGAAATAAGCCACCTCAGCCTTCCCGCTGTTGATCAACGCGCCCCTCGTCCGGGCGCGTTTTTTTTGGGGCTGCATCGCGCGCAGTGTCCGTCAGCCACTTCCCCAGCGAAGATCTCCACGCGAGAGTTGCGCGGCGGGTTTTGTCCCTTATTGTCCGGCACCATTATGAAATCTGAACTCCCCTCAGATCTCCGCTACCTCCCCTGCGCGGGACGATGGATTTCGCTCGGGGGCGCCGCTGCTGCGGTTCTCCTCGCCGCTGGTTGCGCCAACTCCACGACGGTGAAGATCGATTCGCTCGCCAAACCCAAGGCCGAGGAATCGATTTCCTATAAGATTCTCAACAAAAACTCCGCCGTGGACGACGATTCGTTGCGCTACAAGGAGGCGGCTGGCTACGTACGCACCGCCCTCTCGGGCAAGGGTCTTTACGAGGCACCGGATAACCAAAATGCCGATCTCGTAGTCTCGATCGACTACGGAGTCGGCCCACCCCAATCCCGCCGGGAAGTCGTTTCCGAGCCAGTTTACGTCACGCTCCCCGGTCAAATGCGCATGGAGCGCGTCCAAGTCGGCACCGACCGCAACGGCAACCCCGTCTACCAGACCGTCACCGTGCAAGACCCGCCGCGGACGGAATTCGCCGGGTATCGCGAATACTTCGTCACGGTGACCGTCTACGAGAAATTCCTCCGGCTGAACGCCACCGAAAACAAACCGGCTGCGGAAGGACGCCCTCCCTCGGAAATTTGGACGGTCGACATTACCAGCGAGGGTGAGAGTAGGGATATCCGGAAGGCCCTCCCCATCCTCGCCGCCGCCAGCATCGACTACGTGGGTAAAGATTCCCTCGGCCAAAAAACGATTCGGATCAAAGACACCGACAAGGACGTCGCCTTCATTAAAAAGGGGATGTGAGCGCGGTCCGGGCTTAGCGGGAGTCACGGTGCGCCGATAATCGGCCGCGGAGCTGCAGCCAACCAGGGCGCCGACCTTCCATTCGGCGACGGAATGTGGGCATCGACCCGCCCATCCCGCGCCTACGGGAGCCCGCCCATCAGCGACCGACCCAAACGCGATCAGTCGACCGCACTGGCTCCGTGCCTGCCGGCACGCTCACCCCAAAATCACCCGAGGAGCCTGAGCTTCTCTTTGCGCTTCTCCACGCGCGAGGAGGCGATGATCGCGATCTCGTAGAGCAGATAGAGCGGGATCGCGAACATCGTCTGCGTGATCGGATCCGGCGTCGGCGTCACGATGGCTGCGATGATGAAGATCACGATAATCGCGTGGCGGCGGTATTTCCGAAGAAAGTCGGTCGTCATCACACCCAGCCAGACCAGCAGCACGATCACTAAGGGAAACTCGAAAGAAACCCCGACCCCTAGCGTCAGCCAGGTCACCAAGCTATAATAGCTCCCGGGCGTCCAGCGGATGGCGAAGCCAAAAATCTGGTTGATCTCCACCGATACGCGCAGCGTGCTCGGCACCAGCAGGAAGAAAGCAAAAGCCGCGCCCAATAAAAAGAGCACAAACGCCGAGATGCACAGCGGCAGCACCGCCTTCAGTTCTTTCGGGGTCAGCGCCGGTGCCACAAACTGCCCCACAAAAAAGAGGATAAACGGCAAGGACATCCCCAAGCCACCCAGCACGCACATTTGGATCACGACGTTAAAGCCCTCCATGATCGAGGTCGTACCCAGCTCGATAATCACCGCCGGAAAATCGACCTTTAACTGCGTCAACGGCCGCATAAGGACGTCGTTGAACTCCCTCATCCAGATACCGATCACCGTCGCGAAGACCACAAACACCACCACGCTCTTGATAATCGTCCCGCGCAGCTCCTCCAAATGATCCCAGAAACCCATGGGCTTCTCGCGCGGCGAGGTCGCCTCGTCGGTCGAATCAGAGTCGTGGGGTTGGTCGGTGGAGTCGCTCACGGAAGAAAATGGAAAGCGAGATGGTGGGAAGATTTTCTGAAAACGGAAGCGTCTTTCCAGCGATTTTTAAGTGAGTGCGGCTGCGCCGTTGACAGGTCCCCTTTCCGCCCTATTGCCTCTGCCCTTCTGCGTACGCACCGAACGTTCGTTTTTCAGCCCAGATAACCCATCCAATATGGCCGCCAAATCCACCGCCAAGAAACCCGCCGCGAAGGCCCCCGCCTCCGCTCCCAAGAAAACTTCCGCTTCTAAGGCGCTCCAATACGTTTACACGTGGGGCGCCAACCGCGCCGATGGTGACGGTTCCATGAAGAACCTCCTCGGTGGCAAGGGCGCCAACCTCGCCGAGATGACCCGCATCGGTCTCCCCGTGCCTCCCGGTTTCACCATCACGACCGAGGTCTGCACTTACTACTACGCCAACAAGCGCACCTATCCGACCTCGCTGCAGGCCCAGATGGAAGCCGGCGTGAAGAACATGGAGAAGATCATGGGCTACAAGTTCGGCGATGCCGCCGGCTTCCCCCTCCTCGTCGCCGTCCGCTCGGGTGCCCGCGACTCGATGCCCGGCATGATGGACACCATTCTCAATCTCGGTCTCAACGACCAGACCGTCCTCTCCCTCGTCGCCGCGACCAAAAACGAGCGCTTCGCCTGGGATTGCTACCGCCGCTTCATCCAGATGTATGGCGACGTCGTCATCGGCGTCCAAAAACGCGAAGGCGAAGACCACGATCCTTTCGAGTCCGTGATCCACGCATTCAAGCACGAGACCTATCACCGCGATATCATCGACAGCGAGCTGACCGCCGCCGACCAGCAAGAGCTCGTCAAACGCTTCAAGGCTCTCGTTAAAGAGCGCACGGGAAAATCTTTCCCGAACAATCCTTGGGACCAGCTCCGCGGCGCCGCCGGTGCCGTGTTCGGCTCCTGGATGAACGATCGCGCCAAGGTTTACCGCGCCAAATACGGCATCCCCTCCGAGTGGGGCACCGCCGTCAACGTCCAAGCCATGGTCTATGGCAACACCGGTGAAACCTCCGGCTCCGGCGTCGCGTTCACCCGCAATCCCGCCAACGGAATCAACGAATTCTACGGCGAATTCCTCCTCAACGCCCAAGGCGAAGACGTCGTCGCCGGCGTGCGCACGCCCGAGCCCGTCCTCAAGTTGAAGGACCAGATGCCCAAATCCTACGCCGAACTGATGAAAGTTCGCGCCACGCTCGAGAAACATTTCAAGGACGTGCAGGACATCGAATTCACGATCCAAGAAGGCAAGTTGTTCATGCTCCAAACGCGCAACGGCAAGCGCACCGCCGCCGCCGCGCTCAAGTTCTCTATCGATATGGTGAAGGAAAAGCTCATCAGCTGGGAAACTGCGATCATGCGCAACCCCGCCGACCAGCTCGAACAACTCCTCGCGCCGATCTTCAACCTCGCTGACGCCAAGAAAGCGACCGTCATCGCCACGGGTCTCCCTGCCGGCCCAGGCGCCGCCACCGGCAAGATCTATTTCAACGCCGACCGCGCCGTCATCGCTGCCGAGAAGGGCGAAAAAGTCCTCCTCGTTCGCGTCGAGACCTCGCCCGAAGATCTCCGCGGCATGATCGCCGCTGAAGGCATTCTCACCGCTCGCGGTGGTGTCTCGTCCCACGCCGCCCTCGTTGCCCGTCAAATGGGTAAGGTGTGCGTCTGCGGTGCCGCCTCCCTGCACGTCGATTACGACAAGAAGACCGTCACCGTCGCCGGCAAGTCCTACGCCGAAGGCGACTTCCTCTCCATCGACGGCACCATCGGCGTCGTTTACGCTGGCCAGATTCCCACCGCTCCTTCCGAGATCGTGGCGGGCCTCATCAATGGCGACAAAGCCGCGCAGGCCACGGAGAAGTTCAAGAACTACGTCCAGCTCATGAAGTGGTGCGAAAAAGCCACCAAGCTCCAAGTCCGCACCAATGCCGACACCCCCGAACAAACCGCGCAAGCGATCGCGTTCGGTGCCGTGGGCATCGGCCTCACCCGCACCGAGCACATGTTCTTCGAAGGCGATCGCATCGACGCCATGCGCGAGATGATCCTCGCCGGCAACTTGGCCGACCGCCAAACCGCGCTCGCGAAACTCCTCCCCTACCAACGCGCGGATTTCTTCGGAATCTTCAAAGCGTTGAAGGGCTACCCGGCCACGGTTCGTTTCCTCGACCCGCCCCTCCACGAATTCCTCCCAAATTCCAAGGAAGCGCAAATGGACCTCGCCCGGAAACTCAACGTTCCCGTCGAAAAAATCCAGCACCGCGTCCACGAGCTGCATGAGTTCAACCCGATGCTCGGCTTCCGCGGCTGCCGTCTCGGCATCAAGTATCCAGAAATCACCGCCATGCAGGCCCGCGCCGTCTTCGAGGCCGCCGCCGATGCGAACAAGGCCGGCTTCAAGGCCAAGCCTGAGATCATGATCCCGCTCGTCGGCTTCAAGAAGGAACTCGATCTCCAGACCGAGCTCGTGCACCAAGTCGCGAAAGCCGTCATGGCCGAGAAGAAGACCAAGATCGCCTACAGCGTCGGCACGATGATCGAAATCCCGCGCGGTGCCCTCACCGCCGACGAGATCGCGCACACCGCCGAGTTCTTCAGCTTCGGCACGAATGACCTCACGCAGACTTGCCTCGGCATGTCGCGCGACGACTCCGGCTCCTTCCTCGGCGCCTACCAAGAGTCCGAGATCATGAAGAAGAACCCGTTCGCCTCCATCGACCAGACTGGCGTCGGCCAGCTGATGCAGATCGCGATCGAGAAGGGCCGCCAGACCCGCCCCGGCATCAAGCTCGGCATCTGCGGCGAACACGGTGGCGATCCGGAGTCTGTGAAGTTCTGTCACAAGCTCGGCCTTAGCTACGTCTCGTGCTCGCCTTACCGCGTGCCCGTGGCCCGCCTCGCCGCCGCCCAGGCCGCGATCGCGGACCTCAAGAAGTAATCCCGTAGGAGCGACTTCACGCCGCGATTCCAAAGAGCGGCTTCACGCCGCGAGATGTTCTCCCACCAGCCCTGCGCCCTCACCGGCGCGGGGCTTTTTTGTGCCCTTCAACGGAGTCGCCGCGAGCCCGGCAATGCCCGCCTCGCATCGCGATAATGGCTTGTGATCTATATCTCGCTACGTAACGTTTTATCGTGCCCTATGAAGCCCTCAGCAAAGCCCGCCTGACGAAGGCGCTGCGCCGCCTGTCCGCACTGGCGACGGCCGAGGGCCTCGTGCTCGAACTCGCCCTCTACGGCGGAGCCGTCTTCACCCTCGTCTATGGTTCCCGGGAAACGACCAAGGATGTCGACGCCATCATCAAGCCCGCCGCAGCCGGAGCGCGGCTCGTCAAGGTCGTCGCAACCGAGCAAAATCTCTCCGCAGACTGGCTCAACGGCGAGGTTCAGCAATTTCTCTCTCATTGCGGCGAGCGGCGTCCTTATCCGTCTCAGGATTTCGCCCCCGGCTTGCGCATCACGATTCCCACTGCTGCCTACTTGCTGGCGCTAAAATTAAATGCCTGCCGGCAGCCGCTGCCCGGACACCTCGGCGACGAGGCGGATATTCTCTTCCTGCTCGCGCGAATCAAACCGGCCTCGGTAACCGCCGTTGAAGCCATCCACGACCGATTCTTTCCAGGTGAAGGCTTGCCCGGCGACGCCATTGAACTGATCGAGGAATATTTGGAGGGAAAGAAGTGAACGATCGGCCGAAATCCTTGCACGAGATCGCGACCCGGGCGGAGGATCTCAAGCACTTTGGCTGGGAATTTACCGACTGGCTGCACACGGTGCGCGCACTGCGTTCCCGCCCGGCCCTTACCCAAACCATTGCAGAAGAGCCGCCCCTGCTCGCCGCGCGTTTTCCCGAGGGCAACGTGGCTGATGCTTGGCTGGCTGCCTATGCGGAATATCTTGCGCAGCTTGCCGGCATCGCCGTGCCGGCGTGGGCCCACTCGCCCGGACGAATCGCACGCGCGCCATGGTTCTCGAATGATCGCCCGTTGTCCCGCGCTCTCGCCCTCCGCGACAGTCCTCCCGCCTTCAAGAACCGCAATCTCTTCACGCCACGAGTCGATCTCCCTCTCCGCCTGCGGGCCGGCCGCCCACCCAAGACAGCCGAAGAAAAACGCCGCACCAATGCGGAACGCCAGCGGCGCTTCCGCAGCCGCCGCGCCGTGGAATGGGAACTTCACCGCTACGCGGGCCAAGTGTTGGCCGGCGAAATATAGCGGGATTCACGCGCAACCGCGTTTGACACTAAAGTTACGACGCCGAACCCGGTATCCGCGCTCGCTACGCCCGATCAAACGGGCCGCAGCGTTCCGCCATAGATTCCCCCCAACCACCGGCGAGACGCCGGCACCTCATTCTCCAACCCCGCGCCCACACCGTCGGCGGGGCTTTTTTTCGCGCGCCCGCCCGCACTCAGCTCGCCTTCTTTTAACTCAACCAGCAATAGCCGCCGATCAAAAGCAACGGGACCACCCACGTGTCGCGTGATCAGTTGCTCATCATGCATGGCCGGGGCGAGTGATTACGTTGCATGTTCACCTTGGAGGGGCCCGCAGGTCACGTCCTGTGAAAAAAAATCTGTCCTTCCGCCTCCTTACGCTTTCAGCCCCCCACCGGCCCGCTTGTCGGCACGCCTCCTCCGCACTCGACACCCGATCCCGCATCGCCTCTCTCGTTCCCATGCGCCACCGCTCCTCCCTTACGCTCGCGTTCACACTACTCCTCGCCCTCGCTCACGTCTTCGCCGTCTCCACCGCCGCGCAAACCGCCCCACCCGTCAACCTCGCCGCCGTTGACTCGGAAACGATGTGACATTTTCAAGCGCTCGTGCGCATGGACACCAGTGATCCGCCCGGTAACGAGGTCCCCGCCGTCGAATATCTCAAACGCATTCTCGAAGCCGAGGGCATCGAAGCCAAGGTCTTCGCCCTCGATCCGCAGCGCCCAAACCTCGTCGCCCGCCT
>CAMCHO010000206.1 GCA_945874455.1 Opitutus sp. GAS368 | reverse complement strand
GGGTGAGTCGAGCCGCCGCAGAGATAGAGACCGGGCACGGGAGTGCGGTAGTTGCCCGCGCCGGCGAAAGGGCGGTTCCAGCCGATCTGGCCGTGCGCGAAGGAGCCGACGAGCAGATCGCCGCCGCGCATATTGGGCAGGGTGCGCTCGGTATCGAGCGGTGATGACGAAAAGGAATCGAGCACCGCGGATTCGAGATTGGGGGCGAACTGCGTCCAATGCGCGAGGAGCCGCCGACCGTGTGCGTCGCGTTCGGCGTCCCAGTGGCGCGCGTCACCGCGCAATGAATACGGTAGCTTTTCCCAGAGGAAGGCGGTGTGTTTTCCGGGCGGTGCCTGCGTGGGATCGAAGATGCTCGGGCACGCGCCCCACGCGACGGTCGCGGGAATTTCACCGCGTTCGTGCGCGGCGACGATCTCGTGAAACTGGCCGAAACGCTCCAGTCCCACGATGGTCATCAAGGCGCGAGCGAGTTCGGGGCGCGTCGATGCGGCCGACCAGCGAGGCGGCTCGGCGAGGGCGACGTTGAGGGCGAAGAGCGGCGCGAGCAGGTTGTAGTTGAAGCGCGCGGCGCTGGCGCGGAGCTCGGGTGGGATGAACTCGGCGGGGAGCAGATCGAGGAAAGTCTGCTGCGGATTGAGGCCCGAGACCACGGTATCGGCGGTGAGGATTTCTCCCGTGGCGAGTTCGATACCGACGGCGCGGCCCTGGCGCGTGATGATGCGGCGCAGTTCGACCCCGCAGCGGATTTCACCGCCGTGTTCGGCGACGTCGGCGACGAGGCCGCGCGCGAGATTACCAGAGCCCCCGACGCACATCTGGGCTTTCGCGGGCGAGGCGAGCAGCGCGGGGATCGCGTGGCCGAAACCCGGCTGCCGCAGATCGACTTCGCGCAGACCGTTGAAAAAAAGCAGGCCGGCCCGCACGGCGTCGTGCTCGAATTCGCGCGTGACGAATTCCAGCGGGGAGAGCGCGGACACTGCGAGCAGGCGGCGGCCGAGTGCGCTGCGCTCGAGGAGCGCGCGGCGACGCGACGGCTCCAGCGGTGGACACTGCGACTCGGGGATGAGGAGGTGTTCGACGATCGGGCGGAATGCTTCGGTCCAACGGCGGAGCGCGCTGGCATCCCGGGGGGAGAATGCCGCGAAGGACGCCTCCGTGCGCTCCAGGTCGGTCCACCATTCGAGCGCGCGGCCGTCGCGCAGCAGCAGTGCGACATTGAGTTCGGGTTGGACGTAACGCACACCGTGGCGGTCCAATTCGAGATCGCGGAACCACGGCATCTGCGTGATCGCGCGGTGGAAAAAGGAATGCGGGTGGTGCGTGAAACCCGGCAGGCGCGGATTTTCCAACGTGCGCAGTCCGCCGCCCGGTGCGGACGCGCGGTCGAGGGCGAGCGTGCTCAAGCCGCAGCGGGCGAGGTAAGCCTGGGCGACGAGGGCGTTGTGGCCGGTGCCGAGGAAGATTGCGTCGTAGTGGGGCATCAGAGGCGCGGTCGGAATGTACTCCGCCGGAGTTCGAACGAAAGAACCGCTGACAGATTTTCTCAAGGGGGGAAATCTGGGAGGAGGCTCCGGCTCGTCGCCGTCGCTCGCGAGGGGCGGGCTTCGCTCATCGCGAACCGAAAATATATACGATGAGCAGCCCCCCCCCGATCGCCTCCGAAGCCGATGAGGCGGAGGGGAGGTGGGCAGTCTCTTTGCTGAGCCAAAGTGAAGGAGGTCGGCAGTTCGCGATCCCCCTACGCCGGCAGAATTGTCTTCAGTTTGTCGGCGATTGTTACCCATCTACCCACGGCGTCGCTTGTCGTCCCATTGATGGCCAAGGCGCAGTCTTTGAGCGATTCTTCCCCCATGATGTCACCTCACCCCTCCGCGCTCCCGATCGGGCTCATCGGCCTTGGCCTGATGGGAGGCGCGTTGGCAGCGCGCCTGCTGCGGGCCGGATTTGTCGTGGTAGGGTGCGACATTGATCCAACGTGTTGTGCGGCTTTCGTGAAACAGGGCGGAGACTCCCTCGGGACCACGGAGGACGTGCTGCGGCGCTGCGACCGCGTGATTTTCAGCCTGCCGTCGCATCGCGAGGTGGCTCAGGTCATCGCGGAGGCCAGTGAGGCGTTGCGCCCCGGACAGATCATCATCGATACCACGACCGGCCATCCCACGGCGACCATGGAGCTCGCCGGTGAGCTGGCGGTTCGCGGCGTGACCTACCTCGACGCCACGATTTCCGGGAACAGTGCGCAGGTGCGGGACGGCTTCGCCGTCGTGATGGTGGGTGGTGTCGCCGCGGGTTTTGCCGCGTGTGGCGACGTGTTGGCGGTGTTGGGGCAGGAGACGTTCCACACGGGAGGGTCCGGCATGGGTGCGAAGATGAAACTCGTGACGAATTTGGTGCTCGGACTCAACCGTGCGGCGCTGGCCGAGGGGCTGGCGCTCGGCGAGGCGATCGGCCTCGATCCCGACCTGACGCTGCGGGTGATGCAACGCAGCCCGGCGTATTCGCGCGCCATGGACGTGAAGGGTGAAAAAATGCTGCGCTCGGAATTCTCACCCGACGCGCGGTTGTCACAACATCTCAAGGACGTCCGGCTCATCGTGGAGTTGGGCGAACAGGCCGGACTGCCCATGACGCTCAGTGCGGCGCACCGCGAGATTTTGGAGCAGGCGGAGGCGGCCGGGTTGGGTGCGCTCGACAATAGCGCGTTGATCCAAGTGTTGCGCGGTCTCACCGCGAAGGCGGGCCGGCCATGAGCGCACCCCTCTCCCGCGGCGGCCGCTTCGCCGTCCTGTCGGCGGCGTTTGGCGGATTGCTGTTTGACGGTTTTGAACTGGGCCTGATGCCCCTCGCTTCGCTCTCCGTCTCCAAGGACCTCCTCGGAGCGGGCTACACGTCGACGCTCGGCGGCGATTGGTTTGCGCGCTACACGGCGGCGTTGATGCTCGGCGCGGCGGTCGGTGGGATCGCGCTCGGCAGCCTTGGCGATCGCATTGGGCGAGCGCGCGCGATGGGTGTGAGTATTTTGTTCTATTCGGTTTTCGCCGGCCTCGGTGCGCGGGTCCACTCGCAGGAGCAGATGCTCGTCCTGCGTTTTTTAGTCGGCTTGGGCGTCGGGGGCGTCTGGCCGAATGCGGTCGCGCTGGTCGCGGAGTGCTGGCCGGACAAGGCCCGCCCAACGTTGGCCGGGTTGATGGGGGCGGCGATCAACGCGGGGATTCTCCTGCTCTCGCAAATCGCGCAAATCTGGTCGGTGAGCGCGGAGTCGTGGCGATGGCTGTTTAACCTCGCGGCCGCGCCGGCCGGGTTGGGGCTCGTCGTGCTTTTTTTCCTGCCGGAATCACCGGCGTGGCGGGTCGCGCGCGCCCAGCGAGTCGAGAAAAAAGGCCCGGCGCCGCTCCGCCAACTGTTTCGCCCGCCGCTGCTGAAAATCACGTTGACGGGGATTATGCTCGGTTCGGTTCCGTTGATCGGAGCCTGGGCGGCGAGCAAGTGGATGATCCCGTGGGCCGACAAGATCGGCGGCGCGGTGCAGGCCGACTACAAGGCGCTGACGCAGGGCTGGTGGGCCTTCGGCGCGATCCTCGGAAGTCTCGTGGGCGCGCAGATCGCTGCGTGGCTCGGGCGACGCGTTTCCTATTTTCTCATCAGTATCGGTTCGCTCGCGCTCACGCTCGCGATGTTCCAGCTGACGGCGCCGTTGCGTCCGTCGTTCCTGCCGATCGTGTTTGCGCAGGGATTTGTCGCGACGCTCTTTTTCGGCTGGTTGCCGCTCTACTTACCGGAACTGTTTCCCACGCACGTGCGTGCGACCGGCAGCGGAATTTCCTACAACGTCGGCCGCTTCGCGACGGCGGGAGGCGTGTTGGCGGCGGGTTTCTTTTTCACCGCGCTCGGAGGAAGTTATCCGGCGGTAGGTTCGGCGGCGGCGTGCATTTACGGTCTCGGCATGATCGTGATCTGGCTCGCCCCTGAAACCGCGAAGCAATCGCTCAAACCCTGAATCAAACCATGAACCACCGAGACACCGAGGCACAGAGTAGACATGTTTTCGGCCGGTATTTCTCCGTGCCTCTGTGTCTTTGTGGTGCAATGTCATTTCTCTCCGCCGCCGAGCCCGGCAACACACTCCTCCCTTCCGCGTCACCCGGTTTCACCGTCGAGCTCGTCGCTCGCGAGCCACTCATCCGCAATCCCTGCGCGATGGCCTTCGACTCGCGCGGCCGGCTCTTCGTTGGTCAGGGCCCGCAATATCGTAATCCGAAACCCACTACCCCGGGCGATACGGTTGAAATCCTCATCGACACCGACGGCGACGGCATCGCGGACAAAGCCAAGACCTTCGCGCGCGGTCTCAATTGCATTCAGGGCCTCGCCTGGCACGGCCGCGATCTCTACATCGCGAATTCGCCGGACCTCACCATTGTGCGCGACCTCGACGGAGACGACGAGGCCGATGACTACGTGCTTCTCTACACCGACCTTGGTAACATCGAGCACGCGTTGCACGGCCTGAACTTTGCGCCCGACGGCAAGCTCTACATGAGCAAGGGCAACTCGAAGGGCCTCAACCAGCCCGGCCGGTTCGCCCCCAAGCCTTTCCGTGAACTCTTCGGCCTGCCCGACATTCCCGGCGCGTCCGACCTCCCGCCACCGCGCACATTCACCAAGGAAAATTACCGCGCCACCTATCAAGACCCGAAGGACGACTGGGGTCGGCATGGCGGCGTCCTGCGCGCCAACCCCGATGGCACCGCGCTCGAAATCGTGTCGCGTGGCCTGCGCAACCCCTGGGACATCGCCTTCGACGACGGCTTTAACTGGCTCGGCACCGACAACGACCAGAGCGACGGCGACCGCATAGTGATGCCGTTTTTCGGCGCCGATTTCGGATGGGCGCACCAGTGGAGTCCGCATTGGACGGGCGTCGGCCACGTGCCCACGGTCCCGATCAGCGGACCGGTTTTCACTGGCTCGGGCACCGGCATGGTATTTGCGGATACGCCGGGATGGCCGGCGGAGTTCCGCGGTGTCTGGTTCATCAACGATTATCTCCATCGCACGACCTTCGTCTATCGCCCTCGTTGGGAAGGCGCGCTGCTCCAGCCCGTCGGCGGAAAATGGGAGCCTTTTCTTCGCGGGGGTGGAGCGCTCTTTAATCCCGTCGACCTAGAACTCGGACCCGATGGAGCTGT
This sequence comes from Opitutus sp. GAS368, assembly GCA_945874455.1. Classification (GTDB taxonomy): domain Bacteria; phylum Verrucomicrobiota; class Verrucomicrobiia; order Opitutales; family Opitutaceae; genus GAS368. Next base: position 3,311 of record CAMCHO010000206.1, on the reverse strand, counting down.
TTATCTTACCGGTTGGGGCAGTGTGCTCGGTGGTGAGTTCAAGGACGGAAAGCAAACCAACGAAGGCCGCGTCTGGCGCGTCGCCCCCACCGGAGCGGTCCTGGCCGCGATCGCGGCGCACCGCGCCCAGCCGCTCGCGCAATGGACCTGGGCCCAACTCGCCGCCGACCTCGGTTCCTTCGTCGCGAGCTGGCGCGCCGACGCCTCGGCTGAACTCGTTCGGCGCGGCTCTGCGGTCCGCGCTGAACTGGTCGCGCTCGCGACGAAGCCCAACTTGCCCACCGCGCAGGAAACGTGGGCTCTCTGGACCCTTGGTCGGATCGCGCTCGATGATGCCGGACTCGACACGTGGTTCGGCACTACGGGAGCGAAACTTTCCCTGAATGCCCGGATCCAGTCTCTGCGCATCGTCGCCCACCGCCTGCGTGAGTCGAAGCGCGCGACGGCGCTCCCGCCGTTTGTCGCCGCCGCGCTCACGGATGCAGAGCCACGCGTGCGTTTTGCGGCCCTCCAGTCCATCGGCCAGGCGCGCCGCTCGGCGCTGCTCGATGCGGTCTGCACGGTGGCCGCGATCGAGACTGAGCGCCTCGCGTATTATGCCGCGTGGCATGCGCTCCTCGAGATCGCGCCCACCGCTGTGATCCGTGACAAGCTTCGTGATCCGCGCGGTGGCGTGCGCCGCGCCGCGTTGCTCGCGCTCCTCGATCGGGGAAATCTTGACGAGCCCGGCGTGCGCAGCTTTGTCAGCGACCCCGATGCCGCCACGGCGGGTATCGCCGGTCTCTGGCTCGCTCGCCTCAACGGCAACCCGCTCATCGACATTTCCCCCCCGCCCGGTGATTTCGTCGATCGCGTGCGGGTAAAGATCGTCCCCGGCTTGAAGCCCGCTGTGGTGCGCTGCACGGTCGACGGCACCGAACCAAAATTTGCGAAGGGCAGTGAAGGGGCGAGTCTCGCCTTCGCCGCGACCACCACGCTGAAGGCCGTTCTCTTCGTCGATGGTCAGAAGGTCGGCGCTACCTTCACCGGTGTTTATCGCAAGATCGTCCCGCCGCCGGCTCCACCCGCGATCACCCTCACGCCGCCGTCGGCTCCGTTGACGGCGGCTCAGGTGGTTGCGGCGCTAACGAGCGCCGACGCCGCGCGTGGTCGGGCCGTGTTTTTCGCCGCCGGTTGCGTCGCGTGCCACCGGGTCGGCTCCGATGGCGGGGTGTTCGGGCCGGAGCTCACTGGCCTTGGTGCCCGGGGCAACGTCGAACGTGTCATCCGCTCCCTGCTCGAGCCCAGCGCCGAAATCGTCGAGGGCTTCTCGCTGCACACCTACACCCTGCGGGATGGGAAAACGTTTGCGGGTCGCATGCTTGAGGAAGACCAAAATAAATTTGTCATCGTCCAGCCCAACAATGAACCTGCGACCATTGTCCGGGCCGACATCGTGAAGCAGGAGACCCTCGCCACCTCCGCGATGCCGCCCTTCGGCTCTGCGATGTCTGCCAACGATCTTGCCGCGCTCGTCGCGTGGCTCATGAAACCATGAATCGCCGATCCTTCATCACCCGCACCGCCGCAGCTACGGCCGTTTCGACGATCGGGCTGCACGCCGCCGCCGCCGGACCGGCCGCGGGCCGCATCGACTGCCAGTCGCACCTCTTCGTGCCCGAGCTCCTCACGCTCATGGAAAAGCGCACGAGCGATCCGCGGGTTTTCACGCGCGACGGCATGCGCTACATTCAGATGGGCGACTGGCTCCGCAAAGTTCCGCCGCTCTACACCGACGTCGACGCCAAGCTCGCCGTGATGGATGCAGCCGGCATCGCCCTCACTGCGCTCAGCATCAACGACCCCGGCCCCGAGTGGTTCGGCGCCGATGGTCCCGCCGTCGCCCAACTCTGTAACGATTACATCGCCGGCCTCGCTCGGAAGCATCCCGCGCGTTTCTTCGGTCTCTGCGTGCTGCCCACGCAGGACATCCGCGCCTCCCTCGCCGAACTCGACCGCTGCGTGCAGCAACTCGGGATGAAAGGCTGGCTCCTCTACACAAATCTCGCCGGCCGTTTCCCCGACGAACCCGAGTTTCGCCCGCTCTTCGCCCGCGCCGTCGAACTCGACATTCCGGTGCTGCTCCATCCCGCGAAGCCCATCACGACCGATCTCGTCAAGGCCTACGAAATGACGAGCACGCTGGGGAACATGTTCGACAACACGATCGCACTCACGCGTCTCCTGATGTCGGGCATTTTCGATGAGTTTCCGAAACTCAAGCTGGTCTGCCCGCACCTCGGTGGCACGCTCCCCTACATCGTCGGTCGCCTCGACCATCAGGTCCACGTCCTCAAGCGCGGTCCGCAAAACTTGCAGCGCAAACCCAGCGACTACGTCCGCTCCATCACCATGGACATCGTCTCGCCGTTGCCGGAGGCGATGCGCTTCGCCCTCGATTTTAGCGGCCCCGATAAGCTGCTCTTCGCGAGCGACCACCCGTGGGTGCAGCCGAAGGAAATCCTCGATCCTTTCTTCAGCCTGAAACTCCCCGCCGCCACGGAGCAAAAAATCTTTTCCGGCAACGCCCGCAAACTCTTCCGCCTGTAGGAGCCCGCTGGCAGGCGATTTCAACGCCGCCTCGTTTCGCACCGCCACCTCCCATCGCTCGCAAGCGAGCTCCTACCCCAATCTCTCTCCATGCAACGCCGCACTTTCCTCGCCACCACCGCCACCGCAGCCGCGCTCACCACGCTCAACGCGCCGCGCGCCCTCCGCGCTGCCACCACGCCGGCGCGCATCCCGCTCGGTTTCCTCGGCGCCACTTACTCCCACGGCCCGGCCAAAATCGAACTGGCCCTGAAATCGCCCGATTGGGATTTCGTCGGCGTCTGCGATCCCACGCCCGCCGGCCGCGAAATCTGCGCCAAGCTCGGCGCCAAGATGATTTCGCAGGAAGAGCTCTTCGCCCGCGCAAAGGTCGTCGCCGTCGAATCCGAAATCCGCGACCACGCCGCGCATGCCCTCCTCGCGCTCCGCGCCGGCAAACACGTCCATCTTGAAAAACCCTGCGCCGCCACCCTCGCCGACGCCCGCGCCGTGATTGCTCTCGCGCGCGAGAAAAAACTCCTCGTGCAGGGCGGCTTCATGTGGCGCTACCACCCCGGTTTCCGCGCCATCTTCGAGGCGGTGCGGCAGGGCTGGCTCGGTGACGTTTACCTCGTGCGCGGTTTCATCAGCAACAGCCTCCCCGCCGCGCGCCGCGCCGAGTGGGCTGAGTTTTCCGGCGGGTCGATGTTCGAGCTGGGATCGCATTTGATCGATGCGGCGGT
>CAMCHO010000205.1 GCA_945874455.1 Opitutus sp. GAS368 | reverse complement strand
TCGCGCACCGGTGACCAGCTTGCGCGCTTCGAACAAGTCGTGCCGCCCTATGCGCCGAAAGTCATCGTCTACTATTGCGGGAGCAACGACCTCAAAGCCAAGCCGACCGATGCGCCGGAGATGATCTTCGCGCGCTTCCGAGAATTCTCCGAGCGCGTGCGTGCCCGGTATCCTGCGACGCGTCTGATCTACGTCTCGGCCACGCGGTCGCCGGATCGCGTCCCGCTGTGGGTGGACGTGGATCACTACAATGCTCTGGTGCGCGCCTATTGCGCGGCCACGCCCGGCCGCACGTTTGTGGACATCAATCCGGCGTTGGTGGACGCCAATGGGCACCCGCGGCTCGATCTCTACGTCGCCGACAAACTTCATTTCCACCCGCCGGCCTACGTTGCCTTTACGGCGATCCTCAAGCCGGTGTTGGCGCGCGTGTGGGCCGAGGCGAACGGTGTTCCGTAAACCCGCGACGGGTGAAGGGGCGAAGGTGTGGCGTGGGGGGTGGCGGAAGATACCGCGGCAGGAAAACCGCCGTTCTTTTAAGCCACGATGTCTTTGACGACTTTGCCGAACACGTCGGTGAGGCGGTAGCGGCGGCCTTGGAATTTGTAGGTGAGGCGCTCGTGATCGACGCCGAAGAGGTGGAGAATCGTCGCGTGCAGGTCGTGGATGTGGACGGGGTCTTTCGCGATGTTGTACCCGTAGTCGTCGGTCTCGCCGTAGGTCACGCCGGGTTTCACGCCACCGCCGGCCATCCAGAGTGAGAAGCAGCGCGGGTGGTGATCGCGGCCAAAGTTGTTCGCGGTCATCGGGCCTTGGCAGTAGTTCGTACGGCCGAATTCGCCGCCCCAGATGACGAGGGTGTCGTCGAGCATACCGCGGGCCTTGAGGTCGGCGACGAGCGCGGCGGCGGGCTGATCGGTCTGCTGACACTCGCGTTTGATACCGCCGGGGAGGCCGCCGTGGTGGTCCCAGTCCTGATGATACAGCTGGATGAATTTCACGCCGCGTTCGGCGAGCCGCCGGGCGAGGAGACAGTTGGCGGCGAAGGAGCCGGGTTTGCGCGCGTCGGGGCCGTAAGAATCGACGACGTGGGCCGGCTCATCTTTGAGGTCGGTGACCTCGGGGACGCTGGACTGGAGGTTGAACGCCATCTCGTAGTTGGCGATGCGCGCGGAGATCTCGGCGTCGGGCGTGCCGGCAAACTGGTGTTCGTGCAACTCGCGGAGGCGATCGAGCGCGAGGCGGCGGGTTTCAGGAGAAACGCCGGCGGGGTTGTTAAGATAGAGGACCGGATCGGCACCGGAGCGGAAGCGCACGCCCTGATGTTTTGCGGGGAGAAAACCGGCGCCCCACAGATGCGACATGAGGGGCTGGCCCTTTTTGTCCTTCGTAATGAGCACGACGAAGGAAGGGAGATTGGCGTGGGCGCTGCCGAGACCGTAGTCGAGCCACGAGCCGAAACTCGGGCGGCCGGGGATTTGCGAACCCGTTTGCATGAACGTCACGCCGGGGCCGTGGTTAATCGATTCGGTGTGCATCGAGCGAATGATGCAGAGGTCGTCGGCGATTTTTGCGGTGTGCGGGAGGAGTTCGCTGTACCACGCGCCGCTCCGGCCGTGCTGGGAAAACTTGAACGGTGAACCCGCGATGGGGATCGAACTCTGATTGCCCGACATGCCGGTGAGGCGCTGGCCGCCGCGCACGCTGTCAGGGAGTTGCTCGCCGTGGCGCTGGTTGAGGAGCGGTTTGTAGTCGTAGAGATCGAGTTGCGAGGGGCCGCCGGATTGGAAGAGGTAAATGATGCGCTTGGCCTTTGGGGTGAAGTGCGGAAGGGAAGGGAGGGCGGCAGCGGAAGAGGGGGAGAGTGGGAGAGTGGGAGAAGGGGAGACGGAGGCGGCGGTGGCGTCGCGGCCGAGGAGATCAGCGAGAGCGATGCCGCCGAGTCCGAGGGCGAGGCGATTGAGGCACTCGCGGCGGCTCAGGGAGAGCCACGGGGCGTGACCGGTGCAGGGGGGAAGAGAGGGCATCGGAATGAGGAGAGCGGAGATCGGAGAGCGGAATTTAGAGACGGAGGATTTCGAAGGGAGGAGGCTGCTGGCAGGCGATCTGAAATGGAATGGTGAACGGTTGTCGTGAATCGCTCGCAAGCGAGCTCCTGCCTCGGAGAAGTCAGCGTTTCACGACGAAGGTATCGTGGTTCATGAGGGTGTTTACGAGCGTGGCGGTGGCGGCGATTTCGGGGGCGGGCAACGTGGCGTTGCGCGGGGTTGCGCCGACCGCGAGGCTGGCGGCGGCGGACTCGGGGTGGGCGCGGAAGTGGGCGAGTTGTTCGTCGTAAAGGCGGGCGAGGATTTTTTGCTCGGTGACGTCGGGTGGGCGCGAGAGGAGTTGGAGGAAAGCGGCGGTGACGAGTGCGTCGCGCTGGCCGGGGTGTGCGCGGTGGAGATTTTCGGCGAGCACGCGGGCGGCTTCGACGAATTGGGGGCCGTTGAGAAGTACGAGGGCTTGCAGAGAGGTGTTCGTCGTGTCGCGGCGGGCGACGCAGACCACGCGCTTGGGTACGTCGAAGGCTTCGAGCATGGGCGCGGGGCCGGTGCGTCTCCAGAAAGTGTAGACACTGCGACGGTAGAGTGCTTCGCCTTTGCTGGCGGGCGCGGGTTTGAAGGACTCGGGGATGTCGTAGGTGTAGACGGGCGGGCCGCCGATTTTTTCCACGAGGAGGCCGCTGGCGGCGAGGGCTTGGTCGCGGATCATTTCGGCGGGGAGGCGGTGACGCGGACCGCGGGCGAGCCAGACGTTTTCCGGATCGTCGGCCATGATCTCGGGAGTGGCGAAGCTGCGTTGGCGGTAGGTTTGCGAGAGGACGATGGTTTTATGCAGGGCTTTCACGTCCCAGCCGGAGCGGATGAATTCGCCGGCGAGCCAGTCGAGGAGTTCGGGATATTCGGCGCGGTCACCTTGGCTACCGAAGTCGTCGACGGATTTTACGAGGCCCTGGCCGAAGAGTGCCTGCCAAAAGCGGTTGACGGTAACGCGGGCGAACAACGGATGGCGCGGATCGGTGAGCCAGCGGGCGAGGCCGAGGCGGTTGCGGGGCTGGTCGGCGGGAAACGGCGGGAGCGCCGACGGAGTATCGGGGCCGACGGCGGCGCCGCGGTGGTCGTATTCTCCACGTTGAAGGATGTAGGCAGTCTTTGGGGTCGGCAATTCGCGCATGACCATGATTTCCTTGGCCTCGTCGGCGAGTTTGGTTTGCGCCGCGCGGGCGGCAGCGAGCGTGGCGAGCGCGGCGCGGTAGGGGGCGTCGTGATGGGCGAGGTAGGTGTCGAAGTCGGGTGGCGTCGAAAGCGGAGACTCAGAGGGAGCGGAATAGATGCCGCGGATCTCGAAGGAGGTGAGTTCGCGGGAGAAGACCTGGAGGTCGTCGACGAGGCCGCCCTTGAAGCCGCGGTCGCGGAAACGTTCGCCGAGGGCGATGGTGTCGCCGCCACCGCCGGTGATGTCTTTCGTGAGGTGATCGCGGATAATCTCAGTGCGTGCGGGTTGGCCGTTAATGAACAGGCGAAGGCCGGCGGCGCGGCTCGCACCGTCATTCGAGACGGTGACGTGGACCCATTCGTTGACGGGGAGCGGATCGGTGGCGCGGATAGAAATCGCGTCGCCGGGCCAGAAATGGATGAGCGACCATTTGGCGCGGCCGTCTTCGATGAGGAGTTCGTAGCCGCGGCTGCCGGCGTCGGTCCAGGCGCGCGAGCGGTGGAGGACGACGGCGCGCTCTTTGACGTCGGGCGTCTTGATCCAGAGTGAAAGCGTGAAGGGGTCGTGACGGTGGAAATTGCCGAGCTTCGTCTGGATGGCGTGGTCGCCCGAGAGACGGACCGCAGAGCCGGCACCGGAGCGACCGGGTACGGACTCGTTTTCCTTCGCAGTGGAGGCGTAGTCGTCGGCGCGGAAAGGGTTGGGGAAGCGAGCGAGGTTGGTCTGTTTATCCTCGGAGGGGACTGTCTCGACGGCATCGGGCGCGGTGGCGGCGGGAGCGGCTTTTTGTTTCGCGGGAGGTTTGGGCTTGGGAGGAAGCGGGGTGGTGTCGCGGACGTTGAAATCGAAATGCGCGACTTCGCCGCGAATCGTCGCCGTGGGTGAGGCCGTCGCCGGTTGCGCAAGCCATGCGGTGAAGGCGTCGCGTCGGGAATCGCGGAGTGCGGTGAGCGCGGCTTCGGCGGATTGCACCGCGGCGGTGGCGGCGGTGAATTTTTCTTGGTGCGCGGCATTCGGCACCCACATGGCGGGGGTGGGCGCGGATGGGGTGAAGAAGGAATAGAGACCAGCCTCGTCGATGTTTTGGAAAAACGCGGCGAGCGCGTAGAAATCCTTCTGCGGAATAGGGTCGAACTTGTGATCGTGGCAGCGACAGCACTCGAGGGTGAGGCCGAGGAAGGCGGTGCCGAAGGTGGTCACGCGGTCGTTGACGTAATTGATGCGGTATTCCTCCTCGACGGAGCCGCCCTCGGTTTCCTGTGGGTGGAGGCGGTTGAAAGCGGTGGCGAGGATTTGATCGTCGGTCGCGTTAGGCAGGAGATCGCCGGCGAGTTGATAGGTAACGAATTTGTCCCAGCGGAGATTTTCGTTGAAGGACTTGATGACCCAGTCGCGCCACGGCCACATCTCGCGCTCGCGGTCGACTTGGAAGCCGTAGCTATCGGCGTAGCGGGCGATATCGAGCCAGTCGGTGGCCATACGTTCGCCGTAGCGGGGGGAAGCGAGGAGGCGATCGACGACCTTGGGCAAGGCGTCGGGCGAGCGATCGGCGAGAAACGCATCGATTTCCGCGAGGGAAGGCGGGAGGCCGGTTAGGTCGAAGGAAAGCCGGCGAATAAGGGTGGCGCGATCGGCTGCGGGTTGGGGTGTGAGTTTGCGGCGGGCGAGCCCGTCGAGCGTGAGCCGGTCGATGGGCGACGTAGAGAGCGACGGGAAAGAGGTGGGCTGGGTTTTGAGGTCTGGGATCTGGGTGGCCGGAGTGGGCACGGGGGCGAGCGGCTCGAAGGCCCAGTGGTTCTGAAAGGGTGCACCCTCGTCGATCCAGCGCTTGAGGATGGAGACTTCCGCCGGCGTGAGGCGGCCGATTTTTGCGTCGGGCGGCGGCATCATTTCCTCTGGGTCGGTGCTGGTGATGCGGAAGATGATTTCGCTCTCCGCGCTTCTGCCGGGGATGATTACGGTCGAGCCATTCTTTTCACGGAGGGCTCCCTCGCGGGTATCGAGGCGGAGTTTGCCTTTGCGGCCGCTCTCATCGGGGCCGTGGCAATGGAAGCACTTGTCCGAGAGGATCGGCCGCACCTCGCGGCCAAAATCGACCGGTGCGGCGGCACCGGCGACGACCTTCAGGCTGAGCAAGAGGGCCAGAAATCGAAATGGACGGAGGATCGGGAGAACCATGATCGTAGACATAGGAATCACTATGAAAGGATGTCTTTGACAAGCTGCCCGTGCACGTCGGTCAGGCGGTAGTCGCGGCCCAGGTGGCGATAGGTGAGGCGCTCGTGCTGGATGCCGAGCAGATGCAGCGCGGTGGCGTTGAGGTCGTGAATATGCACGGGGTCGCGCACGATGTTGTAGGAAAACTCGTCGGTCTCGCCAAACACGTGCCCGCGCTTCACGCCCGCCCCCGCGAGCCAAATCGTGAAGCAGCGCGGGTGATGGTCGCGGCCGTAGTTGTCGGTGGTGAGCGTGCCTTGCGAATACACCGTGCGGCCAAACTCGCCGCCCCACACGACGAGCGTGTCGTCGAGCAGGCCGCGTTCCTTGAGGTCAGCGAGCAGCGCGGCGGTGGGCTGATCCGTGTCGTGGCACTGGCTGCGGATGTCGCGGGGCAGGTTAAGGTGCTGGTCCCAGCCGCGGTGGTAGAGCTGGATGAAACGTACGCCGCGCTCGGCGAGGCGGCGCGCGAGCAGGCAATTGGCGGCGTAGGTGCCGGCCTTGCGCGACTCGGGGCCGTAGGCCTCGAACACCGCCGACGACTCCGCCGAGAGATCGGCGAGCTCGGGGACGGAGGCTTGCATGCGGAAGGCCAGTTCGAACTGGTCGATACGCGCCTGCGTCTCCGGGTCCTGATAGTCGGCGAGCGTGCCGCGATTGAGCGCGCCGAGATCATCGAGCAGTGCACGGCGGTGCGCGCGGTCGATACCCGGCGGGTCGGAGAGAAACAGCACGGGATCCTTGCCCGAGCCGAAGCGCACGCCCTGGTATTTCGAGGGCATGAAGCCGGCGCTCCACATGCGCTCGTGGAGCGGCTGGGCGTTGCCCTGGCCCGACGGCCGTGAAATCAGCACGACGAAGGCGGGCAGATTTTCGTTTTCCGTGCCGAGCCCGTAAGCGGTCCACGCACCGAACGACGGGCGCCCGGCGAGCTCGGCACCGGTTTGCAGGAGTGTCATCGCCGGGTCGTGATTGATCGCCTCGGTGTGCATCGAGCGGACAACGCAGATCTCGTCGGCGAGCTTCGCGGTGTGGGGAAGCAAGTCGCTCACCCAGAGCCCGCTCTGGCCGTGCTGCTGAAAAGGAAAAATCGACGGCGCGATCCGCAGGTGCTTCTGCTCGGAGGTCATCCCGGTGAGCCGCTGGCCGCCGCGCACGGAATGGGGCAAATCGGTGCCGAAGCGCGACGCGAGGCCGGGCTTGTAGTCGAAGAGATCGATCTGCGAGGGCGCGCCGGCTTGCGTGAGCCAGATGACGCGCTTGGCCTTCGGCGCGAAATGCGGCAGGCTCGGGCGTGCGGCCGCGGCGGAGAAAAGTCGTGGGTTAAGCAACGTGGCGAGCGCCGCCGCGCCGAGGCCCGCGACGCCGCGGCCGAGGAAATCCCGGCGGGTAAGAAACGCAGAGTGTGGCGACATATTCATGGTGGTCAGTTGCGTGAGACCGCCTCGTCCATGCAGAGGATCGTGCCGGCGACGGCGGCGTAGCTGGCGAGTTCGGCGGCGTCGAAGGTCGCGTCGGGCGCCGTCGCGCCGACGCGCACGTAGGCGGCGGTCGCGGCGGGATCGGTCGCAAACGCGCGCTGCGAGCGCGCCTGCGCATGGACGAGCAAGTCGAGTTCTGGGGCGCGGGGCGCGCGGGAGAGCACGAGGCGGAACCCGTGTGCCAGACGCGCGGCGGAATCAGCGCCGCCCTCGCGGAGCATGCGGTGCGCGAGCACGCGCGCGGCCTCGACGTAGGTCGGGTCGTTCATGAGGTTGAGCGCCTGCAGCGGAGTGTTGGTGCGCACGCGCTGCACGGTGCAGGTCTCGCGGAACGGCAGGTCAAACGCGAGGAGCGCGGGGTGCGGCACGGAGCGTTTCCAATACGTGTACAGCGTGCGGCGATACAAATCGGCGCCGGTGCCGGGCACATAAACCGTGGTGCCTGTGCCGGCGGTAACCTGCTCGTAGAGGCCGGGCGGATGGTAGGGTTTCACGGAGGGCCCGCCGATGGTGGGGACGAGCAAGCCGCTGACAGCTAGCGCGGAGTCGCGCACGGCCTCGGCCGGTAGACGGAAACGCGACGCGCGGGCGAGCAGGCGGTTCTCCGGATCACGCGCGAGCAGTTCGGGCGTGAAGCGCGAGCTTTGCGCATAGGTCGCGCTCGAGACGAGGATGCGGAGCAACGACCTCACGTCCCAGCCGCTACGGATGAACTCGTGCGCGAGCCAATCGAGCAGCTCGGGGTGGCTCGGCCTCTCGCCCTGCGAGCCGAAGTCGCCCGCGGTCCGCACCAGGCCGGTGCCAAACACGAGCTGCCAGAGACGATTCACGGTGACGCGCGCTGGGAGAGGATTTTCCGGGCTCACGAGCCAGCGAGCGAGGCCGAGCCGGGTGCGCGGCCACGCCGGGTCCATCGGCGGCAAAATCGCAGGCGTGGCGGGGAAGACCCGCTCGCCGGGATGATCGTAGGCGCCTCGCATCAGGATGTGGGTGGCGCGCGGCTCGGCACGCTCGGCCATGACGAGCGTCGTTGGAATCGCGTCGTCGGTGCGCCTGATCTCGCGAGCGAGCGTGGCGATTCGATCCGAGAGCTGGCGGTACGCAGGGAGTTGGAACGCGCGGTGCGCGCGCAACAGATCAACGTCGGCGGCGGTGCGGGCCGCAGAGGCGAAGCCGGCCGCGGCGACGACGGCGTTCGGGGCGAGCAGCGCAGGATCCTCGGCGGTGATGTGGACTTCCCACGACGTGGGGCCGGTGGATTCGCTCCCGTCGAGCGCGATTTGAAGCTCGACCGTTCCGTCGGCGGCGACGAAACCGCCCTCGATCTCGAAGACGACGGCGGCGGGTCGCTCGGTGGCGGCGGCGAGGGTCAGGCGTGTCTCGCGATCCTGCTCGACGAGGAGCGTGGCCGCGGCGACAGCGACCGAGTCGGCGGCGGCGGCGGCACGGAGCGGGAGCGCGTTGCGCGCGGGCTTACCGTTCACCACGGCCGTGGCGCTGATCGTATGGAAAGAAAAGGTCGAGACCTCGCTGGGGCCCGTTGCGCTGAGGCGTACCGCCGTCGCGCGAGTGAGCGAGGTTTTCACGCGCAGCGTGATGCGGTTGACGCGGTTCTCGAGCGCGGAGATCTGCACCCGGCGGCGCG
>CAMCHO010000204.1 GCA_945874455.1 Opitutus sp. GAS368 | reverse complement strand
GCTCCGCTGGCTCGGCCACCACCAGGGTGATCTCCCGCAACGCATGCGCGGGGAGGCTCTCCGTCATTAGGTTCCAGTTCATCCCACCCTCTCTTGGCACTCCGCGCGACAATTAGCCAGAAAAATCGGTAAACCGTTATCACTTCCCTGCGCTAGTCGCTGAGCAGTGCGGAACCCTGCGTCTTATGGATCTTCCCCCTTCTTGACGCCCCGTGGATGTTGGAAACCATCGCCCTTTCCTGACCATGCTGATTCTCCCCGGCTCACCCGCCCTCTCTCCTTTCCGCCTCCAAAAACTTCGCGACGACTTGGTCGCCGCCGGCCTCCCCGTCCGCGCCTTGAGCGCCGATTTCGTGCACGTCGCCGAACTCTCGGCCGCCCTCTCCGCCGAGCAGCAACTCGTACTTGAAAAACTCCTCACCTACGGCCCGCGCCGCGCCGCGACACCCGTCACTGGCCTCGTGCAATTCGTCGCCCCCCGCCCCGGCACGATTTCGCCTTGGTCCTCGAAGGCCACCGATATCGCCCACATCTGCGGGCTCACGTCCGTCCAACGCATCGAACGCGTCGTCGCTTACACCATCGATCTCGGCTCAGCCGTTCCGAGCACTCAACACTCAACCTTCCACCCTCAACTCTCCGCAAAGCTGAGCGACCGCATGACGCAGGTCATCTTCGGTGATCTCGAAGCCTGCGCCGCACTCTTCCGCCACGAACAGCCCCGTGCGATGCAGAGCGTGCCCGTCCTCGCCGCCGGCCGCGCCGCCCTCGTCGCCGCCAACACCTCCCTCGGCCTCGCTCTCGCCGACGACGAGATCGACTATCTCGTCACGGCTTTCACCACCCTCGGCCGCGACCCCCATGACATCGAGTTGATGATGTTCGCGCAGGCCAACTCCGAACACTGCCGCCACAAAATTTTCAACGCCACGTGGGACATCGACGGCGCCACGCGCGACCACTCGCTGTTCCAGATGATTAAGAACACCTACACGCTGCACAGCGCAGGCATCCTCTCCGCCTACAAGGACAACGCCGCCGTCCTCGCCGGCACGCGCGGCGGGCGCTTCTACGTCGACCCGCGCACCCAAGAGTACTCCGCGCACGACGAGGAGATTCACATTCTCTGCAAGGTCGAAACCCACAACCACCCCACCGCCATTTCACCCTTCCCCGGCGCTGCCACCGGCTCCGGCGGCGAGATCCGCGACGAGGGAGCGACGGGGCGCGGGTCAAAACCGAAAGCCGGCCTCGTCGGCTTCACCGTCTCCAACCTCCGCCTGCCCGGTGCCATCCAACCGTGGGAAAAGGAAAACGGTAAACCCCACCGCATCGTCTCCGCCCTCGATATTATGCTTGAGGGCCCGCTCGGCGGAGCCGCCTTCAACAACGAATTCGGCCGCCCCGCCATCAACGGCTACTTCCGCACCTTCGAACAAGCCGTGCCTGCCGCCGTCGGCAGCGAGCTTGCCCGCGCTTCATCAGCCTCCCCGACCAAAGAAATCCGCGGCTACCACAAGCCCATTATGCTCGCCGGCGGTCTCGGTAATATCAAAGCCGAGCACGTCAAAAAAGGCGCGATCAACCCCGGCGACCAACTCATCGTCCTCGGCGGGCCCGCCATGCTGATCGGTCTCGGCGGCGGCGCCGCCAGCTCCATGGCCAGCGGTCACGGCAACGAGGACCTCGATTTCGCCAGCGTCCAACGCGACAACGCCGAGATGGAGCGCCGCTGCCAGGAAGTGATCGACCGCTGCTGGGCCCTCGGCGACGACAACCCCATTTCGTTCATCCACGATGTCGGCGCCGGCGGCGTTTCCAACGCGCTCCCCGAACTCGTCAACGACGGCGGCCGCGGCGGCAAATTCAACCTCCGCGCGCTCCCCAACGACGAGCCCGGCATGTCCCCTCTCGAAATCTGGTGCAACGAATCCCAAGAACGCTACGTCATGGCCGTCCCAGTCGCTCACCTCGCGACCTTCCGCGCCCTCTGCGAACGCGAACGCTGCCCTTTCGCCGTCGTCGGCGAGGCCACTGAAGAAAAACAACTCGTCCTCGAGGACCCTCATTTCAAGAACCGCCCCATCGACCTCCCGCTCGACGTGCTCCTCGGCAAACCGCCGCGCATGCACCGCACCGACACCACGCAAAAACGCCCCCAGCACCCGCTCGACCTCACCACCCTCACCCCCGCGCCGACCGGCCCGAAGAAACCCTACTCCGCCGCGACCGCCGTCGCCACCGAGCGCGCCGCTCTCGCCGAAGCCATCCGCCGCGTGCTCTCGCACCCGACTGTATCCGACAAAACGTTTCTCATCTCCATCGGCGACCGCACGCTCGGCGGCCTCATCGCCCGCGACCAAATGGTCGGCCCGTGGCAGGTCCCCGTGGCCGACTGCGCCGTCACCGCCGCCGCCTTCGACGTTTACACGGGCGAGGCCATGTCGATGGGCGAACGCACACCCGTCGCCGTCAACAACGCCCCCGCTTCCGCCCGCCTCGCCGTCGGCGAAGCCCTCACCAATCTCGCCGCCGCGCAAATCGGCGACCTCGGCAAAGTGAATCTCTCTGCCAACTGGATGGCCGCCCCGGCGATCCCCGGCGACGGCGCCGATCTCTACGCCGCCGTCCAAGCCGTCGGCCTGGAACTCTGTCCCGCGCTCGGCATCACCATCCCGGTCGGCAAAGACAGCATGAGCATGAGCACGGTCTGGAACGATGCCGCCACCGGTGAGAAAAAACGCATCACCGCCCCCGTCTCGCTCATCGTCTCCGCCTTCGCCCCCGTCGCCGACATCCGCCTCACCCTCACGCCGCAACTCCAGCGCCCCGCCTTGGAGCCCGTTGAAGTGGGCAGTTTAACTGCAAGTCCCGCGGTCAACGCTGCACCGTCAACTCCCCCCTTAAACAGCGATCAGGAGCAGGACACCGTCTTACTCCTGATCGATCTCGGCCGCGGCAAGAACCGCCTCGGCGGCTCCATCCTCGCTCAGACTGTTTCGCAGATGGGCGAAGCCACCCCTGACGTCGACAACGCTACCGACCTCAAAAAATTCTGGAACGCGATCCAGCTCCTCGGTCGCCAGAAAAAACTTCTCGCCTACCACGACCGCTCCGACGGCGGCCTCCTCGCCACCGTCGTCGAAATGGCCTTCGCCGGCCACACCGGCGTCGACCTCGAGATTCCGCAGGGCCACGAGGTGTTCTCGTCGCTCTTCGCCGAAGAACTCGGCGCGGTCATCCAAATCCGCGCCGATGACCTCGATGATGTTTCACTCACGCTCCGCGAGCACGGCTTCAAAGCCTGCACGACGCGCGTCGGCACCCTCAACCGCACGCACACGTTCCGCATCACCCGCGGCGGAAAAACGCTCTTCGAAGAAAATCTCTTTAATCTCCGCGCGATCTGGTCCGACGTCACCCGCCGTATCGCGCAGCTCCGCGACAACCCCGCCGCCGCCGAATCCGAACACCGTCTCCGCCTCGACCCGAAAAACCCCGGCATCACGCCAAAGATAACCTTCGATCTCGGAAGGGCGCCCACGGAACACACAGAAAACACGGAAGCCAAACCCACGGATTCCGCGTCTGTATCCGCCTCATCAGCGAAATCCGCGGTCAAAACCCCGACCTCAGCCTCCTCCGATTCTTCCGTTTCTTCCGTGGGCAACTCCCCCTCCCGCCCCCCCATCGCGATTCTCCGCGAGCAGGGCGTGAACGGTGAAGTCGAGATGGCCGCCGCGTTCACCCGCGCCGGCTTCACGGCCATCGACGTCCACATGACCGACATCCTCAGCGGTCGCGTCAGTCTCCGCGACTTCCGCGGCCTCGCCGCCTGCGGTGGCTTCAGCTACGGCGACGTCCTCGGCGCCGGCGAAGGCTGGGCCAAGAGCATTCTGTTCAATCCCCGCGCCCGCGCCGAATTCGCCGCCTTCTTCGCCCGCGAAGACACCTTCGCACTCGGCGTCTGCAACGGCTGCCAAATGATGAGCAACCTCCACAGCATCATCCCCGGCTCCGACCACTGGCCGCGCTTCGTGCAAAACCAAAGCGAGCGCTACGAAGGCCGCTACGTTTCCGTCCGCATCGAACCCTCGCCCAGCGTCCTCTTCGCCGGCATGGCGGGCAGCGTGATCCCGATCGCCGTCGCCCACGGCGAAGGCTACGCCGAATTCGCCGACCCCGCCGCGATGCAGCGTTGCAGCACGTCCGGCCTCGTCGCCGGCCGCTTCGTGGACAACCACCACCACGTCACCGAGCAGTATCCACTTAACCCGAACGGCTCACCCCAAGGCATGACCGCCCTCACGACGACCAACGGCCGCGTGACGATCATGATGCCCCACCCTGAACGCGTCTTCCGCAGCGCCTGCATGAGCTGGAGCCCCGCCGACTGGCCCGAAGACTCCCCCTGGATGAAACTCTTCCGCAACGCGCGCTCGTGGGTGGGGTGAGTCCCCGCGAGTCGTACATGCGCAAGATTGCCCATGCTGGCGGGATACCGATGTCGCACCTTGCGCCGGCACGTGCGCACGCGCTCCGACGCTACCCTCGCTCAACTTCGCTGCCTTTGGCCATGTCCTCCCTTCTCCTCCCTCGCGCGGCCATTCTTTCCCTCCTCCTTTTATTAGTCGCCGCCACTCGTGCTCACGCCGCGACACCCGCCACCGTCTTCGACGATATCAAGGCCCGCGCCACCCCCGACGAACTCTACCGCCTGCTCTTCGCCCTCCCCAAGGGCGGTGATTTGCACCATCACAGCGGCGGCGGCGTCCCGATGGACTACGTCGTCGAGTATTACACCAACCCCGCGCGCAATCGCGGCCAAAAATTCTATCTCCGCACGACCATCGCCCACGTGCCCCACGCCCCCGCCCCGGCCATGCCCGCGGTCCTCTTCCACGTCGTCCGCGAGTCTACGTGGAAAACCTATTCCCCCGCCCTCCGCGAACAGTGGAAGCTCGTGACCGCTCTCACTGCCGAAGAAAAAGCCGCGTGGCTCTCCGGCCTCAAACTCGATCTGCCCGGCGAAGGTCGCGACGAGTTTTTTGAAAAAACCTGGCTCCGCCTCGGCCCGATCTTCGGCGACATCACCCTCGGCCCCGACCTGCTCGTCGAAAACATGAAGGCCTTCGGCCGCGAAGGCGTCCGCTACCTTGAAATGCAGGTCAGCCCGTGGGGCGCGACCGACGCCGAGGGCCGCCCGGTCTCCCCCGAAGACTACGCTCGCGCCTACCAAGCGCGCCTCGCCCAACCCGACGCCCTCGCCACCGGCGTCACGGTGCGTCTCCAAATCGTCGTGATCCGCTTCCTCCCCGGCGCCGAAGACAAAATCCGCGACGCCTACGCGTTCATCGACGCCCACCGCGATCTGTTTGTCGGCATCAACCTCGCCGGTCGCGAAGACAACGGCAAAGGCCAGGCCGCCCGCTTCACGAATGTCTTTCGCGAGATGCAGCGCAAATACCCACGCATCCCTCTCGCCATCCACGCTGGCGAATCCGACGAGGCCAACGCCAACATCCGCGACACCCTCCTCCTCGGCGCCGATCGGATCGGCCACGGCGTGAATATCCTCAGCGACCCCGCGACCTACCTCCTCCTCCGCAATAACCGCTACCTCGTCGAAATTAATTTGGTCAGCAACCGCCTCCTCGACTACGTCACCGATCCGATGCAACATCCCTTCCCCGTGCTCCTGCGCACCGGCGTCCCCGTTGACCTCAACACCGACGATCGCGGCATGTGGGACTCCACCTTCACCGACGAATATTTCACCGCCGTGAAGAACTATAACCTGAGCTGGGCCGAGACCGTCTCCCTCGCCCGCAATAGCCTCGTCCACGCCTTTCTCGACGAACCCACCAAGGCGCCCCTCCTCGCCAACTACGAAAAGGCACTCGCCGTTTACGAGGTCCGCTACCTCACGGCCGATTGGCGCGCGGCCTCCACGGGCATCACGCCCATCGTCTCGAATTACGGCAACAAAGCCTTCCGCCTCACCGCGCCCGCCAACCTGGGTGAACTACGCTGACCGCCACGGTTGCGTTCACGCCCGCCGGCTCCATGGATGAACATCTGAAAACGTCGTCTCCTTCCCGTTCCACTCCGTTGCGCCCCACGATCCTCACGGTCGACGACGCCAAGGCCGTCCGCCTCCTCACCCAGCGGGCTCTCGCCGCCTTCGACTGCGACCTGTCCGAAGCCCCCAACGGCTACAACGCCCTCTTCGCCATGGAGCGGGCGCTACCTGACCTGATTTTGCTGGACGTTAATATGCCGACCATGGGCGGCGTCGAAATGCTCACCATGCTGCGCTCCAATCCCACCCTCGCCGCGATCCCGGTGATTATGCTCACCTCGCCGGCGGACCATGGTGTGATGGCCCGGCTCACCGCACTCGGCACCAACGGACACCTCATGAAGCCGTTCACGGCGGCCGAGCTCATCGAAAAAATCCGCGCCGTTATCAATTTAGCGCCGGCCCCTGCCCACCCGGCCTAAACGCGCGCAGTCGCGTCCGACGCAGCGGCAGTTTCCCCACCGCCGTCAGCCCCGCCGGCCCACGGGCGCTGGGGAAAGCATCCCTCCCACCGGCAGTCACCTCGCCCGCGCCGAACCTTCGCGTCCAACCTTCCTGTTGCACTCGGCCCCAGCGCGCCGCAAGGTTTCCGACCCGGTCGCTCCGCGCACTGGAATTCCATGCCTTTCCACACTCTGCGGCGCCTTGGCGTCCGCATCTCCTCCGCAGTCCGCTGCCTCTTCGGCCGGGTCGAGTCGCCGGAGGAGCGTTATCGCGACTTCAATGGCCGCTACTTTTCCGGATTCTACGAACAGGAACGGATGCTCGCGGACAAACCGCGCATGGAATTTTACCGCGCCGCGATCCAGCGCCGCATCCAGCCCGGCGACCGCGTCATCGACCTCGGCACCGGCACCGGCATCCTCGCCGCCCTCGCCTCCCGCCGCGGTGCCGCGAAAGTCTACGCGATCGACCATTCCTCCATCCTCGAAACCGCCCGCACCCTCGCCACGGCCAACGGCATCGAGCGCGTCGAATTCGTCTCCACCCACAGCACGGAATTCCGCCTCCCCGAGCGCGTCGACGTCATCCTTCACGAACAGATGGGCGACTGCCTCTTCGACGAAGCGATGGTCGCCAACGTGAGCGATCTCCGCGACCGCTTGCTAAAGCCCGGCGGGCTCATCCTCCCGAGCCTTTTCGAATTCTTCTGCGAGCCGATCAAAATCCGCGACGAGCGGCACGTCCCCTTCATCTGGGAACTCGCGGTGCACGGCTACGACTACTCCGTGCTCGAGCGTCAACGCCCTCAAGACCCCGACTACTACCAGGTCCGCAGCAGCGACCTCGCCCTCGTCGAGCACTTCCTCGGCGAACCCGCTCCCGTCCTCACGCTCGACCTCCACACTGTCGATGAAGCCGCCCTCCCGCACACCCTCACCTTCACGCGCACCGTCGTGAATGCCGGACGGCTCGACGGCTACGCCGTCTATTTTCGCACCCACGTGGGCACCGATCTCAGTCTCGGCTCCGGTCCGCTCGACCCTGGACGCGCACCGCACTGGGGCTTCCGCGTATTGCGGACGGACCGCGACGACTTCGCGGCGGGCGATGTGATCGAGGTTCAACTCACCGTCGGACGTTGGTCAGAATTGGATACGTGGCGCTGGAAACATGTGAAACACGCCCGCGCAGACGATCCCGCCCCCAGTGCGACGGCGTGACACCGATCGTTGCGTCGGATGATGGCTCCTCGGTTTCCAGTGGTAAACTACCCGTAACGGACATCACCGAAGAAGCGAAAAATTGAACCGCGAGCCCAACGCCACCGGAATCATTTGGGCAAAAACCGTGCCCTAAACCTGTGTAACCACCCGCCTCGACCGGCCTTCCCAACGACTCAAGACAACCAGCATTCTCGGCCGCGGCGTTTCAATCTGCCGAACCCTGAACCTGCGGGAAAAATCATCGATTGACGAGTGCGCTGGTGGCTGAGATTTCCCGCAGATTCAAGGCACCACAGATGGCTGACCGATCAAACGCCCGATGATGATGTCGGCACACATCTATTTTCCTAGTCTGTGGACTTCGGAATTCGACCAGAAGTTTTAGCGGCACTACGCCGAAATTCCCAGCGTCGCTGCAAGAAGGCAGATCCTCGGAATGGACGCCACGGAGTCGCTGCCGAATTTCTCCGCGTGGCGGCACTCTTCCTGAAACCACGCTTTCTTTTCTCGCCGGTTCCGCCCACCCTTTGATCACCCTCCCATGAAGACACCCCCGATCACGCTCCCCCGCACGAATTCCCCCGCACTCCAAGATTCCAGTTTCCGTTTCTCACCCGGCGCGCCCGCGCGACCCGACCGCCGGGCGTTTCTCGGCGGCGCGGCGGCGGCGCTGGCCGTGGCGGCGCTGCCTTCGCTGGGGCGCGCGGCAGAGCGCGATTGGACCGGCCGCGTGCCGACCCGTTATCCCGATCCAGACATCATCTCGCTCGACAAGCGTTTCAAGGCCAAGCTCGGCAACACCCCGATCCAGCGTCTCTACCACAGCGCGGACATGCTGTGGGCCGAAGGCCCGGCTTGGAACGGAGTCGGGCGCTACCTGCTCTGGAGCGA
>CAMCHO010000203.1 GCA_945874455.1 Opitutus sp. GAS368 | reverse complement strand
ACCAACCGTGGCACCGACCTGACACGCGCACCGCCCGAGCCTTCGCCACTCCGCCGCCGGCACCCACAACGGTGCCGGCGGCCTCGTTTTATCTCAGGTGACTTTTCAACCGCCAGAAACAGTCGCTGTTCGCGCCGCCGGTCACAACTTTACCGACGGCATTGACCGCGACGCGTCCTCGTTTGTGCTGGTGAGCTTGCAAAATCCTAACCAATCCCGCGACCGTCGCGGTCCTGCCGCGCCCGACTCTCATCGTGCTAATGCTCCTCATCGTAGCGCCGGTCCCAGCCGTGGACCCGGCCCTGGTCCGAACCAAGGACCCGGCCGCGACCGCGACTCCGGCCGCGATCGTGATCGTTTACCGATTTCCCCTCGCCCCGTCGCACCTGCGCCGGCCCCTGCGCCCAAAGTCCCCGTCGTTCCCTGCGAACTCGGTTGGCTCCCCGACTGCGTTTACACGGGAGATAAGTTCGAGAGCGGCCTCGCGTTCTTTGTCGACGCCGCCGGTCGCATTACGCGTTTCTCGCGCGAGCCGGCCGATCTCGAAATGGCGAAACGCCTTCCCGGTCAGGCGGCGCTCCCGGGCCTCGTCAACACCCACTCGCATGCCTGGCACCGCATTTTCCGCGGGCGCTTCGATCTGAAAGCGCACGCCGACCGCGAGGCCCTGGGGAACTGGCGTGAGCTGCACGACAAGGTGCTCGCGCGTCTCAGCGACGAGGATGTCTACGACGCTGCACGTGAGGCCTTCATGGAAATGCTCCTCGCGGGTATCACGACCGTCGGCGAGTGTCACTTTCTTCATCATCAACCCGATGGCACGCCCCTGCCGGAAGTTGGCGGAATCGCGCACGCCGTCCTCCGCGCCGCGCACGATGTGGGTATCCGCATCGCCCTGCTGAATGGCGCCACCCTGCGCGCTGGTTTCGGCCAACCCGTCGGTTCAGCCTCGCCGCGGGTCCTGAGTGCCTCGGTCGAGGCCTTTACCCGTTCGACGGATCTCCTGTTTGCCCACGTCGAAAAAAATTTCCCCGGTGACGACGTCTGGGTCGGCGTCGCGCCGCACAGTCTCGGCGCGGTGCCGATCGATGCGCTCAAAGCGATCTCGGCTTACGCGCACGCCAAGCGCTGTCGAGTCCATCTCCAGCTCGGCGAAACCGCTGCGGAGCACGCGTCATGCGTCGCTGAATACGGCCGCTCGCCTGCCGCGCTCCTCGCCGAGCATGCGCTGCTCGACAAGCGGTTCACCGCCATCCACGGCGCGCATCTCAGCGATGATGATATCCGCACGCTCGGTTCCGCGCGGGTGACCGTCTGCGCCTGCCCGGCCTCGGAGTTGGCGGGCGGTGAAGGGGCGTTGCCCACGGCGAAGTTCCTCGCGGCCGGCGTCGTCCTTGCGCTCGGCACGGATGGTCAGCAACAGACCAATCTGCTCGACGATGCGCGGTTGCTGGAGTTTCAACTGCGCAGTGATCGGAAGCGGCCCGGTGCCTTCGCCACGGAAATGGCCGCGCCGTTGTTTCAGGCTGCTACCGTCACCGGTGCCCGCAGCCTCGGTGCGCCCGGCGGCGCGCTCGAAGTCGGTCGACCTGCGGATTTCTTCACCGTCAACCTCTTTGATCCGTCCCTCGTCGGCACCTCGCCCGAGGGCTTGCTCGGCGCGGTCGTGTTCGCCTCGAATCCTAGCGCGATCCGCGAAGTGTGGGTCGGCGCGCGCCAACGCGTAAGCGTTTGGAGGCATCCGCTGCAAAACACGGTCGTCGGACGATTCACGGATTTGCAGAAAAAACTGTGGTCCAGTTGAGGCGTTGACCACGGCGCGCAATCGCTTGTCCTCCCCCAGATGTCATCTCCCGCTCTTCTCGTTTTGGCCGCCGGCATGGGCTCCCGCTACGGCGGGTTAAAACAAATCGACCCCGTCGGTCCTTCGGGTGAGACGGTGCTCGATTACGCCGTATTTGATGCGATCCGTGCCGGCTTCGGTCGCGTCGTGTTCGTGATCCGACGTGATTTCGAGGAACTGTTTCGCACGCAAATTGGCGCGCGCTACGCCGGCAAGATCGCGGTCGACTATGTGTTCCAGTCGCTCGACGCCCTGCCGCCCGGCGTTACGCCGCCCGCCGGCCGCGAAAAACCCTGGGGCACGGGCCACGCCGTGTGGTGCGCGCGCGACGCGGTCAAAGAAAACTTCGCGGTCATCAATGCGGACGATTTTTACGGGGCCGATTCCTTCAATCGCCTCGCGACTTTCCTCAAGTCGAGACCTGCGGTGGCGACTGTGCGTGGCTACGATCCCATGTCAGGGCACAAGCCTCCGGCCCCCTTCGGCCCAGCGAAGACCTCGGAATTTGCCATCGTGGGTTTCCGCCTCGCCAACACTCTCTCCGAACACGGGGCGGTCTCACGGGGCATTTGCGCTGCTGACGCCGTGGGACGCCTGGCGAGCATCACGGAAACCCACGGCATCACGGCTGCGGACGTCGGCGCGGAGCCGGGCAAAAAATTCTCCGGCGATAGCACTGTTTCGATGAACTGCTGGGGCTTTACACCCGCGCTCTTCGTGGGGCTCGATACGCAGTTCCGCGAATTCCTCGGGGCGCGCGGCACGGAACCGAAATCGGAGTTCTATCTGCCCGGGGCCGTCTCGACGATGATCGCGCGCGGAGAGACGACGGTGCGAGTGCTGCCCACAGAGAGCGCCTGGTTTGGAATCACGTTTCGCGAGGACAAGCCCCGCGTGCAAGCGGCGCTCGCAGCACTCGTCGGTGCCGGGCGCTACCCGGCGCGTCTCTGGTAAATTCGGTTGCGAGTCAGCAAAAACGATACAGCGGAACGTAGGGCCGTCGCTTGCCGCCGCTCCCGTGTCCACGCCCGAGGCGATCACCGTCGCTTGCCGACGCCCAACACCCTCGTCGGCGGCGATCTGCTTTTCTATAACCCTCTCGGCGGCCACGTAACGACCGGCGAGGAGTCCGCGAAATGCCTCGAACTCGCGAAAAAATACTTTCAGGTGAAACTGCGCCGCGCGTAGCCCGCCGCCTGGTCTCCTAGTTTTTGGTCGCGTGGTGGGATGGCGGAGCGTGCACCGGCTGGAAGGGGGCCACGAATTTTCGCTCGTCGAACGGGCGATCCCGCTCGTGCTCGCGGACGCGGCGGAATGCTTTTACAAAAATGCCGCTATCCTGCTCCGTTCAACCCCATGAAAACGCTTCTTCCCGTGAATCAGAAAACGCTTCTCCGCGATTGGCGGGTGCTCTGCGACGACATTGGCGAGCGGCGGGCCGGGTCGATCGCGGAGCGGCGCGCGGCGGAGTTTGTGGCGCGGCGTTGGGCGGAGATGGGGCTCACGTCGGTGGCGATCGAGGAGTTTCCCTGCACGAGTCTCGTGAGCGCCCGCAGTCGCGTGCAGGCGTGGTCCGGTGGACGCTGGCGTGCAGTCGAAGCCCAGACGCTCGTCGGTGCTCCGGGCACGCCGGCCGGCCGCACGGTCGAGGCGGAAATCGTTTGGCTGGAGATGCCAGAGAACCGGGCGGTGCTGAAGCGTGGGGCATTGCGCGGGAAAATCGCGGTGCTGTTCGGGCCGTTGCCGACGCGCGTCGAGCACCACCGACAACTCGTCGCTGCGCAGCCCAGCGCGGTGATCCACGTCGACGAGCGCCTGCCGTTTCCGTGGGCGAAGAGCGACGGCGTCTATCCCGCGTGGGTGAAACGTCACGGCATGCCGCCGACGGTGACCGTGCCTTACACCGAGGCCTGGCAATGGCGGCAGGCCGGCGTGCGCCAGCTGCGGGTGGGCGTGAGCCTCGTGCAACGCACCGCACTTTCGCAAAATGTGATCGCGGAATTACCAGGGACGTCGCCGCACTTGCCCGCGCTCGTGCTCTCGGCGCATCACGATACGCAATGCGATAACCCGGGTGCGGATGACAACGCTTCGGGGGTGGTCGGTTTGCTGGCCCTGGCGCGCTCGCTGGCGGCAGTGCCGCGACGGCGCACGATTCGCTTTATCTCGTTTGGTTGTGAAGAGCAGTTGTCGGTCGGATCCGCCGCCTATGTCGCGGCCCATCGCACGGCGATGCGCGGGGTCGGTCTCGTGGTAAATTTCGACAGCGTGGCTTCGCCGCTCGGTCATCTGGAGTTATGGCGCGTGGGCCCGGCCGCGCTTGGGACGATGGCGGAACGTTGGCTCGCGCGGGCCGGGGTCGGGGTGCGGGCGAGCGCGGAGGTGTCGCCGTTTTTTGATACGTTTCCGTTTAACCGAGCGGGCGTGCCGTCGCTCTGTTTTTATCGGCCGAATTTTTCCGGCGGGCGTTGGCAGCACCACAGTCGGCACGATACGCTGGCCAATGTATCCGTCGACGAGCTGGCACGGCTCGTGACGGCGGTGGCTCCGCTCGTGCGCGACTTGGCGAATCGCACGGTGTGGCCCTTTGCGCGCGCGTTCCCAGCGGAGCAACGCCGTGTCGTGAGGCGCTTGGGCGCGGAATTGTTTGAAAGCTAAATCACGCAACCCCGATGAGCATCGTCACGGAACACTCCCTCGCCTGCGACCTGCTCGTCGCCGGTGGCGGCATGGCGGGCGTGTGCTGCGCGCTCGCGGCGGCGCGCCTCGGGACCCAGGTGATTTTGGTCCAGGACCGCGCCGTGCTCGGCGGCAACGCCTCCAGCGAGATTCGCATGCACATCGTCGGCGCGACGGGACTGCACGCCGGGGTGCCGTTGTCGCTCGAGTCGCGCGAGGGCGGAATCATCGAGGAAATCCGCCTCGAACTTGCGGTGCGCAATCCGCAGCGCTCGGCGGCGGTCTGCGATCTGATTCTCTACGAGCTGTGCCGGGCCGAGCCGAATCTCACGCTATTGCTCAACACCACGGTGGTCGGCGCGCGCGTGGAGGAGGGCCGGATACGTCACGTCGTAGCGGAAAGGCCCTCGACGGAGGATCGGTTCACCATCGCAGCGACGATGTTTGCCGACTGCACGGGCGACGGACGACTCGGCGCCGAGGTTGCCGTGCCGGTTATGCGCGGTCGCGAGGGTCAAGCGGCGTTTGGCGAGACACTCGCGCCGGAGGAGGGTGACGCGAAGACGCTCGGCTCCACGATTCTGTTTCAGGCGAAGCAGCACGATCGGCCGATGCCTTATGTTGCGCCGCCATGGGTGCGGAAATTTCAGCCGACCGACTTCGCGCTGCGGCCCTTCGGCAAAAGCGGCTCCGATCTCGGGCTCGAATATGGTTACTGGTGGATCGAGTGGGGCGGTTGCCTCAACACGGTGAAAGACAACGAGGACATCCGCGACGAACTGCTCGCGATCACGCTCGGGATCTGGAACCACATCAAAAACGAGTCGGGTCTCGACGTGTCGCACTGGGCGCTCGACTGGATCGGGATGGTACCGGGCAAACGTGAGAGCCGGCGCTTCGTGGGTCAGCACATTTTGACCGAGAGCGATCTGATGAACTCGCGCGCGTTTCCCGACGCGATCGCGTTCGGCGGTTGGCCGATTGACCTCCATCCGCCTGAAGGCGTCGATGCGCCGACGGAGGCTCCGTGCACCCAGAATCACCTCCGGTGGCTCTACGATATTCCGCTGCGCAGTTGCGTAGCGGCAAATCTTGAGAACCTGTTTTTCGCCGGCCGAAATGTGTCCGCGACACACATCGCGTTTGCCTCGACCCGGGTGATGGCCACGTGCGCAGCGGTCGGGCAAGGGGTGGGCACGGCGGCGGCGCTGGCGTTGCAGGCCGGCGTGATTCCGGCCGAGATCGCGGGTTCGTCGGCACTCCTGCGTTCGATCCAACAGCGTCTCTTGCGCGACGACGCGTATCTCATCGGGGTGCGACGCGCCGATGCGGACGACCTTGCTCCGTCTGCGGTGGTGACGGCCTCGAGTGAGCAGGCGGGTGGCGAGGCAGCGCTGGTGCTTTCGGCGCAGACGCGTGCGGTGCACGGGCCGGACGTGGTCGCGTGCGCCGAGACGGCGAACCAGTGGGAAAATGTGCTCGCGGAGATCGCGACCGGAAAGGCTACGGCGCTCTACACCAGCGCACCGCCGGACCGCGCTGCGCCGGGCCTGCATCGTTGGATGAGCGAACCGGCGGCGGGGTTGCCGGCGACACTCGAGTTGCGCTGGGCGGCGCCCGTGGCGGCGAGTGAGGTCCAATTGATTTTCGACACCGGTCTGCACCGTTTCCTCACGCTCTCGCAGGCCGACGGCTACACGGCGCGCATGGAGTGGGGCCGGCCGCAGCCGGAGACGGTGCGCGACTACCGGCTCGAGGCGAAGATCGGCGGTGAGTGGCGTGTGATTCACACCGAGGTGGGCAACTACCAGCGTCGCCGTGTCCACCGGTGGGCCGAGCCTCTGCCGACGGTGGCGGCGCTTCGCCTCGTCGTGACCGCGACGAATGGCCTGGATCACGCCCGCGTCTGCGAAGTGCGGGTTTACAGTTGATCGCCGCAGGCGTTTCGACGTCCGTCTCTCCCCTTTCCACATGAGTGTCGCCGCTGTTCCCCCTGACCTTGCCGCTGTTGCCGCCGCGTTTCCGCTGGCCGGGCCGATCGCGTCCGCGGCGCCCTATGGCAACGGCCACATCAACGAGACCTACCTGGTCAGCGTCGCGACCGCGAGCGGCGAGCGGCGCTATGTCTTCCAAAAGATCAACCAACGCATCTTCAAGAATGTGCCGGCGCTCATGGAGAATATTGCCCGCGTGACCGCCCACGTGCGCGCCCAACAGCCGCGTGCGCTCGCGTTGGTGTCAACGCGCGCCGGTGAGATTGTGCACCGCACCGCAGCCGGTGAATGGTGGCGGCTCTACGATTTTATTGAGGGTGCGCATACCGTCGAACGGGTGACGACGGAGGCGCAGGCGCGCGAGGCGGCGCGGGCGTTCGGGGAGTATCAGGCGCTGTTGGTCGATCTGCCGGGCGGGCGGTTGAACGACACGATTCCGAATTTTCACCACACCCGCAGCCGCTTCGACACGCTCCGCCGCGCTGTAAACGAAGACACCCAAGGCCGGGCGGCGGGCGTGCGCGCCGAGATTGATTTTGCGACTGCGCGCGAGGCCGATACTGACGTGCTCCTCGATCTCCTCGCCCGCGGCGAGCTGACCGAGCGCGTCACGCACAACGACACTAAGATTAATAACGTCATGCTCGATGAAGTCACCGGGCGGTGCGCCGCCGTCATTGATCTCGATACGGTGATGCCCGGGCTCTCGCTCTACGATTTTGGCGACATGGTGCGCACCGCCGCGAGTTCGACGGCGGAGGACAACCCAGACCCGACACAGATGCACGTCGTCCTGCCGTATTTCCGCGCGCTGGTGGACGGCTATCTTGAATCCGCCGGCGCGGTGTTGAACGCCACCGAACGCGCGCACCTCGGCTTCGCCGGCAAGCTCCTCGCGTTTGAGACCGGTCTGCGGTTTTTGACGGACCACCTGCAGGGAGACGTCTATTTTCGGATCCATCGTCCCGGACACAACCTCGACCGCGCCCGCACGCAATTCGCGCTCGTGAAAAGTATCGAGGACAACGCCGAAGCGATGCGGCGCATCGTGGCGGCAGCGGAGAAGACCACGACAGTTTTTTAATTTCCCCCATGAAACTCTCCCGCTCCGACTGCGATATTTTTATCCCCAATCCGGAAATGTCCGCCGGGCTCACGCCCGACGCCGCGCTGGCGCGTACGACGCACCTGTGCGTAATCGCGCACCAAGACGATATCGAGATCAACGCTTACCCGGCGGTCGCCGAGTGTTACGGGCGGTCCGATAAGTTTTTCACCGGCGTCGTGATGACCAACGGCGCCGGCTCGGCCCGGACCGGGAAATACGGTCACGTCACCGACGCCCAGATGCAGGGCATCCGCAAGGAGGAGCAGCGCACCGCCGCCACGCTCGGGAAATATAACCTCCAGCTTCAGCTCTCGCACCCGAGCAGCGACGTGAAAAAGTCCGGCAACCCCGGCGTCGCCGCCGACCTCGCCGCGATCTTTGGCGGCTGCGGGC
Organism: Opitutus sp. GAS368; assembly: GCA_945874455.1. Taxonomy (GTDB): domain Bacteria; phylum Verrucomicrobiota; class Verrucomicrobiia; order Opitutales; family Opitutaceae; genus GAS368. Next base: position 637 of record CAMCHO010000203.1, on the reverse strand, counting down.
CGGCGCTTCAGGTGGTTTATCTGCACCAACCGGCCGACAAGCACGACACGCACGTCGCGTGTTTCCTGCGGTGTATCGAGGCCATCCGCACGCTGCCGCGTGATCGCCGGCCGGCCCGCGTGCTCGGGGTTGAAGGTTGGCGCAATCTCGACTGGCTCGCCGACGCCGACAAGGTCGCGATGGACGCGAGCCCGCTGCCGGAGTTAGCGGAAAAACTCGTGGCCATCTTCGAATCGCAGATCGCGGGCGGCAAACGCTACGACCTCGCCGCAATGGGCCGCCGGGTTGCGAACGCGACATTCTTTGCGTCGCACGCGACCGATACGACCCATGCGCTTTCCTTCGCCATGGATCTCACACCGCTCGTGCAGGACGATGCGCTGAGCGTGGCGGATTTCACGCTGCGGCACCTCGAGAACTTGCGGGCGGATGTGGCGGGGCGGCTGGGGAAAATGACGTAGCCGCACTCGCGTCAGCGAAGTCGTCGGTGCGTGCAACCGACGGCCATCGTCGCCAGCAGCCGAGTGGCTCAAGGAATTTTGTGAGAGAATAGCAACCTGACCCTGTTTTTGACCACGCCGACACCGACAAGGGGGCAATGGACGCGAGCCCGCTGCTGGAGCTGGCGGAAAAACTT
>CAMCHO010000202.1 GCA_945874455.1 Opitutus sp. GAS368 | reverse complement strand
AGCTGCCGGCCCACGCCTCGATCACGCGGTGTTTGCGCAGTTTGGCGACGAGCGCGGCGGTGTCGGAGTATTTGAGTTTCCGGAACGGCCAGCGGAACAGGTTGACGTTGGTGTCGATGATACCGGGCGAGGCGGGACGAGCGGCGGCGCCGATGGCCGCTGGTGACGAGCGGCTCAACGCGAGCGCGGCGCTGGCGAGCGCGGTGTGGTTGAGAAACTGGCGGCGGTTTAGGTCGGGCATGGAGGAAAGTGGGTGGCGGCGCGGGCCAGGGTTCACCGTTCGAGCTTCAGCCCCTTCCGTTTGAAAATGGGCGCGGCGAGCTGCCGGAAGTTGCCGCCGAAAACTTTCATGCGGTCCGCGCGCGAGAGATCGGCGTCGAGGACTTTGCCGAGCTCGGTCGCGTAGCTGCGGCTCGGGCCGTGGCCGCCCCAGACGATGCGATCGGTGCCGAGTTCCTTCACCGCGTAATCTACGGAGCCCGAGTGCGGATCGGAGCCGGCGAATTCGAGGAGCACGTTTTTGTGCGAGCGTACGACGCGCACGCCGAGCTCCCAATCGCCGCCCGAGTGGCCGCAGATGAAACGGACGTTGGGGAATCGGCGCGCGAGCGCGACGACGTCCATCGGCGTGGATTCCCCGGGCAGATTGTCGCGGCCGGGGAGGCGCGGCTTGCCGCCGACCTTGAGCCACGTGTGGATGTAGATCGTCGCGTCGAGCTCGGCGGCGAGGCGGATGATCGGGTCGTTGTTGGGGTGGCTGCACGCGACGCCGGTTTTGTTACCGCCGACATATTTGATACCGATGCACGGGCCGTTCCGTATCCACTTTTCCATCTTAGCGCAGCTTTCGTCGGGGAATCCCGGATCAATCGGCGTGACGCCCGAGAGACGATCCTGGTCGCTCTCGAGGATGGCGCGGAGTGCGTCGTCGAAGGGCGCAGGCGTGAGGGGGTTGGCGAGCGTGCCGCCGATCTCGAGGGAGATGGAGCGTTCGATGCCCATGCGTTCGACGTAGAAATTATTGGCGCGGTATTGCGCGACGGGGTCGGACGCCGCGCCGTAGAAGCCGTGGAAGTGCGAGTCCCAGATGCGGAGATCAACGAGTTCGTCGCGGGTGGGCAGGCCGTAGTCGGCGGGGTTGAGGTGGAATTCGCGCGGGGTCATCGCTGGGCGTGGGTGAGGTCGCGCAGGGATCGGCGCGGTGGCGATGGGATGGAAGCGAGTCAGATAGCGGAAGCGATCGAATTGTCGTTTCCGACGCGGCCCCCGAAAAAAATCTTGGCATTTGGAACGCGATCACTGATCGGTTGCCGGCAGCTGCCCAACCCCGCTCGCTCTGTTGTCGGCTCTTCCCCTGAGTCGCGCGGACCGTCCTTTGAACCCAATCTTGAACCCCATTGAATCATGAAAGCACTCTTGTATGTCGCCCTTCAGTTCCGGCCTGCGGCCAGCGCCGCGTTGCGGTTGTCGGTGTTACTGGCCGCGATCGTTTCCCCCGCTTTCGCGCAAGGCTCGCTGACCGGCACGGTCACGAATGCCGCCACGGGCGCGACGCTTGAGGGTGCGCGCGTCGTCCTCAAAGGCACGGGCCTCGAAACGACGAGCGACGGTCAGGGCGTCTATCGTTTTGAAAACGCCCCGCCGGGCGCCGCGGTCGTCTCCGTGTCCTACACAGGCCTTTCCGTCACGGACATGGCGGTCGTGGTTTCCGCCACGGCGCCGACGCGGCGCGACGTCGGTCTCACCGCGGACATCTACAAATTGGAGAGCTTCGTGGTCTCGAGCGAACGCGAGGGCAACGCCAAGGCGATCACGCTCCAGCGGCTGTCCAGCGGCGTGAAGAGCATCGTATCGGCCGACGCCTTCGGTGGTCTCGCCGGCAATCCCGCTGACCTTGTGATGCGGCTGCCGGGCGTCGAGGGCGAGTCGGTCGGCGGAGACAACCGCTACCTGCGTATCCGCGGTCTCAATCAAAACCTCAGCACGATCACGCAGGATGGGAACCGGATCGCCGACGCGGCGTCGGGAGGCGGATCGCGCGAATTTCAGTTTCAGACGGTCGGCTCCGATTCCATCGAACGCATCGAGGTCACGAAATCGCCGACGCCCGACATGGACGGCGACTCGATTGGTGGCGCGGTGAATCTGGTTTCCAAGAGTGCGTTCGACAGTTCGCCCGGCCGGCGCATCAACGGCTCCCTCGGCGCGATCTGGCGCGCCACCGACGACCGCGATAAGGCGCGGCCGAATGTCTCGCTGTCCTACTCCGAGGTTTTCGGCGGCCGGCTCGGCGTCGCCGTGAACCTCGCCTACCGCCCGCACGGCTCGATCATCGACGTGAGTACGCAGGGGCACGAGCTGCTGCCGCTCACCGCCCAGACGGGTCCCGCCTACACCTACCAGTTGACCGTCCAAGATTTCGTCAACATCCGCACCCGCTCCGGCGCGAGCGTGAAGCTCGACTACAAACTGAGCGACCACGCGCGGGCGTTCGTCAAATGGGAATACAACAAGCACATCGAGCACACCGACAACAGCCAAGCCACGTGGTCCACCGGCCAGTTGGTCGCGACGCAGGATGCGGCGGGTGCCTTCACCAACGCCGGCGGCATTCTCCCCGGCTACACGGATGCGCAGACCAAAATCCGCGCCGTCGCCACGAGCCAGATCGCCATCGCCTCGCAGAGCGCCTACAAGGACGGAAAGACGATGACGCTGAACATCGGCGCGGTGCATCGTCATCCGACCTGGCTCCTCGACTACGACGTGTATTCCTCCAAGTCCAAGGCTTACTATGCCGGCAATAACGATTTCACCTACACGCTGCGCAATATCGGTTTCACCTTCGACAAACGCGAAAACCTGTTTCCCGACGTGACGCAGACGGCGGGCCCTGACTGGACGAATCTCGCGAGCTACACGGATAACCTCTACTCCAGCGCGCGGTCGGTCGGCTGGGACGGCTATCAAGGCGCCGCGATTAACTTGAAGAAAACATTTCGCGCGCCGGTGCCGAGCTACGTCAAGACCGGCCTCCGGCAGCGCCACCAGACACGCAACCTCGACAACACCCCGTATCGCACGGTCTATCTCGGGCCCGACGGCGTGATGGGCCCCAACGCGGCCCGCGGCGGCGCCAACGACGACAACCTCGCGCAGTTCGGTTTGGCGAACCGGCCGTTTCCCGACACGGAGCTGCGGCGCTACGGTAGCGTGCCGTTCTCCGCGTGGCAGGCCGTCGGCCGCGCCAACGACCTGGATCGCTTTATCGCTGCGAGCCCGACGCACTTTCAGCAGCAGGTCCTCGCCGACACGCAGGCCGCGTTGGTGAACCACCAGATCTTCACCGAGGATATCCGCGCCGCCTACGTCATGGGCAACGTGGAGCTCGGGCGTTTCTCCATCCTCGCTGGCGTGCGCGCCGAGCAGACCGAGACGGAAGGCGAGGGCGCGCTGCAAATCATCACACCCGAGGAGCGCGCGCGCCGCGCGGCGTTTGTCGGCACGCTCAACGACACGGAAATCCGCCGCCGCACCACGGAGGAGTTCTCTCGTCGGCAGACCCGCAGCGGCGACTACACGAGCATCTTCCCCGGCGTGCACATGAAATACCTGATCAACCCGAACATCGTCACGCGCCTCAGTTACGCGACGAACATCGGCCGACCGAGCATCGGCCAGTTGATTCCCCGCACGACGGTGAACTACGACAACAGCACGCTCTCCTCGAGCAATCCATCGCTCCAGCCGCAGACTGCGCAAAACTTTGATCTGACGACGGAGGTTTATTTCGAGCCGGCCGGTATGTTCTCCGTCGGCGTTTTCATGAAGGAGATTAAAAAGTTCATCTACAACTCGCCGGCCACGGTCGTCCCGGCGGGGAACGACAACGGCTTTGAGGGCGAATATGCCGGCTTCACCTACTCGACGCAGGCCAACGGCGGCTTCGCCAAGGTGAAAGGCATCGAGTTTTCCTACAACCAGCAGTTCACGTTTCTGCCCGGCATCTGGAAGGGCCTCGGCGCCTACGCCAACGTCACGCGCATGCAGGCCGAGGGGAATTACGGTGCTGGCACCGCCATCGCGCTCGCGCCGAATCCGCGCGTGGCGGGCTTCAATCCCTTCATCGCCAATGTCGGCATTTCCTACATCCGCAGCAAACTCAGCCTGCGCGCCAGCTTCAACTACCGCGGCCGCTACCTCACCGGTTTCAACGCCAACGAGTCCCGCGCCACCTATGCGCACGCTCGGCCCGTCGTGGACATCAAGACGCTCTACAACGTGTCGCGCACGCTCAGCGTTTACCTGGACGTGGTGAATGTCCTGATGAATCCCGATCGGCAGACCGAGTTTGGCTACGGCCGCCCGCTGACGACGCACCTGATGCGCCCGCAGTTCTTCTTCGGCGTCAACGCGCGCAAGTGAGCGCGAGTCGATTGTTATTGGTTTTCGGTGCGGCGGCTTGGCTCGCCGCGCCGGCGTTGACCTCGGCGGAGGGGCCGCGCCGCCCTCACGTCGTGCTGATTGTGGCCGATGACCTGCGAGCCGACGCGCTGGGGTTTGCCGGTAACGCGGCGGTGCGGACACCTCACCTCGACCGTCTTGTGAACAGGGGTGCGGTTTTCCCCCGGGCCAGCTGCAGTTATCCGATTTGCAACGTCAGCCGCTCGGAGATGTTGGCCGGCCGCATCTTCCTTGGCTCGGAGGTCAACCGGGTCGCGAGCGGCGGTCTCAGGTTCGATCCGGCGTGGACGCTCTGGCCGGAACATATGAAGCGCTCCGGCTGGTACACCATTTACTCGGGGAAGTGGCACGCCAGCGGCACGCCGTGGCTTAGCGGTTTTGCCGAAACGGCCGGTCTTTTTAGTAGTGGCGGCGCGCCGTCCGGGTTGAAGGCCACGATCGCGACGACTCCGACGGGCCGCGCGGTGACGGGTTATACCGGGTGGACGTTCAAGACGGATAAGAACCAGCCGCTCCCGGAACTTGGGGTCGGGCTGACCCCGGCCACAGACGGGATCGTCACGGATCGGGCAATCGAGGCGATCCGGCGGGCCGGCGAGAAACCGTTTTTCATCCAGATAAATTTTGTCGCGCCGCACGATCCGCTGCACTGGCCGCCGGGGCGGGAGAACGCGATCGATTATCGCACGCTGCCGCTGCCGGCGAATTTTCGGGCCGGCCCCGCTTTTGACACGGGGAATGTCGCAGGTCGCGACGAACGGATTGTTCCCGCCCCGCGCACCGCGGACGAGGTGAAGCAGGAGCGTGCGATTTATTTCAGCCTCGTGGAAAACGTGGACCGACAGGTGGGACGGATTGTGCACGCACTGGAGGAGGGCGGACAACTGCCGCACACCGTCATCATCGTGACCAGCGACCACGGTCTCGCCCTGGGCAGTCACGGGCTGATGGGAAAACAGAATCAGTATGACCACACCATCAACGTGCCGTTGGTGATGGCCGGTCCGGGTATTCCGGCGGGCCAGCGGTTTGCCGCCCAATGTTATCTTCGGGATCTTTATCCCACCGTCTGTGAATTGACGGGAGTGATCCCGCCGCCGTCGGTACAGGGTCAGAGCCTGGTGCCGGTTTTGCGCGGCCAGAAAACTGAAGTGCGCGACGCGATCTTTGGCTACTTCACAGACACCCAGCGCATGATGCGGTCGGCGGATGGCTGGAAACTCATCTGGTATCCGAAGATTGAAAAAGTTCAGCTCTTCAACGTCGTCAGCGATCCGGATGAAATCCGCGACCTCGCCGCCGACACGGGCCAGGCGGAACGGCTAGAGCGGATGGAAAAACGGCTCGGCGAGTGGCAGCGTGAACACCATGATCCGGTGCCGCCGCAGCGCCTCGCACTGCGTAGGCCATGAGAACGTTTTTACTTTTCGCCCGCGTGTCCGCATTCGCTGCCGGTGGTGCCGCCGCTCCGGCCGCCGTCGCTCTTGATTTCAACCGCGACCTCCGCCCGATGCTCTCGGACAAAGGTTTCAAGTGCCACGGGCCCGCTGCCGCCGTGCACGAGGCCCGGCTGCGGCTCCACGTGCGCGCCGACGCGCTCGCCGCGCGCCGCAGCGGCGCGATCCCGATCGGCCCGGGAAAACCGGAGCTGAGCGAAGTCGTCCAACGGATCGAGTCGAGGTTCGCAGACGAGCGGATGCCGTCGGCCGATTTCAATGTCACGCCCGCCGCCGTCGAGATCACGACGCTGCGGCGCTCGATCGCCGAGGGCACCGAGGATCGTCCGCACTGGTCGTTCTCGACATCAAAGCGAACGGCGCCGCCGGGAATCCGAAACCGAAAATCCAACCTCGAGAATCCCACGTCCCGCTTGACCCCCTGCATGTCACAGAGGGCACGGCGCCCAGCCCACCGAAGTCACAGAGCGGACCAGGTGCTGGGCTCCGTGACCTCGGTTCGAACCTCTGCGCGCTCCGTGAAAAACGAGGTTGTTCAGAAAAGTGTGATTCCTGCCGCCTAGCGAGAATGGCCCAACCATCGTCATCTGTAGTTTACTTTACCATGCACGTCCTCCTTCGCCTCGCCCTTCTCTTGCTCGCGGTCGCGCCGGCCTTGCCCGCTGCCGCTCGCCCGCCCAACCTCGTCTACATCGTCAGCGACGATCAGGGCTTCGACCTCGCGTGCTTCGGATCGACGCAGTTCGTCACGCCGCACCTCGACCGCATGGCCGCCGAGGGCGTGCGCGCGACAAACTTCTACGTCACTGCCTCCGTCTGCACGCCCTCGCGCAGCGGCGCGATCACCGGCCGCTATCCGCAGCGCAACGGCACCTACGAGATGATCCGGAACAACATGGTCAACTACGGCCACCGCTACACGAAGTCCGAGTATGCCATCTCGCCCGAGATGACGCTCGGCCTCGACGTGCGCGAGCTGACCTGCGGTGACGTGCTGCGCACCGCGGGCTACCGCAACGCCGTCTTCGGCAAGTGGGACTTGGGCCAGGCGCGGCGCTTTCTACCGCTGCAGCGCGGCTTCGATGGGTTCGTCGGCCACGGCAACAACGGCATCGATTACTACACGCACGAGCGTTACGGCGCGCCCTCGCTGTTTCGCGGCAACGCAGTCTCGCTCGCCGACAAGGGCACCTATTCCACGGATTTGTTTCGCCGCGAGGCCGTCGCCTTCATCCGTGAGAACCGCGCGCGGCCGTTTTTCCTCTACCTGCCGTTCAACGCCCCGCACGGCGCCTCCAACCTCGAGAAGGATTCCAACCAAGTGCCTGCCGCCATCCTGAAAAAATACTACCCCGCGCTCGATCCCGCGCTGCCCGCCACGAAATACGCCGGGATGGTCACCGCGATGGACGAGGCGATCGGCGAGGTGTTCGCTACGCTGCGCGAGCTCGGCCTCGATCGCGACACCCTCGTTATTTTCCACGCCGACAACGGCCGCAACGGTGCGCGCATCGACGATATCCGCCTGCGCGGCGGCAAGAGCAGTGGCTTCGAGGGCGGCCTGCGCGTGCCGTTCCTCGCGCGGTGGCCCGGCGTGATTCCCGCGGGAAAAACGACGCACGCGTTCATCACCGCGCTCGAAATCCTCCCGACGCTCGCCGCCGCCGGCGGGGCGAAACTCCCGGCGGGCGTGACCTACGATGGCTTCGATCTACTGCCCGTGCTCCAAGGGAAAATCCCTTCGCCGCGCCGCGAGATGTTCTGGGATTTCCCGGACGTCTACCAGGCCGCGCGCGTGGACAACTGGAAATGGGTTTCCTTCACCCCGCGCGGCCGGCGCGGCGAGGTGCCCGACAAGGAAGAACTCTTCGACCTCGCCGCGGATCCCGGCGAAAAAAACAACCTCGCCGCCGGGCAGCCCGCGCAGCTCACCTCCGTCAAGGCACGCTTCGTCGCCTGGCAGGCCGAAATGGCCGCGAGCGAGCCGCGCGGGCCGTTCCGAGATTATTGAGCGCTGGGATCAGCCAACAGGTTCGTCCGCGTCACTCCCTCCTTTCGTGCGTCCCGCCGTCTTCATCTCCGCACCGCTCCTTGCCGCCGCTGCTTGCGCCGCGACTGCCGCGCTTTGCGCCGCCGAACCGCTCGACTACAACCGAGACATCCGCCCCATTTTGTCCGAAAAATGTTTCAAGTGCCACGGGCCTGATGCCGCCGCGCGCGAGGGCAAGCTACGTCTCGACGTGCGCGCCGATGCGCTCGCCGAGCGCCGCAGCGGGTCGATCCCCATCGTGCCTGGCAAACCGGACCTGAGCGAAGTCGTCCAACGGATCGAGTCGAGGTTCGCGGATGAGCGGATGCCGCCGGCTGATTCCCACGTCACGCTCGCCGCCGCCGAGATCGCGACGCTGCGCCGCTGGATCGCCGAGGGCGCCGAGTATCGCCCGCACTGGTCGTTCTCCATACCAGCGCAAACGGCGCTGCCGGGAATCCAAAATCCAAAATTCAAGATCGAGAATCCCATCGATCGTTTCATTTTCGCCCGGCTCGAAAAAGAAAACCTCACGCTTTCGCCCGAGGCCGACAAGCCGACGCTCCTCCGTCGCGTTGCACTCGACCTCACCGGCCTGCCGCCGTCGCCTGCGGCGCTCGACGAATTTTTGGCTGATGGCCGCCCCGCCGCCTACGAGCGCGCCGTGGATCGGCTGCTGGCCTCGCCGCGTTACGGTGAACGCATGGCGACCGACTGGCTCGACGCCGCGCGCTACGCCGA
>CAMCHO010000201.1 GCA_945874455.1 Opitutus sp. GAS368 | reverse complement strand
CGACTTCCGCGTTTATCTGAACGAACACTGCTACGATCTCCACTATGCACCGGTGGCGGATGCGCGGCCGTTTTCGTTTGGGCTGGGAAATTTCTGGCGCATCGCGGTGGACTGGCCCGGGAGCCCGGTGCCCCCCTGCGTGCACCGCGCGCCCGCGACCGGGCCGGGAGATCCGCCGCGGCTGCTGTTGATCAGTTGAAGGGTGGGTTCAGTGGGATCGTAGGCCGACGGTGTTTACGGCGATGACGCGGTAGGTGTAGTGCTGGCCCGCTGCGGCGGTCGCGTCGTTGAAGGTCATCGGCACGAGCGGCTGGTTCGGGGTGTCGCTGTATTGGAGGCCTTGAAAAATCGGACGGCCACGGGGGTTGTTCGACTTCTCCGGGTGGGTGGCGATGAGCTGGCCGTCGCGTTCGATGATGAAGTGTGCGAGACCGCTCTCGAGATCGGCCTCGGCGATCCACGTGAGCTGGCGACCGGTGACGCGAACCTGGGTTGGGGCGGGCGGGGGAGTGGTATCGGTCACGGCCGTGTCGGTGACATACTGGGTCCACGCGCGGGCGCTGGCCTCGTTCGGCAGCCAGATGGATTTTTCTTTCGGGCCGGAAAATTTATTGGCCGGGACCGGAGCGACGATTTTCGGTTCCCCGGCATGAAGGGGTGCGAGGAATGCGGCGGAGGCGGACATGGAGCGGAGCGGGCTGCCAAGTTTGGCGGGTAGACGGGCCGTGAGGCACGCGTCAAACCACGGAATGGCGAGGTAGCGTTGGTTGCCGCATTCATGACTGGTGAGAGGATCGACCGCGACCGCGATGAGAGCCCCTTGGGCTCGCATGGTGGTAAAGAATGTTTCGACGCCGCCCCACACACCGGCGAAGCGACCTTCCCGGACAGTGACGCCCTCCTGGGTGCCGAGATTGCACATCAGGGGAACCTGCGTGGCGGCGTCTGCGATCGCGTAGGGTGTGGGCTTTCCGGGGGCGGCGACCACGGACGGAGCTCCGGAGCGTAACCATGCGGCGGCGACGCGATCCGGCTGCAACAGCGTCATGGCACCGGCCCAATTGGCACCGCCGCTGTGGCCCCACAAGGCCCATGGCACGGTGGCGAGCTCCGGATGACCGCTCTGGGCGCCGAGATCGCTCAGGGCGCGTTGGAAGGCGACCGCGGAGCCCTTGCGTGGGTCGCACCACAGCTGGCAGTCCGCCTTGTCCGGCTGTTCATACGCGGGTGAGAGCAAGGCGCAGTCGTGCTGCTTCGCGAGCGCCTGCCAGTGGAGATCGTAGGCGCCGGTCAGCCCTGATTTGCAGGAGCCTTCGCCGCAGCCGTGTTGGTGGACGATCACCCCGCGCAAGACTTTCACTCCGGGCGGAACCCAGACAGTGAAGTTCGCCGCGTAGACGAGTTCACCGGGCGTGGACGAGGCCTCATACTTTGCACGATAATAGGGCGGTTCGGCTGCGGGAAATACGGCGTAGGGCGATGGCTGCGCGCAGAGGGCGGTGGCCAGTGCGAGCACGAGGAGAGCGAAGGAACGGGGCGAGCGCGTGAGGGGTTTCATGATCGGGGAAGGTGAACTTTTGAATTCGTGGCGGGCACGAGGCGAGATGCAGGATGGCGGAGTGAATTCGACGGACCGCTCAGGTCAGTTTCTTGGCTTCGGCTACGAGCGGATGATCAAAAGCGGTGGCGTAGGCGTCGAGCGTGGAGGACTTCAGACGAAGTTGCCGGCCGGTTTTGCGCCACTGGACGATGACGGCGAGGACTTCGCGGAGAATGGCCTTCGCGGCAGCCGGTTTTAGGCCGAAACGTGGAACTGCGGCCAAGGCGGCACCGAGGGTCGAGTCGGAGTTGTCTTCGGCGATGGGAGTTTGGTGAAGTTGCGCGCGGTCGATTTCGGGCACGGGGTTCAAATCGTAGGCGGGTGAGAGCGCCCAACGTCCGGGAGCGCGTTGGAGGAAGCCGTGATTGCGGAGATGGTCGTCGGTGTTACTCGCGAGGAGTGAGAAGACGAGGCGACGCCAGAGTTCGCGGAGGTCGGCGGCGGTGTCGTGGCCGAACTGACGGATGCCGTCGGCGAGCAGGGTGTAGGCGCCGGGTTCGCCGGTCGGCAGACCGAGGAGGCTGTGGGCAGAGAGGAATGGAATGCGCTGCGGGCCAGCGCGGTCAAAACGCGTGATCACGGCAACGTGGCTGGCCCCGACGGCAACGAGACGATGTGCGGCGACCGTGATGCCGGCTTGGCGGGCGAGCGTGAGGGCGAGGATTTCGCCGGCTGCGATGTCACGCCGGTCGTCGGGTTTCGGAAATTTGGCGAGAGCGAGGCGGCCGTCGGCGAAGGCGACGGCCGATTTAGGGCGCGCGCCGCCGAGCGGCGAACCTTGACCGAGGAGGTAGCGGAGGTCGGCGGCGGTCTCCGTGGCACCGTGCACGGCGTTGGCCGCGCGGACGAGAGCACGCAGTTGGACGAGGGGCGGAAGTTTGCCGACGCTGGCCGCGAGGAATGGACTGTCGTCGGTCGAGCGAAAACGGAGCGCCCCGATGCGCGAGGCATCGTCGAGGGCGAGGACGTAGTCGAGGTCTTGGTAGGGTTTGCGGTCGAGGACGTGCTGGCGGACGGCGCGCTCGATCAATAGCCGGCCCCAACGATCGGGGCCGCAGTCTTGCATTACCCCGAAAAGGGCCGGCGAGTGGTGCCCGCCCGGGCGCAGCGGCAGCGACGTTGGATCGATCGAAAAGGTATCCGGGCGCGCCAACCATGCGGACGCATACTCAAATGAGACGGCTGCACTCCGACCAGCGGGATACAGGAGGCCGACGAATCTCGTTTCGCCCGCCCAATCGATATGGACTTCGATACTCATGAGGAGGCCCGGCGGATGCGTTGCGGCAGGCGTCGTTCGTCTAGGGTGAGCGCGAGTGCGTCGGAGGCCGGCGCGGCGAGATTGGCGAGGCGGTCGTGCAACTGGAGAACGAACAGTGCCGTCGCCAACGTGCCGACAGCGACGGTCGCGTCGCCGCGCTCGAGGCGCCACAGGGTGTCGCGACTCACCAGGAGCCGGGAGGCCATGTCGGCGGTGGAAATGGCGCGCTTGCGTCGAGCGAGGGCCAGCTCACGCCCCAGCTTTCGGAGGGCATGCGCGGCGGGTAGCGGCAGGGGAGACGCGGTAGACATAGGTCTTAGCGTCGGTTATAGCGGACGATGAATCAAGAGAAGTCTGATATACAGGACACAGCCGGAAAAAATGCTCGGTCGCCGCCCGGGCCGACAACCGGATTTTGCGAGGTCGGGCTACTCCTTTTTCGCGGCGTTTTGGCGGGCGGGTGGGTTGCCGGACTGGGCGCCCTCGGCGGCGATCTCGGTGCGGAGGGCGCGCAGGGTGGCGGTCATGGCTTTCACGCGGTCAGGGTATTGAGCGGCGACGTTTTGTTTTTCGGATACATCGGACGAGAGGTCGTAGAGTTCGACTTGGTCGAGCGTGGCGCTCGCGAGGAGTTTCCACGGACCGTCGCGCAGCGCCAGTTGGTGGGGTGCGTTGAGGGCGAAGTCGTATTGCCAGTAAAGCGGATGCGGGCGGATGACGGGGTTTCCAGAGAAGAGGGGGAGCAGGCTGCCGCCGTCGAGGGCGCGATCCTTGGGCGGTGCGATGCCGGCCAGCGCGCAGGCGGTGGGCAGGAAATCGAGACTGCAAATCGGCTCGGCGCTCGTGGTGCCGGGTTTGGCGTGACCGGGCCAGCGAATGATGCCGGGCACGCGGTAGCCGGCCTCGGTGATGTGGAGCTTCATGCCCCGCAGCGGGCCGGGCGAGCCGTGGCTGCGCTGGGCGCCGCGGTAGCGGTTGAGGGTTTCGGGGCCGTTGTCGCTGGAGAAAAAGATGAAGGTGTTTTCGCGCAGACCGTGGTCGTCGAGGTAGCGGAGAAGTTTGCCGACGGCGGCGTCCATTTGGGAGGCGTTGGCGAAGTAGTGGCGACGCTCGAGATTTTTTTCGTTCGGATATTGGGCGAGGAATTCTTCGGTGGTGGCGACGGGCTCGTGGGTTTCGTGAAACCAGAGGTTGAGAAAAAACGGCGCGTCCGGCGCGCGTTGGGTTTGGTCGAGCCAACGGGTGGCCTCGGCGACAACGATGTGCGAGGATGGACCGGAAAGAGGGCCGGCGGGCGCGCCGTTGCGGATGAAATTGCCGGGGTTGAGGTGATTCGGGGCGGCGTTGTTTTGGGTGTAGAGCCAGTGGTCGAAACCGGCCTCGCCGGGCGTGCGCTCGGAACCATCGGTGCGGCTGTTGAGGTGCCACTTGCCGGCGTGGAGTGTGTGGTAGCCGGCTTTTTTGAGGAGCTGGGCGACGGTGATTTCGCCGGGGCGCAGGAAGATTCCGCTCTGCGGGGGAATCCAATCGCGGATGCCGAGCCGGTTGGGATTGCGGCCGGTCATGAGGCCGGCGCGCGAGGGGGAGCAGACGGGTGAGGCGGAGTAGCAATCGGTGAACTTGACGCCGTCGCGCGCGAGTTGATCGAGGTGGGGTGTGCGGATTTCCGGATGGGCGAAGCAGCTGAGATCACCGTAGCCGAGGTCGTCGCAGAGGAGGACGATGATGTTGGGGCGTAGGGCGTTGGCGGCTGCTGCGGAGAAGGCGAGAAAGAGGGAAAGAGAGAGAGGGAGAAAAAAGCGGAGCGGGTTCATGGGGGTGCCTGATGGATTCAGAATCCGTGGGTATGTCGAGCGTGAGGCGCGGAGGGAATCGTGTGATCTCAACCCCGGCACCCGCCCGGTGCGGCTGCGGGCGGCGAGTGCAGAGCGCCAGCGCCGCTTTCAACAGCGTCGGCGCGAACGGGTGCGGCAGATCACGGGCCACGGGGGCGGAGGCAAGGATTGAGTTGCTGCGCGACGGTGCAGGTCGGGCTTCGCTCACCGGAGCGGAGTTTGTTAACCAACTCTTACAGATTTTCAGTTGACCTACTTTTTTCAGGAAGGCGGAGTATGTTCCATGATTACGACGTCGCGAACAGAAACCGTCCTCTTCACCACCAAGGGACAAATCGTGATTCCCGCGCGCTTCCGCCGGGAGTTTCAAATCGAGGACGGCACCAAGGCCTCGGTCACTGTTACACCCGAGGGGATTCTCCTCCGGCCCATCACGCGCGCTTACATCAAGAGCCTGCGCGGTTCCCTCAAGGGTCGCGGTGTGATGAAGGCGATGATGGCCGACCGCAAAAAGGAGAGGGACCTGTAACATGGCGAGTCGCGTGCTGGATAGCTGGGCGCTCATTGCGTTCTTCGAGGACGAGCCGGCGGCCGGAGCGGTGGAGGAGATCCTCGACCAAGCCAATCGGGACAAGCATCGGCTTTACCTCAGTGCGGTGAACTGGGCGGAGATTTACTACAACACCATGCGGGAGGTCTCGCTGGAGGCGGCGGAAGCCCAAGCCCAGACGATCGCCAACCTGCCCATCGACGTCATTGGCGTCGGTGACGACCTTCGGCTCGCCCGCCAAGCCGCCGTCTTCAAGGCGAGCTACCGTCTGAGTCTGGCGGACGCTTTTGCCGCGGCGCTGGCGAAAGAAAAAAAGGCCGAACTCGTCACCGGCGATCCGGAATTCAAGGCGCTGGAGAAGGAAGTTAAGATTTTGTGGCTTAAGTGACCCTCGCGGCCCCGGCGGATTTTCTGGCCGGGCGCAGCGGAGTGGCGCCGCCGACGTCGGTGTTTGCGGTGACGCGGATCGCGCGGGAGCCGTGGTTCGCGGTGAACGGGCCGCGCAGCCAGTTGCTGGCGATGCGCAAATCGCCGCCGGAGTTGAGCGCCGGAATCTTTTTGTGGCTGAGCTCGATTTGTCGGTGCGGCTGCGGGCGGGGCGTCCGCCGGTGAGTGCCGAGATGAGGCTAGCCGCGAATGCGGAACGGCAACGGCGGTTTTAGCAACGCCGTCGCGAACGGGTGCGGCGGATCACGGGTGGCGGGGCGTGGATTGATTGCTGGGTGCGGCGGCGGTTGAAAACCGCCGGTCCGTGTCGCTGCGCAGAGCTATTTTTTCTTGGCGTTTTTCTTGGCGGCGGCGGGTTCGGGCTTCGCGTTGGGGTCGAAGTTCGGATTGGGCGTGGGCATCACGGCGCCGACGTCTTGGCGCCAGGTGATGAGTTTGGCGCGGAGGGCGGCGACTTTTTCGGGGTGCTGGGCGGCGAGATTGGTTTTTTCGCCGATGTCCTGCGGGATGCGGTAGAGTTCGACGGCACCGTCTTCGAACCACTCGATGAGTTTCCAATCGCCGTCGCGGATCGCGCCGTGGGGCGCGCCGCCTTGGTTGCCGTAGTGCGGATAGTGCCAATAAAGCGGCTGGCCGCGCGGGGTGCGTTCACCTTTGAGTTGGGGCACGAGACTCACGCCGTCGCGGTGTTGCTCGGGTTTCGCGGGGAGGCCGGCGAGCTGAAGGAGGGTCGGATAATAGTCGGTGCTGATGACGGGGGTATCGCAGGTCGTGCCAGGTTTGGTGATACCGGGCGCGGAGACGAGCCACGCTACGCGCGTGCCGCCCTCGTAGGGCCAGCCTTTGCCGGCGCGGAGCGGGAGATTGGAGGTGGGGTGGCCCTCGCTGGTGGAGAGGCCGCCGTTGTCGGACATGAAGACGACGATGGTGCGCTCGGTGAGGCCGTTTTTCTCGAGGGCGGCGAAGACGCGGCCGAGGGCGGTGTCGAATTGCTCGAGCATCGCGGCGTAGCCGGCGTGATTCTGGACGAGGCGCACATCGCGTTCGCGCTCGCGGCCCCAGGCGTCGGGGGGAGCAGAGCGTTTTTTCGTTTCGTATTTCGTGACGAGGTCGGCGCGGGCACCGATGGGCGTGTGCACGGCGAGGAAGGGCAGATAGGCGAAGAAAGGCTTGTCCTTGTGCGTGTCGATGAACGCAACGGCGTCGCTGACGATGCGGTCGGTGGTTTTGGGATCGTCTTTGGGGTTGGGAGGTGGCGTTGCGGATTGAGGATACCAGAATTGAGTGTTGCCCTTGGTGCCATCGCCGGAGGTGAGACCGGGTCCGAAGCCTTGCGCATTCGGGGAGAATTCGCCGCCGCCGAGGTGCCACTTGCCGGCGAAGAACGTCGCGTAGCCGCCGTCGCGCAGCGCTTCGGCGAGGGTGGTTTCGGCGAGCGGGAGGTGGGTGGCGTTGGGAGCGGAGAGGAGTTTCCCCGGGCGCATGCCGGGGATGAAATCCGTGATACCGAAGCGCGGCGGATATTTTCCGGTCATGATGCTGCCGCGGGTCGGCGAGCAGACGCAGCAGGCGGAGTAGCCTTGGGTAAAACGCATGCCGCGTTTGGCGAGCGCGTCGATGTTCGGTGTCTCGTAGAACGTGTTCGGGTTATTCGCGCCGATGTCCATGTAGCCGAGGTCGTCGGCGAGGATGAAGATGATGTTGGGATTCGAGGGGCTCACCGCGAGCGGGCGCGCGGGCGTGGCGGCGTGAGTGGGCGCCGAGGCGGAGACGGAGAGAAGGAGGGAAAGAGAGAGCGGGAGAAGGAGACGGATGGGGGGCATGGGGTGGAGTGAACAGACAGGGGTGGACGTAAAAACCCGGGGCGGCTCGCGTTCCCGGGGTGGGGTGGGGCCGCTGATTACTTCAGTTCCTTGATCCGGATATTCCGATACCACACGGGCGCTTGGGCTTTGCCGTGGAGTCCCTGCAGGCCGAGGGGGCCGTTGCGGCTGAAATCTTTCAGAGCCTTGGCGAACTTGTTGGGCGTGCCGTCGGGATTTTTCTTCGGCTCCTGCCAGTTGTTGAGGTCGACGTTCCAGACTTCTTCTCCGTTGAAGACGAGGGAGACGCGGCTGTCCTGACAGGTGATGGTAAAACGGTTCCACTCGCCGACCGGTTTGGCCATGGGCTTCGCGGGAGGCTGGGCGTTGTAGATGGCGCCGACCATGCCGTAGTGCGCACTGTCCTGATTTTCGTGGACCTGAATTTCGAGGGCGGCGAGGACGCTCTTGGTGTCGCCTGAGCGCAAAAACACGCCGCTGTTGGATTCCTTCGCGACCTTGAATTCGAGATCGAGGATGAAGTTCGCGTAGGATTTTTTCGTCCAAACCGTCTCTTTGTTTTTAGCGACGAGCATGCCGTTTTCGACGGTCCAGTCGCCGGTCTTCGTCATCGCGTCCGAAAAATCGGCGGCGAACAGTGGCTGCCAGCCGGTGGTGTCGGGGTGGGCTTTCGGGGCGGCGGAGAGGGCTGAAACAAAAGCTCCGCCGAGGACGGCGAGGCAGAGAGCGAGTGAACGCAGGCGGAGGAGGGCTCGTGGCGAGTGCATGGGGAGTTGGATTTCGAGACTCGGAAAAAGAAAGGAGGAATGCGGGGCACGGCAATCTGAACGTGTTCCGGGTCATGGAACTGCTCGCACGGAAACAGTGGTCGGGAACACCGGGGGCGGACAACGGCTGCTTTTCCCGTGGCTCGAGGAGGAAGCGCATTTCGGCCGCCAGAGAGAAGTTCCCTGGTGGGGCGGTAGGCCGACGAAGCCGTTTCTGATGGTGTGGAATGAGCGGGTCAGGGGGGCGGTGCGAGGTCGAGGGCGCGGTGCAGCGTCGGGGTGACGAGGCGGCGCCAGCCTTCGACGTTGGGATGCACGCCTTCAGGAATGAGTTTTTTCACGGCAGCCTCACCCTCGGTAGCGAGGAGGTGGTTCCACGCCACGGAGTGATCGACGAGGAGGAGACCGCGGCGTTTCGCGGCGTCGCGGT
>CAMCHO010000200.1 GCA_945874455.1 Opitutus sp. GAS368 | reverse complement strand
CGACGCGATACAACCGGCCGTCTACCATGCGTTCAAAAAAGTGCATTCCTTCAACTAGCAATAGCCGAGCGCCAAAACAAGCCGATTCCCTCTGGAAAAACCGAAAAACACGCCCTCAAAGCCTCCCGAAATGCGAAGGTCGGGCTAGGGCTCAAAGGACGTTGGTATAATGACCGTGCCCGACGAAACGGCACCACCCGCCCGTTGCCCGCGTCTCGCGCCAACACGAACTCGTCGCCGCTTATGCCGGGCATCTGGCGGTCAACGACGAGCGGGCAATCTTCGCCTTCAAGTCCCTCTGAGAAACCTTTTCGCGTCGCGCGGTCGCCCGCTCCCTGGAGACGTCACCGGCGCTTAAACTCTACGGACCTTGGCCTCACGCGAGGTGAAACACTTCCTTCAGACCCACTGCCACCGGGCTGTGGTCCGCGTTCGACGGCATGACTTCGCCCATGTGTCGCCACCAGCGCTGACACACCTCCGTCTGGGCAATGGCCGCCCAACGCGCTTCATCTTCGATCTCCGCGTAAGCAAACAACTGCCGGGTCCCCTCGTGGAGAAAGATCGAGTAGTTATGGACGCCGTGGGCTGTGAGCACCGCTTCGAGCTCCGCCCAGATGGGTTGATGCCGCCGCGCGTATTCGGCTTCGGCTCCGGCGTGAACACTCATCACAAACGATTTTCGGATCATGGCAGTTTGGGCAGATAAGATTCGCCTTGCTTGGGTTCGGCCGGGTCCGGTGCCGCGGACGCCGCCGCGGCCGGCACAGGCGCAGCGTCACGCTCAAACGCGTTTGCCATTAACTCGAAGCGGCTCCGCTCGGCGCGATCCCGCGCGATTTTTTGGCCATGCTTCGCGAGCGCGAGCGCCTCTTTCGGAAATTGTTTCAGCGACGCCAGCATCGCCGCCTGCATCACCAGCGGCGCATTGCGCGGAAACGTCTGCACACCCTCGATGACGACGGCGAATTGCTCGACGGTGGGCGGCGTCGACGCCCGCGCCCAGACGTCAGTGATCAAACCATACACCGCCGCCATCGGCGGGCGTTGCTGGCGAGCGATGAGCAACGGTTCCAGCGCGCGCACCACTTGCGCCGCGCTTAATTTTTCGTCGGGCGCCGCCGGATTGGCCCGCACTGCGTCGAAGCGGAGACGGGCGAGTTCCAGATACGCGCGGGGCCGCTCCACGCCGGCCTTGGCGGCGGCTTCGAGAAACTTGCGCGCGCGGTCATCCTTCCCGTCGATGCGTTCAGCGAGGCCGAGGGCCGCGAGCAACGGCGCCTCACGTTCGCCGCGCATGTAGGGCGTGATCAGGGCTTGGCGGGCGGCGGCGGTATGCCCGCCCATGCGGAGGACTTCGCCGACGATCCGGCCGGACTCGGCCTCGGTCGCGTCGCGCAGCGTGAACGGCGGCGCATCCGGCAGGGCCTGACCTTTCTTCGCCGTATACTGCATCGACTTGTAGTCAGTGAAGTCGAGGTAGCCGCGCAGCTCGAGGTTCATCTGTTTGTAATCCTTGCCGAAGCACTCTTTGAAAATCCGCTCGTTGGGCGCCTCGCTACCCGTCCGCGAGAGAAACGTGATGAATCCTTTTTGGTATTTCTGCCCGCGGCCATAGAGGCACATGTGAACAAACGCATACGACTGCGCCGACCAAAACGTGCCGGTTTGCACCGGCGGATCGGCGAACAACTCCGGGAAAGACATCAGCGCGCGCTGCGATAGCAGGCGGTTGAAATCTCCGGTGCGGGGTCCGCCAAAACCATCACCCACTTGCGCGAAATTGATCCACTTCTTGGTTACATCGATCGAGGCGAACAATTGCACCAGACCTTCCTCAAACCATGGCGGCGGCTTTCCGTTCATCTGCTTGCGGATGAGGTAACGGAAATATTCTTTGTAGAACCCACGGTAAGGATCGGCCTCCTCAGTCGTGTTGTCCTCGAGCTGGAGCTCGCCCAACGCGAAATCCACCACGATCGCTCCGCGCTCCGGATCGTCGAAAAACAAACTGTTCGTGCGATAACGTTCCTCCTCGCGCTGCGTCGGGAGGAAGCGGTCGAATCCCTTGCCGCCGCCGGCCAAAATCAAACTCGACGGCACCGCCACGTCCGACCGGCGAAACCCGGGCATGATCTCGTTGATCGCCGCTTGGAGCAGGAAAAAATCCTTCACGAAGCGCGTCGTCGCCCGCACGGAAATACTCGACAACACCTCGAAGCCTGGAATTGCCGCATAGCGCCACTTCTCCGGCGCCGGCAACACGCGGCTGTCCGTGACCTCAAACTTCGGCAGCTCGATGATCGGCTGTTCGGCGACGGCGGTGCTGACCGCCGCAGGCGCGGCGGGTTGAGCCGTCAGCCGCGCCACCGCGGCCATCGCCAAAACGCCCGCCGCCCACACCGGGGCTTTCTTCACAAAGTGCAACGGAGGGGACCTCACGGATCGAGTGGTTTTGCGGTACGCCGGTGGCGCTAGCGTTTCGGAGCGGGCCCAACTGCTTTCGCCGCTGCGGCCGCATCCAGAGCCGAGGGCGGAAGCGGCGGCAGCGACGCCTTGAGCTCCTCAAAACGGGCTTTCCCTTTAGGGTCCGGCGCGAATTTTAATCCGTGGTCTGCAAACGCGTGTGCGACGTCGAGCATGTTCGCCCGCGAGCTGAGGACGGCCGCCTGATAAAGCATCCGCAAGCGGCCCGGGAAAAAGCGCACGCCTTCGATCAGAAACAGGACATCATCGCGCTTCGGGGTCTCCGCGCTGCGCGCCCACACATCGGTCATCACTTCGTAGACTTCCGGCATGGAGGGCGGCTGCACCCGGGCGATCAGCAGCGGCGCGAGGATGGCACTGACCTGCTCGGCGGAAAAGTTCTCTCCCGCACCGGGCTTCGCGAGGGCGTCGGCATAGCGGTGGCGCGCGAGTTCCAGATAAAGCCGCGGCCGGGTGACCTTCGCGGCCGCAGCTGCTTCGATGAACGTTCGCCCTCTCACTTCATCGCCATGGGCGCGGTCGTAGAGTCCGAGGGCCGCGAGCAGCAGCGGCTCGCGCTCCCCGCGGATGTAGGGCGCGATCAGCTCGGCCTTCGCTTTGACGTGGTGACCGGCCAGAGCCAAAGCCTCGCCCTTAATGCGGCCCACTTCGGACTGGGTCGCATCGCGCAGGACCAGCGGCTTGCCCGACCCGAGCCCCTCACCCTTCAGCACGTATTCCTGATGTTGGTAGTCGCAGAAATCGATGTAGCCGCGCAGTTCCATCAGCATTTTTTTATAGTCCATCTTGAAGCACTCCTTGAAGAGTTCTTCGCTGACCGGCTCCTTGCCCAAACGCGTCAGAAACGTGCCAAAGGCTTTTTGGTAGCGCTTGCCACGTCCGTAGAGACACATGTGCACGAAGGCGTAACTTTGTTTCGCCCAGACGTTATTTCCGAGCGGATTGATTGCCTCAGGTGAATCGGAGGTCACCGCAAAAAACTTTGGAAAGGGGACCAGCGCGCGCCGCTGCAGCGCCGCGTTGAAATCGCGGTCCTCCGCCGGCGCACCGGCGATTTGGATGCCATCAGGATCATCCGCCGCCATCAGGGCATTCATCGCCGCCACCGCGCCGGCTTGCGCGGAGATCGTGTTCGGGTCCTCCAGTTTGCCGAAGACGATATATTTCGGATCCACTTTCATCGCCATAATGATCTGCGCCATACCTTCCTCGAGCCACGCCGGCAGCCGGGGCTCACTCGTGCTCAGGAGAAAATGGACGTACTCGCGGTAGAGCTGCTTGTCGTGGTCGACCGAAATGTAACTGGAGTCCGTGCCCGTCGCCGCATCATTGGTCGTGTCCGTGGCGAGGATGTTCAGGGTCGACGACTGCAGATCGATGATGATCGCCGTTTGCTCTTTGTTCTTGAGAAAGAGACTCGCGAGGGCGCGGTCGGCGCTCGATTTTCCGCTGGGGACGAAGGCGTCGAACTTACCGCCGCGCCCACACAGAATAAGCGACGTCGGCACGCCCGACCGGTTCGGAATGGGCCAGACGAGCGCGAGCGCTTCCTTGAATTGCTCAAAATCCTTAATCAGCCGCCGAGTCGCCTTGTCGGAAGCGTTGGTGAGAATTTCAAAACCGGGGATCTCCGCGTAACGCCACGCCTCGGGCGGGGCCAGCTCGCGGCTGTCGGTCACCACGAACTTCGGGAGCTCCACCACCGGGCCGGCCGCACCCGCCGCGAGCACGTTCTGCGCGCGAACCGACAGCGACCCCATCGGGACCAGCAGGAGGACCAACGCGCTCCGGAACGCGGAGAGACAACCACGAAGGAGCGGAGACGAAGAGGCACGATGCATGCAGGGAGAGACGGACAGGAGGAGGAGGAAGTTGCATGTCCAAAGGTGGACACGGCCTCACCCAAAACCTCCCCGCCCCTCGTAGCTAGAGAAAACGTGCAGCCCCGTTCGCTCGTTCGCTCGGTCGCTCGGTCGCTCGTTCGCTCGTTCGCTCGTTCGCTCGGTCGCGCCCAACGCCCGCGGTCACGCCGCCCACTTCAGCAAGAGTACAAAAATTCCAATGATCGCACCCGAAACCGCGCAGCAGATCAGAAAACCAATCGTATCGACACGGTCCCATTTACAAAACTCCCACGTCGAATCACGCACCAGTTTCGTATGGTCGAAGCGCCCGGGATTGCGGCGGGTCTCCTCCATCGCCGCCGCTTCGAGCTCCGGCGTGTCACCGACCGGCGTCTTCATCTTCCCGTAAAACTGATCGACCCGCGCCTTGTCGGTCGGTCGCGTCAGGTAGCTCACCAGCAGGAGCACCATAAACGGAAATAATCCGTCGAAATAAAACGTCGCGGCTTCGCGGCCTTGCGGGGCGAGCTTGGCCACATCGAGCCCGACCTTGCCGAGCAGGTAGCACTCGAGGCTGAACCGACCGCGGCCCTCCAGCGCGCTGGTGGGGTCGCCCGGGTTGATGCGCACGAGATGCTTCCAGTAAACCGGCACGGGCTTCGCCCCGTCGGCCGTGCTCATCACCGCGAGTTCGGACGCCTGCCGCACGGAGCGGATCTCCGTCGCAATATTCGGCACCACCAAAATGGTGAGCACGGTCAACGACACCGACCACCACACCGCTGGGGCCGTCAGCCGGCGCCAAAAGAAAACCGTGAGAATCGCCGCGCCGAAGGGGACGTTGACCGTCAGAACGAGCTTCACGATCGACTCCACGTCGCCCATCAGTTCGGCCGACAGCACCCCGAGCCCCAGCACAACGACGATCGTCCACCGCGCCGCCGTCAACCCTTGGTCCTGCGTGGCCTCGGGTCGCAGATAGCGGTAAATATTACGCACAAAGAGCGACGAAATCGCGAGGGCCTTGGCCGCCAACGTCGACATCGTGCCGGCCAGCACGCCCGCCAGCATGAGGCCGATGAGGCCGGGCCCCAGCAACCGGTTCGACATCGCACCCCACACAATGTCCGGGTCCGCCAGCCCGCCGACACCGAAGAGCGCGATCGCGATCAAGCCAGCAAACGCCCACAGGATAATCATGAAGCGTTTCAGATAATTACCCGTCACGCCCATGCGCGCGGCGAACTCATTTTTCGCCGAACCCGCGATGCCCATGTTGTGACTCAAGCCGCCGTTTTGCACGATACTGATGAAGAGCACGGCCAAGATAAACGCCGGTGATCCGCCCGGGCCCGCGAAAAGATCGAGCATCTGCCCTGGCACTTTGTTCGCGAGCTCCCCCCATCCCCCGATCGCCGCCAGCCCCGTCGGAATCAGCAGCACGGAAAACACGATGATCAACACGCTCTGCAACGCCTCGTTCACCGCCGCTGCCGCCATGCCCCCCAGCACAATGTACGCCCCCACGACCAACGTGAAGCCGAGGTAAAACGGCAGCGACCGCAGCAACGTAATATAACTGTGCAGTTCGCCGCGCGCCTGCCGGTCGCGCAACGTCGCGAGCCGCGCCCGCGCTGCCTCCGACACCGCGACCGCCCCGGAGCTCACTTGTTTTTCAAGTCCCTTGAGCTCCCGGTAATCGTCCACCGCGGAGCGCTCCGCCGACGTCCACTCGATCTCGGGCTTCACCACCAGCGACGAAGCGATCTTGTAGGCGACGTAGTTGCCGAACCCAAGAAACACACACGCCACCATGACCTGAAATAAAGCGTAGAGGCGGCTGAGGCCGCGACTGCCAAACCGGTCTTCAAACAAATCCGCCGCCGTCACCAACCGCACCCGGCGAAACCACACGTTCATAAACCAAAAATAAGGATTCATGAACACGGTCTGAAACGTGAACCAGACCCCAGTCACACCGCGCTGGAAAACCAGACTCGCCGTGCTCACCGCCCCTTGCGGCTCGGTGGCATTGCCGAAATTCAGAAAAAATTGGTAAAGCTTCCCGAGCGAGCGACCCGCGAGAAAAAAACCTTCTTCGCTGGCCGCGCCCTTGGCGGCGCGCTTGCCGATGTAAATGACCGCCACCAGATAGGCGACGACGACGAGGAGATCAACGAGGTGCAGGCTGCCAAAAATTCTCATAACGGGGTCCGGAAGAAACTAGGGTTGAAGCAAACGTGGGCCGGGCGGTTCCACACGGCGAGCTCACACTCGCCGCAGCGTCAGGCACCCGTGCGCCCCGCCTCCCTTGCTTGACGGCCTCAGTGTCCTGAAATCGGTTGCCAACCGAGGCGACCGACCGCGAGTCTGACAGTCCGGTCTATGTCCGTACCTACCCCCACGCTTCGGTCCCTCGCCAAGACGCTCGGTCTTTCCCGCACCACCGTGTCCGATGCCTTGCGCGGATCGCCACGCGTCGACCCAAACACGGCAGCGCGCGTGAAAATCGCCGCCGCCGCCGCCGGTTATCTCCGCAATCCGCTCGCCGGGGCGCTGATGTCAGAGCTGCGGCGGTCACGGGGCGGCTCGTTTCGCGGCGTGTTGGCAGCCGTGGATTTCGATGAGCCCGACCGCCCCGCGTCCGCCGCCCATTTTCACCACGAACTCGTGCTCGGCGCCGAAACCCGCGGAGCCGCCCTCGGCTTCAAGGTCGAAAAAATTATCGTGGGACGCGGCGCCGTCTCCGTACCCCGACTCGATTCCATCCTCAAAGCCCGCGGCATCCAGGGCATCGTGCTTCTCCCCTCGTGGGGCGAGCCCGACTTGGCGGCTCTCGATTGGCCGCATTATGCGGGCATGTACGCCGACTACATCATCGAACGTCCGGCGCTGCACTCGATCTGCTCGGACCACTACCGCTCCCTGCTCGCCGCCCTGCAACGCACCGCCGCCCTCGGTTACCAACGCCCCGGACTGTATCTACAACGCCACCACGACGAACGCCTCCAATATCGCTGGAGCGCCGCCTTTCACACCTTCCAGCAGCACCACCCCAGCACCAAATCGGTGCCCCCGCTCGTCGTGGATAAATTCTCTCCCGAGACCTTCACCACGTGGTTTCGGCGCCACCAACCCGATGTCGTCTTCGCCCACCACACTCCGGCGATCGACTGGATGTCCGCCTGCGGTGCCCGGCTGCCCGAGACCCACGGATTCGTCTCCCTCAACACCCACATGAAAACCCGCCCGTGCGCCGGCCTCGACCTGCAACCCCGTGCCCTCGGTTCCCGTGGCGTCGAGTTGCTCATCGGCCAGCTCCAGCGCAATGAACGCGGCATCCCCGACTGGCCGTCAACGACGACGATCCCCGCCCAGTGGGTCGACGGCCCGACCCTCCGCACGGCGGCGGCGACGCGTTAGAGGCAGTCCCGCACTTTCCCGCAGGCGCCCCGGGCCGCCCGCTTGCGGGCGCTCGTCCGACCACCCCAGAGCGCGCGCACGCTCGCTGCCGACCAGACCACAGCAGGCCGCCCCGCGCCCCTCCGTCCATCACGCGAAGGTCTTTTTCAGATACGCGAGACTCTGCGTCGCGATGACCTCGGGCCCTTCCTCGAATGTAAACACCTCCACGGACACCACACCGTCGTAACCGACTTCCCTCAGGGCCGCCGCGATCGGCTTGAAGTCCACGTCGCCGAAGCCCGGCCCCTTGAGATTCACATCGTTAGCGTGGAAATAACCGAAGTTACCGCGCGACTCGTGGATGATCTGCGGAATCGGCTTCGTATCCGACGACATCGCTTTCACATCGAGGATCACACTCATCGCGGGACTGCGAAACTGTTGCGCGAACACGATCCCTTCCGCCGCCGTGTTGATAAAATTCGTCTCCACCGGCGCCAGCGGCTCAAAGCAAATGGTCACTCCGCGCTCGGCCGCCCGCTCCACCGCTGGACGAAACACCTGCGTCGCCCAGTCCCACGCCTGCGCGGGGCTCACCCCGTCCATCACATTGCGCTGCTTGGGCGAGCCGACGACGATCGTCTTACCGCCGAGGTCCCCGCAAAAATCCGCCAGCGCCACAAAGTAGTCGGCCGTGCGCCCCCGCACCGCCGCGTCGGGATGCGTGAGATACATACCATCCGCCTGGACGAGCACCCAGTGAATGCCGGAAATTTCAATCCCGACGCGCGCCGCCGTGTCGCGGATCGTCCGCCGTTCGGACGCGGAAATCGCCGTGACGTATTTTCCCGCCGTGCCCGGCAGGAGCGTAAACGGCGCAATCTCGATGCAGTCGTAGCCCGCCTTTTTGGCGTAGCTCATCGCGTCTTCCAGCGCCCAATTCTGAAAAATTTCATTACAGATTCCGAATTTCATTGGACCGATCTTGCGACAAATCCCTCGCGACTCCAGCCCT
>CAMCHO010000199.1 GCA_945874455.1 Opitutus sp. GAS368 | reverse complement strand
AAAAAAACCGGAAAATGAGAGAACGACGTTTCCGCCCTTGACCAGCAGCGCGAACGCCGCACGTTATGCCCTCCGCACTTTCTTGCCTGATGGTGTAATGGTAGCACAGGTGACTTTGACTCACCCAGTCATGGTTCGAATCCATGTCGGGCAGCCAGTGTGAAAAAACCGAGAACTCAAAACGAGGTTAGTAAAAATAGGTGGCAAGTGATTGGACGCCAAATTTATGTAGATGCATTGATTTTTACTTACTTTGATCTAGTTCTTCGTTTTAAACGGCGAACCCCCTAGTTTTTTGGTTCTGGGACCGCCTCTCGCGAAGTAAGTAAAAATGAGGCGAGACGCGCGAAGCGCTCAAAATTGGCCGCCTCACGCCCTCCCTGACGGTGCTACTGGATGCTTCCTGTTCACCGCAATCCACCCGACTCTGGTGGTCGTATTCATGCTACCGATTACCCCAACGAAAGAATTTCGCAGTCACGTGCGACGCGATGATAAACGTCGTTCTCCAGGATAGTCACCCGCGCGCGGAAACCCGCTTGATGCTCCGCAAAGATCCGTAGATCGAACACCTGTTGATAGCCGTTGGGCAGGATGTGCGCCGTGGCGTCCTTCTGCTTCAACAAAATGCCCGGCTCGAACCTGAACGCGGTCGTCGTCTCACCCGGATGAATTGGTCGCGGCGCCTCAAACGCTGTGGGCCAGCTCGACGTGCTGCGCTGTTTCCAATTGTCGGGCGTCGTAAACGATCCGGCGTAGTGCCGGTCGGTGCCCATCAGGGCAACATAGACGCCGTTAACGGACACCAAGCCACGGTTGGTAATATCGACCCAGAACTGAATGTGAGTCGCGCTGCGTTCATCCGGGACCTCGGGCCAGTGTTTCACCCGCACGCGAACAGCCAAATCGGCCTGACTCCCCGGGGCAAACAGCGCGCGTAACAGCGCGGTGCTGGGCACGACCGAGTCGTCCCCGACACGGATGTAGAACTGCTTGCCAGCGTGCTCGGCCCGAGCCGGTTTGACGCCGTTCTCGGGGACGAAGCACACCACAAAGCCGCGACTCGCGTCCGCCGGGTCGGGCACCGCCTCGACTTCCACACCTTGGATCGGCGGGTCGGTGGCCAAGTGATGCAATTCCATCAGACGGCTCTTCAGCGCGGCGGGCGTCGCGCCATACGATGGGCCGGTCACACAATCGACGGGCGGGTCCCCCTGCTTGCGGCAATCCAACCCCCAGATCAGGACTCCGCCCTGCGTGGTGCCGAACGCGGCGAGAGTCTTGCTCCAATATTTTTGCACATCGGCGTCGCTGATCCTCGCCGCGCCTTTGCAGTCCAGCCACTCACTCTCCGTGGTGAGCACGGGAGCTGAGCCCAAGCCGGCGAGATGCGCAAACAAGCCGCCTCCTTTCGCGATGAGGTCGCGAAAAAACGATTCTGCGATGGAGGGCCGAGGCATGGCCGAAGCATGCGCGCTAGCCCCACCGATTCAAGTGTTGCCCGAGGAGGCACGAGGCGCTCTCGCGCGTGGATTTGGGCGCACGCCGACTTCGTCAGGCGTCCGGGGATCGTGGCAGTGTGAATCCTCGTTGCGACAGTTCCGCCCGGATAAAGGCGAGGTGCTTCCGGTCGATCCGCTTAACGTGACGGATGGCGGTCCGCTAGCAACCGACGCTGGCGCGGGATTTCGGAATCGTCACCAAGCCGGCTTCGCGACGGTTAACTTCGGTGACGGAGAGATGATAATCATGCTACGACAGGCTCGTGTCAGTCCGACGTAGACGGATTCTGCGTCCTTCAAATCGCCGGAGTTCAGAATCGCGACGTGATCAAATTCCAGGCCCTTAACAAGGAGCGGCGTCGCCAGGCAGTTTTTTCCTAAGCCGCGGCCAAAACGTCGCGCCCGTTCACGGCTCGCGGCGATAGCACCGGACAGAGAAGTCGTCGTATTCGCCCCTGACTCATTCGCCGCGTCACGCAAACCGTTCCAAATTTCTCTGCTCACAAAGACTGGCTTTTCGGCCAATGCGGTGAATGCGGTCAGTGCTGCCGCTACCCCGGTCATTTTTGGATCGTCGCGAACTCGGCAAAGCGTTCCGTGGAGCGCGATCGCATCGCCGCGGGTGGCCCGACATGCTTTCTGAGCTTGAACCGCCTTGTGCACACTTTTGACCACAGGGCCCGGTAGGCGGGTCAACCAGGTGCAGGCAAATTCTACAAGATTATCGACCCGCTGGACGCCGGTGACTCCTTCGATCTTGCGGCCCCATTCAACGAGTTCCTCGCATTGAGCGTCTTCGACCGCATGAAACGCGTTGTTCAGGCGGCCCGAGAGACGATGGCATTGCGCGCGCCAAGCACGCAGTGCCACAACCGTTCCCCCAAGTTTAGCGAGATCATAACATGTAGAAATCTGGTAGGGTTCCGAGGGGTCTCCCAAGCGCAGCTCAACTCCCGGCGCACCCGCGAGATCAATAGTCTGTCCCGCCAGCAGTGAATTTCGAACGTCCAACAGCCAGTGCCCCAAATTGTCATTTCGCCCCAACCAGCGATGAGGTTGGTCGAGCGCCCCAACTTCCGGAAAGCTATCCTGCGCGATCTGCCACGCCAGGGCATCGGCTTTGTTTATTTTTCGAAAGATCGCCTGAAGTGGATCGCCCAAGATTCGGCAGGGCAAGAGTGAGGCCAGTTCCATAACCAAGGCGTGCTGACCGATCGTGCAGTCTTGGTATTCGTCCACATAAACACCGACATACGACGCGCGCAGGACGTCGATTACCGGTGGTGCACGGCACACAATTACCGCAGCCGGCCGGAGTGATTTCCATTGGTCACCTTCTGGCTCCCGGATCGTCCAACCTGACAGACTTGGGAACGCGGACGCGTATTTCAGTGCGAACGCGTCGATGGTTGCGACGCGATAGAGCTGAGGCGGCACCCCGAGCCGAATCATTTTCTCGCGGATCGCTTTCACCCCGGCATGGGTGTGAGTAAGGACGAGCTGACGCCCCTGAGAACAGCCGACCGCTTCTGAGATTAGGTGCGTTTTCCCACAACCGGCGGGAGCGACGACCATGCCGCGATCAACGTGCGCCAAGTCCTGAGCCAGTTGACTAGGCATAAGCCCAAGCCATCAGCTGCGCGATGACGGCTGCAGTCGGCGTCCCGGCCAAACCAGCAGCAGCTCGGCCTACCACGCCGCCGAGTTGCTCGCCCAAGGTCACATTCTTGAACCAACCCTTGCCACTGTCAGTTTTGCCCTGCTTCGCCGCCCGACCAATTGCCCGGCGAACCAGTGGTTCGGTCATGCCACCTTGAATCCATGCTGTCACAATAACGCCAGCGGGTTTGGGATCGGCCTCGGCAAAACTCACCACCTGCGAGACGACAAGCTCCTCGCCGAACAGCGCAACAGCGGCGGCTATTAGTTCCTGCAGGGACGCGACGGGCAAATCGAGAGCAAGGCGTTCTTCAGTGGACAAACCACTAGGCCACTGAAACGCGACCACGCCGGCTGCGTTGAGGACGTTGACATCCGGAACCAGCGGTTCGTCGGAATCGGCCACCACCACATCAAAACCAACCCGTTTCAAGGCTAGTGCACGATTGGGTGCACTCGTGCGGCCTCCACCGTCGAGGGGCACAAAACCCAGGTGCGCTGGAGGCACACCAGCATTTGCAACGGCCCAGAATGGCTCGAGGCCCCGGCACAAACCGACTTCGGTTGCACCTTCACAGACCACCAGCTTGCGGCCGAACAGCGAATGGGGCGCGACTCGCGCAATGGATTGCACTTCGTTAACCCATTCTGGGTCGACGGTGTGGGCGGTTGTCTCGCCATTCCGACTGCGAACGAACGCCAATTCAGATATTGGAAGAGTGAGAGCTGAGGTCGGCGAATGCGTGGTAAGGATCACCTGGCCATGTGTCCGGGGCGTGCCGTCCTGGTTCTCCCCAAGACGCTTCAGCAAATGGCGGATTCGGTGCGGTTCCAAACCATGCTCCACCTCGTCGATAAGCAGCACTGAGTCAGCTCCTGTGCCGC
This sequence comes from Opitutus sp. GAS368, assembly GCA_945874455.1. Taxonomy (GTDB): domain Bacteria; phylum Verrucomicrobiota; class Verrucomicrobiia; order Opitutales; family Opitutaceae; genus GAS368. The sequence continues at coordinate 4,716 of CAMCHO010000199.1, read as the reverse complement.
TCTGTTGGATCGCGAGAGCAGCTAGGCGCTTCGTGCCCAATCCCCATAGACGCAGCGGGATTTTCTCCTCATGCAGCGCGAAAACAGAACTTCCGAGAGAAAGGCCCGTCGCGTCCAGTCCCGGTTCGAGGTCACCAAACTTTGCACCCATGCGTGCCGCGGAGGTCTTCGCCGTTCCCGCCGCCGTTTCCAAATCTGGAAGCTCCGCTTCGGTGACCGCCGCACGTGCAGCCCGAGATACGTTAGCCAGCATTTGCGAGAGGGAATTCTCGCCCGCCGTCAGCTTAACAAGCGCCGACCCTCGTGACCAAGTCAGGTGTCGGTCAACGTCGGCACCCAAACGCGCCACGCCCAATTTTTCGCGATCACGCCACGAGACATGTCTGGGTTCGGCCTGGCTTTGCTTGATCAAACTCCAGGTGGGCTCGAGTTCGGCGGTGATCTCGCAACGGATCGTGACTACGGAATCAAGTCCTTCGCCCGGATCGTCAACAAGTCCGCCGGCGGTCGAAAACCCTCGCAGGTAAAGTCCGAACTTATCCTCAGCGAGTAAGTCCGCGGGAATCTCGCCCACCGTAATCTCCACGCTGATTGGATGGGTCACGTCGGCGTTAAAGAAATCCGTATCACTCACCGGATAATTACCACGGGGCCAAAGCCCTAGCTCAATCGCGTCAAGGATACCGCTCTTGGTCGCGTCGTTTTGCCCGACGAGGCAGATCACTCGCGGTCCCAACGTCCAGTTCAGGCTCTGAATACCGCGGAAGTTGGCGACTTTGAGGTGTCTGATGCGCATGGGGGAGAAATTGGGAGAGGCGCAGCAACCCTATAGGTTTTGTCTCCCCAAGCTCAATGCCCTTCGGGCATTCGATCACTTCGACTAACGCGCAGCGCTAAGACATTTTGGTCCATGCAGTAGGCTGCACGTGACGCCCCACAAAACGAACTTGATTTTCATCAGGCGAGTGGACCGGTTCAGGGCATCGGTTCCGCCTTTCCCCACAAACGGGCAACTCGGGGGCCCAAAATTCAGCCGATGCGGATGCGTTGTGCGCTTTGCGGTGACGATTCTCCAATCGAGAACATCGATGGACCTGACTTCGGACCCGAACGGATGCGCCTCGCGTCATACTTTCGCATCATGGCAGAAAATTTTGCGTGCTGCTCTGCAAACGGAAGCCGAGCGAGTTCCCCCATCGGCCTGTATCCAAAGTGCCAGACCTCGCTGTTTGTTTTCATCGACGCGAGAATGCGTTGAATATCCGGAGATAGATTGAGCAGTTGCATGATTTGGGTGATTGCGCCCGGTGTGAGTCCCTCCTTTTGGGCGAGTGCCATCCGCGTCGGAATCGCGCCGGTCTCCAGCAATCGCTGCCAGCGTCGCGCCTTGACGATCGGGTGCTCGATCTCGGGCGCTTTGGCCGGCACCGTCCGCACCCTCGCATCTAGCCGGATTGTCTGACCAAAAGGAGCAGTGATGGTGACTTCACCCCGCATCGCATTGCTGAAGTCGACCCGTGCCCCCAGGTTCAACCCTCTAATCGAGATCGCTCGACGGCTTGCGGGAGATTCCGATTTAGCTGCTGCTCGCTCCTCCATGCCCCGCACCAACTCTGCGAGGTGTAGCTTGATATTGATTTCCATGATCCGAGTAGCGGCGTCGGCCGATGCCGTCGCTGACCCTTCCTGTGGTTTACGCCGAGTGTTGGGTGTCGCGCCACGAACCTCGACGCGTTCGACAAAAAGACGGATAAGTTCCTTTCGCTCCGCCGGTGATAAATTTGGCAGCACCTGCCCGAGTCGTTCCAGGTTATCCCGAATGCGTCGCTCTTCCAAGACGCCCGCCTCGGATGCAACCAGCGCCTGCCTCGCCCGCTCTTGCTCCACAAGCAATCGCTGCCGCTCGTCCCGCAGATCAGCAGCGCGACGGATCAATGCTTCGCGTAACGCGTCCGCACCGTCGTTGGCGACCGCGTCAGCGCAATTGCGCAGCTTCTTATCCGTCAACGCCAGCGCTTCCTTGATGCGATCCACCTCCAGACGCAGAGACTCGCGATCTCCGACACGCATCCGCCGTGAGGTCTCAACCATTTCAGCGATCAGCGTGGGGTGCTTGCTGGCTTCACCCACCAAGGCGATGACCACCCGTTCGAGTGCATCTGCGGACAATCGCCCGACCGCACACGGGCGGCTCGCGGACTCGCGCATGACGAGGCTGCAGGTGTAGTAACGATATTTCACGCCTCGGACGCTTTTCTTGCCGCTGTCGTTCGGCACCAGCGCGCGCCCGCACGAGCCGCACCACGCGAGACCCTTGAGCAAGTGATTCTGCGCATCGCGTTCTTGAAACAGGTAGATCGGCCGCGGTTTCGTGTCGGCGGTTGCCGCGTTCGCCCGGTCCCAAATCTCCGACGACACCAAGGCCTCGTGCTTGGCGGCATACTCTTGTCCTTCAAATTTCACCGACCCGCGATAGAGGGGATTGCGAATGATGAGCCGCAAGCCATCGGAGCGAAAAATTCGGCCGCCCCATGTCTCGCTGGTTCCGTCACGTCGCTGCATGACGCGTTCCTTGGTGCGCAGACCCTCGGCGTTAAGCGCGTTTGCAATATCGGTTAGTGAGACGAGTTGCGCCGCCTGCTCAAAGATCTTGCGGACGACGGATGCGTCTCGGGGATGCAGCTGCAACGCCTGGGTATTCTTGTCGTAGGCGTAGCCGTAAGGCACCATGCCGCCGTTCCAGTATCCCCGCATCGCCTGCTGCCGCATTTTGATCCGGGTTTTCTTCGCCGTATTCCGCCGTTCGAAATCGGACACGCTGATCAGAATATTATTCTTCAGCCTCCCCTCCGGTTCGCTCTCGGAAATATCTTCGGTGGCGCTTTCAAGCCGGCACCCGTGCTTTTCTAAAAATGCGCGGAACGGACCCCATTCGTCCATATTGCGTGACATCCGTTCGAGTTTGAAAATGACGACGACCTTGACCTCCCCAGCTTCGATCATGCGTTTGATCGCCTGGATGCCCGGCCGATTCATCGACCCGCCCGAATACGCCGCGTCCGTGAACGATGCCACTTCATACCAACCTTCCGCCGCGTGTTGACGGACGTGTTCGCGACAGACCGCCGTCTGGCTCTCGCAGGAATCGAATCGTCCCCCGACTTGGTTGTCCGTCGAAACGCGCGCGTAGATCACGACCGGCACGCGCGGTTGGACAGACTCATCGACCGGTGACCGTCTGGGCGGCATGAGATTAGTTCAGGCCGATCTTTTGCGGGCACGGCTCCGCCTTGTTCAACTGATAGGCGAGCATTCTGGTTTGCCCACTGGGGATAACGTGACCGGCGACGGTCAGTCGGTGCAACGCACGGTAGGTTGCCGACCGCGACAATCCCAGTGCTTCCCTGATCGAAACGGGCGATCCTCTGCCCCTTAACTCAAGGTAGTCCAGTATCCGAATCTCCTCCGAACCGGTGTCATTGGGCCTCGCTGAACAATGCCCCGGATTGTCGTCGCCATCCGCGACATGCACCGGTTCGACGACTCGTTTTACCTCTGCAAGCACGATGGCCTTGCACAACAGTTCGGCGACGCGTCGGAGACGCTCCGCTTCAGTGAGAACGACAGCAATTTGTTGGTTCTGCCTCATACGGCGATTTTCATTCGCGCGGGTTCTTGCGGCGCGAGTCGCACCGTGGGTGAGGTCGATTTGGTCGTTTGCCCTTTGGCCGGCGTTCGGGTTTTGAGCCGACGTATGATCGGCTTTGGTTCAACCGTCGCCACGGCTACGGCCGGCGTGGACAATTCCTCTGCCGGTTCGACCTCGGTCGAGATGCCCGTCTCGGGTGCCTCCACCGAGACAGTTTCCACGTCGCCAGTTGATTCGGTGGCCTGCTGCGCCGCCGCCTGATTCTTGGTGATGTCGAGCAGGTAAACGAGTTCGCCCTGTCGCTTGAGGAGTTCGCGACAGCGTTCTTCGTGCTCGAAGATTTTTCCCGTGAGCGCGGTCAACTCCGCGAGGTTCGTCCGGCACCGCGTGAGTTCGTCGCGGAGCCGCAGCACGTGTTCCTCGATGGAACGCGCCGCGTGTTCTAGCGAACTGATGGAGCCGATCGGTGACGGCGAAATATTCGCAACGTGTTCGGCCGCGCCCCGCAGGGTGATCTTGTCGGGCCAGGTTGAGCGGTATTCGAGTTTGAAACCGGCCAGCTCGCCCAGCACGACGGTCCCGGCGCGCCCCGCGAGATGATCGTCGCGATGTTCGGCTGCCAGATACACCAGCGCCGCGCCGGCCTCCGCGCGCTCGGTGTAGGTTTTCTGGCCGACGACCATCCGGAATTTTTCACCCTGCGTATCCACGCACGTGGCCTTGTCCTGCTCCATCGCCGCCACCTGCCGTTCGAGCCGCGAGACATCTTCGCCGGCCATGCGCAACCGGCTGCGCGTGCCATACTGCGACTCGCTATGCTCGGAGCGCAGCCGCGACAGGCGCATGACCTCGGCATCCACCTTGGCTTTTTCGATCACGAGTGGATTGCCTGACGCGATGGCTTTTACCTCGGCATACGTGAGTGCGGGTGAATCCAAGTCCTCGATCCGCCGGGCCACCGTCTGGCCAGTCATCACCTGCGAGATGAACTTCGCCTTGGTTTCTAACGTCTGCCACATGTAGGCATCGAAACTGCCTTCCGTGACATAGCGGTTCACGCGAACGAC
>CAMCHO010000198.1 GCA_945874455.1 Opitutus sp. GAS368 | reverse complement strand
CAGACCGTCGGCCAAGGTGAGCCGGCAACGTTCACTGTCGTCGCATCGGGAGCCGGCCCGTTCACCTATCAGTGGAGCAAGAACGGAGTGGCGCTGCCGTCCGCCACCGCCGCCACACTTTCCTGGTCTGCGCTGTCCGCCGCTGACGCCGGCAGCTATACCGTCGTCGTCACCGGTCCCGGGGGCTCGGTTACGAGTGGCAGTGCTAGCCTCGTGGTGCGGCCCCAGAACTACACCGGCAGCTACTTTGGCACCTTTGCAACGGGCGGTTCCTTTGCGCTCCAAGTGCGGGCTGACTATTCGGCTGTCTTTCTTGGATACGCCAGCGGCTCGCAGGCGACGTTCATCACGCGGGATGGCGCGGTCGACTCCGCCGGACGCTTCCGGGTTTCCACGTTTGTCACGACGCCGAGTTCCGCGCGGGTCGCGGCCGCCACGATTGAATACACGGTCGATGCCACCATTTCCGCCGCCGGATTGCTCACGGGTTCGGTGAACGGAGCCAGTGCGCTCACGGCCACGCGCTCGGCCGCCACCGGTGTCTCCCAAGCCGTTGCCGGGTTTTATCAGGCCGGTGCGGCCAACTCCTCCGCGACGAGTTACGCCATCGTCGGTCCGGCGGGGCAGGCTTACGTGCTGACTGTGACGCCTGCCGCCACGGATGCGGGCACCGGCACCGTCGATGCAGCGGGCCGCCTCACCGTCACGACCGCCGCCAATGCGACCGTTGCCGGCACTCTGGGTACCGCTACCGCCACGCTGAGTGCGACGGTCACCACGGCCACCGGTGCGAAACTCACTTTCATCGGTGCCAGCGACACGCGTGTCGCCACCGAGAAACTACTGAACATTGCAACGCGTGGGGCCGTCGGCGGCAGCGCCGGGGAGATGATCGCCGGCTTCGTCCTGCGAGGCGACGCGCCGAAGGCAGTCATGATCCGGGCTGTCGGCCCCGCGCTCGGCGGCTTCGGTGTCGCGGGTGCGCTGGCGGCTCCCCGGCTCGAACTCTTCCGCGGCTCGACTTCGCTCTTGCTCAATACCGGGTGGGGTAATTCTACCGACATTGCCTCCGCCGCCGCGCGTGTCGGCGCGTTTGCACTCGCGCCGAACAGTAAGGACGCGGTCCTCTCTGTTTCGCTCCCGCCCGGCGCTTACACGGCCGTCGTCTCTGGCGATGGCGGCACGGCCGGCGTCGCCCTCATGGAGGTTTACGACGTATCCGAAAATTCGATGCCGACGCAAAAGGTCGTCAATATCGCCTCGCGCGGCTTTGCCGGCAGCGGCGACGCTACGCTCACGGCCGGATTTGTGATCAGCGGCACCGTGCCCAAGCGGGTGCTGATACGCGGCGTCGGCCCGACGCTGGGCGGCTTCGGTGTAGCGGGCACGCTCGCCGACCCTCAGCTGAAGTTGTTTGACCAACCCGGCGCGACGATCGCGACCAACGACGACTGGGGCGTGCCGACCACGGCTGCCGCGGCTGATGCCGCGCAGATTGCGGCGGCCGCCAATGGGGTGGGCGCGTTTGCCCTCGCGCCGAACAGCAAGGATGCCGCGCTCCTCGTCAACCTCACCCCCGGCGCCTATACGGTTCAGCTCGGTGGAGCGGGCACGACCACCGGTGCCGCCCTTGTTGAGGTCTACGAAGTGCCGTGACCACGGGAGGGGCGGTTTCCCAACCGCCCTCTTCTCGCCCGCCAGCCTGGACGAAAATCCAAGACTATCGATTAAAGGGAATCACTTTTTCCACACGTCGCCCACCTCGCCGCCGAACCAGCGCGTCGTAATGACTTTTTGCTGGGTGTAGAACTGCACGGCTTCTTTGCCTTGGATGTGGAGGTCGCCGTAAAACGAATCGTCCCACCCCGTGAAGGGAAACATCGCCATCGTTGCGGGCACGCCGACGTTGATGCCCACCATGCCGGCCTTCACACGGTGTTTGAACTCGCGCGCGGCGCGTCCGCTCGCGGTGAAAATGGCCGCGCCGTTGCCAAACGCGGATGCGTTGGCTTGGGCGATCGCGGCGTCGAGGTCGTCCATACGCATGACGTTCAGCACGGGACCGAACACTTCCTCGCGGGCCAACGTCATGTTGGCCTGCACGCCGTCAACGATGGTGGCACCCAGGTAGAAACCGCGCGGCGCGTCGGCGACTCTGAGGTCGCGACCATCGGCGATGACTTTCGCGCCTTCCTGCTCGCCGCTGGCGACGAGGCTGAGCACGCGGTCGCGGTGGGCCGCGGTGATGACCGGACCCATGTCGGGCTGGGCGGCGGGGGCGGGTTGGTCGGTGCGGCCGATTTTGATCGCACGGGCGGCGGTGATGAGGTCGGGGAGCAGGCGTTCTGCTGCGGTGCCGACGGTGAGAGCGGTGGAACCCGCCATGCAGCGTTCGCCGGCGCAGCCGAACGCGGCGGTGGCGAGCGCATCGACCGTTTTGCCGATGTCGGCATCGGGCATGATGACGAGGTAGTTCTTCGCGCCGCCGTTGGCCTGGACCCGTTTGCCGTGGCGGGTACCGGTTTCGTAAATGTATTTCGCGACGGGCGTGGAGCCGACGAAGGAAATTGCGCGCACTTTCGGATGAGTGAGCAGGGTGTCGACCGCCTCGCGTCCGCCGTGGACGATATTGAAGACGCCCTTGGGCAGACCGGCCTTTTCGAGGAGTTCGCCGAGGAGGACGGCGGTGAGAGGGACTTTCTCACTGGGTTTGAGGACGAAGGTATTGCCGCAAGCGAGGGCGAGTGGGAACATCCACAGTGGGACCATCGCGGGAAAGTTAAATGGCGTGATGCCGACGCAGACGCCGAGCGGTTGGTTGAGGGTCTCGCAATCAACGCCGCGCGCGAGGTTTTCGAGGGTGTCTCCGAACAGCAGCGTGGGAACGCCACAGGCGTATTCGATATTCTCAATACCGCGGTGCACGTCGCCGCGCGCCTCGGAGAGCGTCTTGCCGTGCTCGCGGGAAACGGTCGCACAGAGCGTGTCGTAGTTGTGTTCGATGAGTTGGCGATAACGGAAAAACACGCGGGCGCGCTCGACCGCCGGCGTCTCGCTCCAAGCCGGAAAGGTGGCGTGCGCGGCGGCGACCGCGGCGTTGACCTCGGCCGCGCCACCGACTGGGCACTGCGCGATGACGTCGCCCGTCGAGGGATTGAAGACGGACGTGGTGGGCAGCTGCGGGGAGCGCAGCCATTCGCCGGCGATGTAGTGGGGGACGAGGGGGAGCATGAATGATTTTTCGGGGCGGCGCTTGCGAAATCAAATCGGTAGCATGCGGGCGCGCACGGAGGCGATCAAGTCGCCATAGCCGCCGAGGAATTGACTGAGTGTGTGCTGCGTCGCGCCGTAGCCGAGGAACTCCGCTGGCTGCATACCGTCTGCATCGTAGGCCCGGATGAAGTCAGGAAACTTCGCGCGGAGTTCGGAGAGGATTGCGCCGTCGACGGGTTGTTCGAGGGTGAGCGTGGGCTCGGTGGCGGCGACGTTGAACTGCGTCCACCACGTGTAGGGAATTGTCTGGAGGACTTCGCGACCGATGATTTGCGACCAGTGATTTTCGTGCCGATAGGCGGCGGCAAGGAGCGTGCCGGGGAGACCGCGTTCTTTGAAAATGCGATGCGCGTTTTTGAACACCGCGATGCCGGACCACTCGATGGTACCGGGAGTGACGGAGATTTTTTGCGCTGCGGCCACACGCTTCAGTTGGTCATCCACGCGACCAATCATGAGCGTGATGTAGGGGCGAATGGCATCGGCGTCGCGGCCGGCGGCGCGGGCGCGTTTGAGTCCGCGTGCGAGCGCGTTGGATACGGCGATGGCCTGGGGCACGGTAAAACTTACAGTGGCGTTTACGCGGATGCCGCGGGCGGTCAGCTCTTCCACGACGGCGATGCCGACTGCGGTGGCGGGGACTTTGATTGCGATATTGGGGGCGAGCGAGGCGAGTTGCGTGGCCTGTGCGACCATCAGGTCGTAGTTGGGATAATATTTCGGATTTACCTGCGTGGAGAGAAATCCTTTTACGCCGCGCGTGCCCTCGTAGACCGGCAAGAGGCGCGCGGCCGCGTCGATCGCGAGGGTGTGGATCAGTTTCCACGCAATGTCGTCTTCGGTGCCGGCGGGGTGATCGACGAGCAGGCGGTCGATGATCGGGTTGCAGAGCGCGGGATGCGCTTTCACGGCCTGCGCGACGATCACGGGGTTCGAGGTTCCGCCGACGGCGCCGAGGGCGACGGCTGCGGAAAGTTCGGTGGGGACGCCGGAGTCGTTCCACCAATCGGCGCCGAGCGCCGTCATTTGGGACATGCGGGAAATCATGGGACGAAAGAGAGTAGGGGAGAGGGGGAGAATGAGAGATGGGGAAATGGATCGGGGGTAGGAGCCGGCTGGCGGGCGATGTTGAGGGGGGAAGACGACGGACGTTTTGAATCGCCCGCCAGCGGGCTCCTACACGCCGGCGTGGGTGCGGACGTAGTGGCGGGCTAGTTTGGCTTTGGGGAGCGCGGGGACTTTGCCGGGATCTTCCTCGGCTTCGACGACGAGCCAGCCGCGATAGTCGACAGACGCGAGGATACGGAAAATGGCGGGGAAATCCACGCAACCGTCACCGGGAATCGTAAACACGCCCTCGGTGACCGCGCGGCAAAACGACCAGCCCTCGCGGCGCACGCGCTCGGCGATAGCGGGGCGCACGCTCTTGAGGTGGACGTGGGCGATGCGGGCGGCGTGACGGCGGGTGACGGCGACGGGATCGATACCGGCGAACGCGAGGTGGCCCGGGTCGAGGAGCAGAAAGAGCGCGGGCACGTCGGCGAGGAGACGGTCAAGTTCGGACTCGGTTTGAATGACCGTGCCCATGTGATGGTGATACCCGACACGCATTTCCTCGCTGGCGGCGACGGCGCAGAGATGTTTCAGGCCAGCGACGAAGCGCGTCCATTCGGCGGCATCGAGCGCGCGGCGGTCGGCGGTGCCAAAGCCGAGGGCGGCTTCGCGTGTGCCGTGGATGCAATGGCTGCATTCGGCAACAATGGCGACGCGGGCACCGAGCGTTTTTAGCAGGTTGAGGTGGGCGCGGAATTTTTTCTCCTCGGCCGCGAGGTCGGCGGTGGCGAGGGTGGTGGAGTGCCACCCGCTGACGAGGCAGAGATCGTGTCGGCCGAGGGCGTCGGCGAGGGCAGCGGGTGTGCGTGGGTAAGCGTGGCCGAGTTCACTGCCGGCGTAACCGGCGGCGCGCATCTCGCGCAAGATCGTGTCGAGCGGGACGTCGCCGGCGAGTTCGTTGAAGTCGTCGTTGCTCCAGATGATCGGATTGGCTCCGACGAGGCAGTCGCGGTGGAGCGTGGTGGGTGATACAGAGGACATCGGTGTGGTTGGTCGCTGCGAGCGTGAGCGAGTGGGGGCGGGTTTGCAGAACCACTCGCTCACGCGTGCGGCTGAGCGTCTGAAATCAGTAATAGAATTTCTGTTTCGTGATTGCGCGGCCGTAGGCCTTGCTGGCGGCGCGCACGCTGGCGAGTCGCGACGTCGCGGACACGGGGACGTCCCACCAGGAGTAGCCCGGCAGGCCGACGTCGGCGCGGACGGTGACGTGAATGACCACAGTGCCGGTCGCGGCTTGGGCGGTGGTGAGGGCGGCCGTGAGCTCGGCGAGCGTGTGGGCGCGGAGGCCGGTCGCGCCGAGGCTCTCGGCGTTTTTGGCAAAATCCACGTCGACGGGTTTGCCTTCGAGTCGGCCCGGTTTGCCGAGACGCTGGCGGAATTCGTTGCCAAAACTTTTCCCGCCGCTGCCGCGCTGGAGATTGTGGATACAACCGAAGCCGTGGTTGTCGTTGACGATGACGATGAGTTTCAGGCCCTCCTGCACGGCGGTGACAATCTCGGTGTGCAACATCAGGTAGCTGCCATCGCCGAGAAATGCGAAGACCTCGCGGCGCGGGTCGGCGAGTTTCACGCCGAGTGCGCCGGCTATCTCGTAGCCCATGCACGAGTAGCCGTATTCGGCGTGGTAGTCGTTGGACGCGTGCGAACGCCAGAGTTTGTGGATGTCGCCGGGGATGCCGCCCGAGGCGTGGACGGCGGTGCCGGTGGCGCCGCAGGCGGTGTTCACGGCGTCGATGACTTGCGCCTGAGTGAGGCCGGGTGCATCGCGGCGCGGGGCAACGAGGGCGGCGCGCGTGGCGGACCACGTGGTGCGCACGCGGGCGATCTTCGCGCGGTAGGCGGATGAAATCGAGTAGCCGGCGAGGGCGCGCGTGAGCTGCGTGAGGATCGCGCGGGCGTCGCCCACGAGGGGAAGTGCGCCGTGTTTATGGGCATCGGCGGCGTGGATATTGATGCCGATGAAGCGCACGCGCGGATTTTGAAACTGGGTCTTCGACGCGGTGGTGAAATCGCTGAGACGCGTGCCGAGGTTGATCACGAGATCCGCTTCGAGGGCGAGCGCATTGGCGGCGGCCGTGCCGGTCACGCCGATGGCACCGAGGCACGAGGTGTGCGCGTCGAGGATGGCGCCTTTGCCGGCTTGCGTGACGGCGACGGGAATGCCGGTGGCCTCGGTGAATTTGGCGAGCGCGACCGTGGCGTCACTGTAGTGGACGCCGCCGCCGGCGACGATGAGCGGACGGCGCGCGGCGCGGAGCAATGCGACGGCGGAGCGGAGTTTTTCGGTGGAGCACGGTGGGCGCTCGACGGTGTAGATGCGTTTTTCGAAAAAATGCAGCGGGTAGAGTCCGGTCTCGGCCTGCACGTCTTCGGGCATGGCGATCGTCACGGCACCGGTGTCGGCGGGATCGGCGAGGATGCGCATCGCCTCGGGCAGTGCGGTGAGGAGTTGTTCGGGACGGTTAATGCGGTCCCAGTATTTTGAGACGGGGCGGAAGCAATCGTTGACGCTTACGTCTTGGCTGCCGGGAAACTCCAGCTGCTGGAGGACGGGTGCGGGGCGGCGGTGGGCAAAGATATCGCCGGGCAGCAGGAGGACGGGCAGGCGGTTGACGGAGGCGACGGCGGCGCCGGTGATCATGTTCGTCGCGCCCGGGCCGACGGAGCTAGTGCACGCGTAGGTGCCCATGCGCTGGCGGGTTTTTGCGAAGGCCACGGCGGAGTGGACCATGGCCTGTTCGTTCTTGGCCTGAAAAAAAGGGAGCTTCGATCCGCCGAATTCCTCGAGGGCCTGGCCGAAACCGGTGACGTTGCCGTGGCCGAAGATACCGAAGACGCCGTTGATGAGGCGATGCTCGGTGCCGTCGCGGCGGATGTATTGTTGCTGGAGAAATTTGACCAACGCGGCGGCCATGCTGAGGGGAACGGTTTTAATCATGGGGATTTTGGGGAGGAGGGGAGGGCGGCATCCCGTTCTAGTGCTGGGGATCAAGAGTCCACGTGCGCGTGGGGGCGAACGTGAAACCGATGGAGCGGTTTTACGGCAGGTGGCTAAGCATGCAAAGATGATACCTGCCGTAGCCGGCGCGGAGACTGGCGCGTGATTACAGCAACGTGAGATTCGGGGGCATGCGCGGGTTGGTTGAACGAGAAGGTGGGGCAGCAAATGGGGAAGAATCGATTGTTCGAATGTTTGCAGACCCCGGCAACTGCCGAGCTTCACTTCGGTTAAAAATGATTCACCGTGTCGCCAAAATGTCCGACGAAACTTCCCCCTGTCCGTCGCTTGTCGCGGCCGTTGCCGACGGGAGCGGAGACCTTTTTTCCATGCGCGGACGGCGTGCGCTGGTCACCGGTGCGGGGCAGGGCATCGGATTTGCGCTCGCTCGCGGCTTGGGTGCGGCCGGGGCTGAAGTGTTGCTCAACGACGTCGATCCTGCCCGATTGGAGCAGGCGGTGGCGGCGTTGCGCGGCGAAGGCCTCGTGGTGCACGGGCGTTGTTTTGATGTGACGAACGGCGCGGACGTTGAGCGGAGTGTGGCGGAGATCGAGCGTGGGATCGGTCCGGTGGATATCGTGATCAACAACGCGGGCATCCACCGGCGCGCACCGCTCGAATCGATGCCGCTGGAGCTGTGGCAGGAGGTGCTCGATGTGAATTTGACCAGCGCGTTTTTGGTTACCCGTGCCGTCGTGGGTGGAATGATCCGGCGCCGCGCGGGCAAGATCATTACGATTTGTTCGCTCAACTGTGAAGTCTCCCGGCCGACGATCGCCAACTACGCCGCCGCCAAGGGTGGACTGAAAATGCTCACGCGGGCGATGGCGGTGGAGTGGGCCCGCCATAACATCCAGGTCAATGGACTGGGTCCCGGCTACATGCGCACTGCGATGACAGGCACGCTCACGATCGATGCGGATTTCGATCGCTTCATCTGCGCGCGGACGCCGGCCGGGCGGTGGGGTGAGCCACGCGAACTCATCGGCACCGCGGTATTTCTCGCCTCGCGGGCGTCGGATTTTGTGAATGGCCAGATTCTTTATGTGGACGGCGGATTGCTGGCGGCTCTGTGAATCGCGAGGATACTTTGCCTCTGGCTACCCTCCCTGACACTCTTTTCCTGATGCGCTCACTTCGTTGGTTTCTCTTGCTCACGATTTTCACGACCGGCACGGCGGCTGTCCAGGCCGCCGACCCCGCCCCGCTGATCCGGGCCCACGCGCACAATGATTACGAACACCCGCGGCCGTTGCTGGACGCCTTGGCGTGCGGTTTTGGGAGCATCGAAGCCGATGTTCACCTCGTCGATGGACGATTGCTCGTGGCGCATGATCGCAAAGCGGTGAAGCCCGAGCGCACATTGGAGGCGCTCTACTTGGA
>CAMCHO010000197.1 GCA_945874455.1 Opitutus sp. GAS368 | reverse complement strand
GCCGCGGGATCGGCGGAGGGCAGGTAGTTGCCCGGTATCCCGTCGATCCAGCCCGCCTCAGGCGAATCACCGCGGCGGAGGGGCGAGCGGAAGGAGCGCGTGTCGAGGGTCACGATCTGCACGACGCGCCCCGGCGGGCCGAACCGGTGGGAGGCATAAATGCCGGGGCGGGTGCGCCGCGGGCTGTCGGCCGGCTCGCCGTAGAAATCGAGAAAGTGCCGCTGGGCCTCGGCGCGGCCGACGAATTCGGCGCCGGCGTCGTTCTCGCCGTAATCGTGGTCGTCCCACGTGCCGAGAATACGGGCGCGTTGGCGAAGCAGGCGGTAACTAGGAAGGTCGTTTTGACGGGTGTAGTGATGGGCCAAGCGGTCGAGCGAAACGCGGGCGCGGGCCTCGGGCGTTCGGCCGACCGGGCGCGGCGAGTCGGCGTAAACGGTGTCGCCGAGCCAGATCCACGCATCGGGGAAGCGGTTGACCACGGCATCCCAGACTGGGGAGGAATCGAGCGGCGAGTTGCACGACCCGAAGGCGAGGCGCCGGATCAGCGTGCCCGGCTCGGGTGGGGCGTCGTAGGCACGGAGCGAACCGGCGGCGAGCGAGGCGGAAAGGACGATCAAGGTCAGGCGGAGGGTCATGTTGGGGCGCAGACGGGAGCGGGAAGTCATGTGACGAGAGAATAGGCGGCCCTGCGCCGCGTCGAACGCCGGCCGTTACGATTGCGCAAAATGCGTGCGGCCCTGACGTGGCTGGTCGTGGCCCTGCTGGGGCGCGCCGTTGTAGCGGGAGCGAGAAGGTGCCGCCGTCTCTTATGCGGCAATCCGCGATTGTGCCCGCGCGCCGTCGCGGGACTTCGGTCGATGAGGCGTTCCGCACCTGGGCGAGTTGCAGGAGATCTCGGCGTTAAGGACGCGCGAGCGCCTCGCGCGTTTGGGGTAGGCCGGCCAAAAACTGGCTCACCTCGGCGCGTCCGCGCAGCACATACGTCGATTTTCCGCGGGCGCGGGCCCGATCGATCTCCGCCAGCGCGATGGGCCGCTTCAGGTCGCGCCACGTCCAGATGTAGCGCAAAAAAACGCGGTCTGGCATTCGCTCAGGGCAGCCCTCGCGCATGTCCGGTCGCGTGCGCCCAAAATGACGCAGGCTGCGTCGCACTACCCGCGCGAGACAGGTCCAGCGCCCGAAATCCATCAGCACCACCGTGTCGCACGCGGCGAGCCGCTGATCCCACGCGGAGGAGTAGTTTCCGTCCATGATCCAACTCTCCGCCGCTGCCAACCGGTTCGCCCGTGTTTTCCACTCCGCCTTATCCGGCTCCACCCAGCCGGGCAGCCAAAACTCGCGGTCCAGATGGACCACCGGCAAACCCAGCCGCGCGCCGAGTTCGCGCGCCAGCGTCGATTTGCCCGCGCCGCCGCAACCCAGAATGACCATGCGTTTCACTTCAACGCCGATGTTTCCTGGGGACGCGACGCCCCCGTCGCGTTCTAATCGCAAACCGCGACGAGGGCGTCGCGGCTCCACGGTCCAGCGTGTTTCCAGGTATCATGGTGGCGGTGAACTTTTCGGCCGGCCCGCATCGCTCACTTCCGGCCCTCGTCGAAATCATACAAATCGAAATGCGTTTGGATGTCGTCCCGCACCGCGATCCCGCGTTTTTCTTTCGAGGCCTGCATCTTTTCCGAGCCTTCGTCGCCCCAACCGCGCTTGGTCATGAACGCATTGAAATAATGGATCTCATCTTCCGACGGCCGACGGCCTTTTTCGTAACACCACGCCAGCACGGCCGCGTCGTCGGCTTCTTCCCGCGCTTTCGCCGCGAGGTCGTCGTAGGCGAGTCCGAGCAGCCGGCAGCAGCGCGCATCGTAGCCCGTGCCGAGGTTGTAGTCGCCGGCCAGGCGCCCGGCCGCATGCAGGCGAGCTTTGTCGAGCAGGCGTGGCAGGAAAACGAGACCGCCGACGGAATCGTAACCGGAACGAGGGTAAGCGAGTGGGTTCATCGGCGTTATCCTGAGCGTGCGCCGTTAAGCCGGCATAAAGACGCGGTGAATTCTTTTCGCGCGATGGGTTGAGCGAGTGAAAACACCGAGCGCAGTGCAGATCAGAACGCGCGTGCGCCGTTTAGCTCGTCAAAAAAGTGGGTGGCATCCGTCACCGGCAAAACGGGAGATCGCGCGAGTCTTCGCGGTATCTTTATCAGCGCTTAACGCGGATCTGAGAAGGTGCCCCGCAAACCCCAACCCATGCAGATGAACCTCCGGAAAAACGCGCGGCTCGGGTCTTTATCCTTGGTGATGTTCTGCGCTGAGGCTCCGCACGCGCGGCGCGGGCGTCCGGTATAGCCTTGAACATGGGGCCGAGCATCACAGGAGAGCCGAATATCGACGGGGCCGCGGCCGGCGCGGGCGTGGAGGTGGCGCCCCGGGTGTTTCCGTTGGCGGAGGCACGCGCGCGGTTAAAGGCGTTGGTCGAGGCCGGTGGGCGGCCGGGGCTGATGCGGGGCCGGTGGGGTTTGGAACGCGAAGGTCTGCGGGTGGAAGCGGACGGGCGGCCGGCGCTGACCCCGCATCCGTTTGGGCCCGAGGAGCGGGCGATCACGGTGGATTTTGCGGAGGCGCAGGCGGAGTTGATTACGGCCCCGTGCGGCTCGCCGGAAGCGGCATGGGCGGAGTTGGGCGAGGCCCATCGGCGACTGCGGGCGAGGCTGGGCGCGGAGCTTTTTTGGCCGCTGAGTTTGCCCGGACGTTGGGACGAGCCGGAGCGGTTGCGCGCGGCGGAATTCGGCGGGCGGCCGGAGTATGCGGCAGCGCGGGCGTATCGGGCGGAGTTGTTGCGGCGACATGGGCGGGCGCGGCAGGCGATCAGTGGGGTGCACTACAATTTTTCGTTTGATGCGGAGCTCTTGGCGGCCCTGCGGCGGGCGGACGGGGCGAGCGGGCCGGAGCGGGAGTGGCGCGATGGGATCTACTTTGGGGTGATGCGGAATTTTCTGCGGCATCAGCATGTGTTCAACGCGCTGTGGGGCATGAGCCCGCCGGAGGACGAGGCGTTTTGGCAAGACTTGCGCGCGGCGGCAGGCGGGGAAAGCCGGGCGGAGGCGGACCGGTGCGCGGGCGTCATTTCAAGCGTGCGGCTGAGTCCGCTCGGCTACGGGCTGGCTCCGGCAGTGGCGGAGGCGCTGGGGGTGGATTTCTCTTCGTTGGGCGGCTACGTGGAGCGGCTCGGGGCGGCGGTGCGGAGCGGCGGAGTGCTGGCGCATGAGCGCGAATTTTATAGTCCGGTGCGGCCGAAGACCGTCGCGGGCGGCGCGGGCGAGGAAAAAAATGAAGCGGGCGCGTCGTTGCGGCGGCTGGCGCGGGACGGCGTGGATTATCTGGAGTTTCGGGTGTTTGACCTCGATCCCTTCGAGGCGAACGGAGTGGGGTTGGAGGCGTTGCGATTTTTTCATGTGCTGGTGCTGGCGAGTCTGTTGCGGCCGGCGGAGTTGATCGGGGCCGGGGAGCGGGCGGAGCTGGCGGAGCGCTGGCGGTGGTCCACGCTGTGCGGCGGCCGGTGGTGCGAGTGCCGGCCATCGCCGGGGGCGGCGGGCGAGCGGGAGATTTTGCCCCTGCTGGAATTCATGGCGGAGATCGCGGCGCAATTGCCGCCCGGGTATGCGGCGGCGGTGGCGGCGGCGCGGGAGCGTTGGGCGGGGCGGCGCGACCGGCCGCTGGACCGCTGGCGGCGATTGGTGGCGGCGACGCCCGGCGGAGCGCTGGCGGCCGGGCTTGCGCTGGCCCGCGCCCAGGCGGCGGCGGACGCGCCGGCGGCGCGAGGAGCGGAATGACGATCTTTATGGATACATCGAATTTGGAATTATCCACGCAGGCATTGATCGCGGAAGCGCAGCGGCGCGGGGTGGAGGTCGAGGTGCTGGACGCAGCCGACAACTTCATCGTGCTGCGGCGCGACGGCCGCACGGAGTATGTGAAGCAGGCGACGCGGACCTCGGCCGATACCTACGTGAGCGCGTTGCTGATGGAGAACAAAGCGGTGACTAAGCTCGTGCTGACGGCGGCTGGCTTGCGCGCGCCCGGCGGGACGCGTTACGACCAGGAGACAGAGGCGGTGGAGGATTATGCGCGGCACGCGGGGCGGCGGATCGTCGTGAAGCCGAACGCGACGAATTTCGGCGAAGGCGTGGCCCTGCTCGGTGCCGATGCCGGCGAGGCGGAGTATCGGGCGGCGGTGACGGCGGCTTTTGCGTTGGACCGCACAGTGCTGGTGGAGGAGTTCGTGGAGGGGCGGGAGTTTCGGTTTCTCGTGATCGGCGGGGCGACGCGGGCGGTGTTGCACCGCGTGCCGGCCAACGTGACGGGGGATGGGGTGAGCGATATCACCGCGCTGGTGGCGGAGAAAAACCGCGATCCGAAACGCGGGGAAGGTTACCGGAAGCCGCTGGAGAAAATCCGGCTGGGCGAAGTGGAGACGGCGTTTCTGGCCGGCCAGGGGCTCACGGCGGCGAGCGTGCCGGCGGCGGGCGAGCGGGTTTATCTGCGCAAGAATTCCAATATCAGCACGGGCGGCGACAGCATCGATTTCACGGACACGATGCCGGCGGTGTATCAGCGTCTGGCGGAGCGGGCGACGGCGGCGGCGGGGGCGAACATCTGCGGGCTGGACATGATCATCCCCGATGTGACGGATGCGCGGGAGGATGCGGCGTATTCGATCTTGGAGTTAAATTTCAATCCGGCGCTCCACATCCACGATTATCCTGCGGTCGGCGAGAACCGGCGGGTGGAACGTTTTGTGTTGGACCAGATCGGTTTTGGCCCGCGGTGAGCGTGCGGATCAAAACCACGAGCGCATGGAAAAGTCAGTGGCACGTGCCGGAGAATTCCAGAAAGCCACGAAGGTTATCATGAGATCGGGCGCGTCGGTCACGCGGTGGGCGGCGCGGAGAGTTCGACCGGTGTTGGCGGAAAAATACTGCCGATGCGGGTGAGGGTATCCCCGTCGATGAGCAGGCCTTCGTCGTCGGTGATTTCCAAAATTTCGGATCGGCAGAGCACGCGCGCAGTGGCGACGCGGGCGGCGTAGTCGGCGAAGCGCGCCTTCCAGCGATTAGTGTGTGGCAACACGGTGAAAGGCACGAGGCGAAGCGCTTCGGTATCTTTGCAGCCCAGGTTTGGGACCGAGGTATCGAAGACCGGCACAACGTTTAGGCTGCGGCCGAGGAGCAACGCGCCGGCACTCGATCCGATGATCGGCCGGCCTGCCTCGACTATTTCCTCGATGACGGCATCCGCGCCGGTGTCGCGGACGCGTTGCAGGAGGTAATACGGGTTGCCGCCCGCGAGGTAGACGAGGTCGAACGCGGCGAGGTCGGCGCATGGTTGCTTGTCGAAATCGAAGAACTCCACCGCAGGCACGCCGACGGCGAGTAACGTGTCGCGCGCGAGGACGGCGTTGCGGTTGCGCTCCTTGAGCTTCGGCTCCGCCGTGGTGACGACAGCGGCGCGGGCTGCGCCCCGGGCGAGATGGCTGACGACGGTCGTGAAGTGCGGCGGCGCGAGATTTGAGCTGATGAGAAACAGACGTGACGTCATCGCGGGAGCAGAGATCGGCCGCGCGTGGTTGCGCCAGGAGCTGAGTCGAATGAGCCGATGACAAACGTAGCGCGCAGCCGATGGGTGAACCGCATGGTGACATGAGCGTCACCCCATGCGGTTAAGGGGCAATGAAGGCGGCGTTACGTTTCGGCGAAGGCGGAAGGCGGCAGCGGCTTGCTGAAATTGAGTTGGATCTTGGTGCGGCCGAAGCCGAGGTTTTCGTAGAACGTGTGGGTGCGGGTGCGCACGATGTTCGACCGCACGACGATACGGGCGGCGCCGGCGGCTTCCGCCCATGCTTCGATCGCCGCAACCAAGCGTCCGCCAAGACCGTGGCCGCGGTGGGCTTCGTCCACCACGAGAGCGAGCAGTTGGGCTGAGCCCTCGTCTTCAAGGAGCGGCAGCAACGCGCCATGGGCCAGCCCGGTCGGTTGACCGTCAAGCACGGCGACGAGCACAGTGTGCCCGGGGGTGGCGATCACCCGGGCTAGGCGGCGGGCAAGTTCACCCTCATTGGCGGGATAGCCGAGCTGGGTCATGAGTCGGCCAAGAGCGGGAGCGTCGGCGAGGGCCGCCGATCGGATCGTGAGGTTCAATGGGGTCATCGTAGGGCGGGAGAATTTAGATCGGTGACGAAAGGACCTTCACCGTGGTCCGGCGTGGAGCAGGTAACGCTCGCCGTGCTCTCCCATCGGCATGGGACCGGGATCTCCGTACTCGGCGCTTACCCGGTGCCAAAAATTTTTGGCGGCCACGTTTCTACGGTCATAGGAAACTTCGAAAAGTCCGGGATGTTGATTGAGCACGTGTCCGGCTCCCGCGAGGCCCACGCCATGCCTTCGCTCGCGGGGAAGCACGAAAAATTCCGCGAGGGCGAAGTCCCAGTCGGCGGTTTCGTCGGCCTCCTTCGCCCTGACCAAGGCGAAGCCCGCGATGTCGCCGGCGGAGCGGAGAAGATAGGGATATCGTCGCGGACTTTCCCAATAGAGCGCGAACCATGGATAGGCGAAACTGCCGTCGGGCCGGATTGGCCGTGGGTGCCAGGCAGAAAGATCGTGCAGGCAAAGCTGGAGCAGCGAGGCGACCAGCGGGGCCTCGCCGACTGTGGCGAGGGAGATTGAGACCGGGCTGTTCATCAGAATGCGGCAGCCTGCAATGGCGGATTCATCGCAGTCAGCCGGCGACCGAGGGAGTCAGCGCCGGAGCGGGGCGCGTGCGCCGGTGCAGCCAGAAATTTCCGACCAGGGCCACGACCGCGCCGGTGGCGAGGACGCGGGCGACGCCGAACCGGTCGGTGGCAAGGCCGAACACGAGTTGGCCGAGCGGCAACGCGCCCATGAAGGCCATGTTGAAAAAGCTCATGACCCGGCCGCGCATCGAGTCGCGCACGGCGGTTTGCAGCCGGGTGTTCATCGAGGCCATCCAGGAAATCTGGGCGCCGCCGAGCAGCAGGAGGGCCGGGAGCGCCAAGGGGAGAGTTGGGGCGAAGGCCAGCGCGATGGCGGCGGCGGGCGTGACGAGGCCGGCGATAAAGATGCGCTGATCCAGACCGGATTGCTCGCGGCGGGAGGCGAGCAGGAGGCCGCCGAGGACGGCGCCCACGGCGGGGGCGGCGTTGAGCAGACCGAGCACCTCGGGGCCGCCGCCAAACACGCGGGCCGCGAACAGCGGCAGCAGTGCGGCGTAGGGTAACACGGTGGCGCTGGAGAGCGCGACTAAGGCGAGCGTCTGGCGAATGGCGGGCTCGTGCCACGCGTAGCGGAGACCCGCGCGCAGTTCATCGGCCAAAGGGGCGCGCGGGCCGGCGGGAGCTTGGTGCGGCGGCAGGCGGAGGCGGCGGGTGAATTGGAGGGCCGCGGCTTCGCCGATGGCGGCGGCGAAAAAGCAGGCGGCCTCGCCCGAGAATACGAGCAGGGCGCCGGCGAGGGAAGGACCCATCACGCGCGCGAGGTTGAACGACGTGGAATTGAGCGCGATGGCGTTGGGCAGATCGGCGCGATCATCGACGAGTTGCGCGAGCAGGCTCTGGCGATTGGTCCAATCGAAGCCTTGGATGACGCCCTGAAACAGCGCGAGCCCGAGCAGCAGCGGGATACTGGTGGCCCCCGTGATGACCAAGGTCGCGAGGAGGAGCGAATGGACCAGCGCGGCACTCTGAGTGGCGAGGAGGACGCGACGGCGGTCCACTTTGTCCGCGAGCACGCCGACGAACGGAGTCAACAGCAGGCTCGGGAGCAGACTGAAGGTGCCGGCGAGTGCGAGGTAGAACGCGGAGTCGGTCAGTCGGTAGATGAGCCAACCGAGTGCGACCTGTTGCACCCAATGACCGGTCATCGCGCAGGCCTGCGCGCCGAGGAAGCGGCGAAAATTGGTATGCTTCAGAGCGCGGAACATGCGGCGAAGGAGGAGGGCGCGGGAGGCCGTGAACGCGACCCGGCCGAGTTTAGGCGGCGGAGCACGGGCTTATTTCCGCCCCTCTTCTGCGTCCTGTAAATCGAACGAGGTCTGCAAATCGGCGCGATCGGACCAGTTGCTCCGGGCTTTCGCCGCGGCCAGTTTCTCCGTGTAGTCGTCGCGCCACCCGCGTTTGGTCATAAAGGCGTTGAAATAGTGGATATCGTCGGCTGAGGGGCGCCGGCCTTGGGTGAAGCACCACTCGAGCACGACCGCATCGTCTTTTTCCGCGCGGGCTTGGGCGGTGACGGCGGCGTAGTCGATGTGCAGGAAGCGGCACATGCGGGCGTCGTGGCCGCCGCCGAGATTATAATCTTCGGGGAGCTCGCCGGCTGCGTGCAGGCGGATCTTGTCGAGCATGCGGGGAAAGAAGACGAGCCCGGCAATCGCGTCGTAGCCGGAGCGGGGGAATTGGGTCGAAGTCATAGGTGGAGGGAGACGGTGGGCTGGGAGCGAAGTAAGTCGGGAGGCTGGCGGCGGCAACCTTGGTTTAAAAAGCCGAGGGCCTGCGCAACGCGATCTGAACTGCTGAGCTCGGCACCGAGCCTGAGCACAGGACCGGTGCAGCCTGAGAGCCAGCGGTCTTGTCGCCTTTGTTCGCGGCAAGCGATGCGCGGGCGGAGCAGTGCCGGGCCTTTGGGGCGCTCCCTGGAGACTTTGCGGGCCGGGGCCAGCGCAATCACCCAGTCGAAGCTGAATTCCAGAGGACAACCCCAGTCCGCGACGGATCCGCAGACGATGGCGCGAGGGTGTTGGGCAAGCTCAGCGAGCAAACGATCCCGGCGGGCATGGGGATTGC
>CAMCHO010000196.1 GCA_945874455.1 Opitutus sp. GAS368 | reverse complement strand
GGACGGGCGCACTTCGACCCGATCAAGAAAGAGCATCACGAGATCGCGCTGCTCGTTGAGCGAGAGATTCGGCAGCAGTTCGCTGAACTTCTGCAGGGCTTGGCTGACACGCGCGGTCGCAACATCGCCGTCCTCGCACGCGACGAGTTCTATGCGAACTTGTTCGCGTTCGACCAGGAGACGCTGCTTATCCGCGTTGAGCGCTTCGGCTTGCTCGCGCAGCACGTCATCGAGTGCGGTGGCCTGCCCGAGGATGAGCGCGCGAGCGCAATTACGGAGTTGCTCGGCGATGCGGGCAAGTTCGCCTTCGAGGGTGGTGAGCCGGGCGCGCAAGGGCGCTCGATCCGTTTGACGCAGCGACTTGGCGTGCGCGGTCGTAGCGGCGAGCGCATCGGGATGTTGGCTGCACGCGCCCAGAAAACCGACCACCGCCGTTTCGAGTGCGGTGGCGGAGACGTGGCGCACCGGGCACTTCGCGTCGGTGCGTTCCTTGTGGGCGTAGCCGCAGGTGTAGTAACGGTAGGGCTTGCCGTCAGGGTCGAGTTTGCCGCTGGCGTTGGGGATCATCGCCCGACCGCAGCAGCCGCAGAACGCCAGAGCCTTGAGCAGATGAAAGTGTTTGTCGCGGTCTCGGAATCGCCGTGGCACTGGCAACGCCGCCGGCCGAATCGCGGCATTCGCGCGCTCCCACAGGTCATCCGATACGAGGGCCGCGTGCTGGCCGGGAAACTCCTTTCCGTTCATGCGCACGCGCCCCGCGTAGAGCGGGCGCGTGATCAGCCGTCGCACGATGTCGGAGCGGAAACGCTTTTCGCCGACGTTTTGCTTGGCGCCGCTGCGGCGGTTGAAAATACGGGCGCGAGTCCGCAGGCCTTCGGCGTTGAGGGTGTTTGCGATCTCGGTGAGCGAAGTGAGACTCGCGGCCATTTCGAAGATCCGGCGCAGGGTGGCAGCTTCGGTGGGGTGCGGACTCAGGCCTTGGAGGGCTTCATCGTAGACGTAGCCAAAGGGCACTTGTCCACCGGTCCAGAAGCCGCGCTTCGCCTGCTCGTTGAGCTTGATGCGGATCTTCTCCGCCGTGTTGAGCCGCTCGTATTCCGCGACACTCATCATGAGGTTGTTTTTTAGGCGACCGGACGGCGTTTCATCGGAGAGGTCTTCCGTCGGACTGACGAGTCGGCAGCCATGCTGTTGGAGAAACGAACGGAACGGTCCCCATTCGTCGGTGCTGCGCAGCACGCGCTCGAGTTTGAAGATCAGGACGATCTTGATTTCGCCGGCTTCGATTTGGCGCATGAGTGCGCGGATACCCGGCCGATTCATCGAACCGCCCGAATAGGCCGGGTCCGAGAAACAGGCGACTTCGAACCAGCCGTCGTGGGCGTGTTGCGCGATGAAATCGCGACAGACGGCGGCTTGGCTTTCGCAGGAGTCGAAGCGGCCTCCGACCTGGTTGGCGGTGGAGACGCGGGAGTAGATGGCCACGGGCACCGTGCAGGCGCGGGGCCGCGAAGAATTCGAGGGAATCGCAGGCATGAAAAATCCTTGGTTAAGGTTGACCGGGGGAGTCCCAACAAGGCCTCTACCCCGAGGTGTTTCTGATCTGCGGACATTATCGCAGATTCAGCGGAAAACTCACGCACCGAAATTTAACAGCACTACGAACGGAGGGCTTTTGGAGGTCGTTTTGACCTTTCGTCGGACCAGCAAAACAAGAACTTATTTCGAAGGCGTTAAATCGCCCGTTTTGCTTCTCGCTCCCGCGCAGGTATCTGTAAAAAAATAATCCCTTACCAAGAGGTTCTTGATAAGGGAAAGATGGCGGAGAGGGAGGGATTCGAACCCCCGGTTCCCTTGCGGAAACACGCGCTTTCCAAGCGCGCGCATTCGACCACTCTGCCACCTCTCCGGGTGTCTAACCGACCCATAAAAACGGGTCCGTCATCGGTCAAGGGGTGGAAGAAAGGCCGCCCCTTTGACCGGGTCAACGAGGAATTCGCGTCACTTTTCGCAGCCACTCCCGCCGCCGTGGGGCCGTTGGCGTTACCGTTGACGTTGGCATTGCGGCTGGACGGCCCTCTGACGCCGCATACTTCGTTGGCCCGTCGTCTTCGCTTCCGCGCAGGGGGTGTTGCTTGTTTTACCAGAAGCCGGGGGCGATTCAACCCACGCGTCCTGTCCGTTTCTGACGCTCCAGCCCTGCGCGCAGGTCGAAGTGGAGGGAGTCAGCCGCCCGGTGAGCGCGCTCCAGACCGACGCGATTCCACTATCGCCAAGCCCCCCGGAGGAACGACTAGTCTCCCGGCGCAATCCTCTCGCTTCCGTGCGTTTCAGTTTCTTCAAACTCCTCGGCCTCCTCTTTCTCCTGCTCACGCTGTTCATCGCGTGGCGCACGCGCCGCGATATCGCGAGTGGAGAAACGCAATGGGGCCGCGCGCTCTTCCACCGCTCCACCCCGCTCCGGCGCTCCGAATCCCCGCTGCGCTACTGGCTCGCGACGTTGCTCAACGTCATGGTCGTGCTCCTCTTCGCCCTAGCAGCCGTCTTCATTTTGCGCGTGGGCGTGCTACGCCTCGCGGGCCGCTGAGGAGCATCCCGGAGGTTTCGCCATCGGCCCCTCCCTCCGTCCGTCCGCACGCTGAGCCGTCCAACGCCACGCCGATTTCAGCTCCGCTCGCGCCCCAATTCATAGGGGTGATGACTCGCGCGGCCCGCGGCTCGCCCCGGCGGAGAAGCGCGCACCGCTGGAAAAGGCGATCGGCATCATGGATAAATTCTCCGCAGAGGGCCGGCTGACGAGATTTGAGATCGAAAGCATCCGCACGGGTAGCCGGGCTGAGCTGAGGAAACTCGGCAAGTAGCGCGGGCGCAGGACCACGCGCTCCCGCTGCAACTGCCGAGCTTGAGTTTAGGTTGAGGCGATCGGTCCCTGCCGAGCGACGGCGACGGCTGGCCCCCGAGTATCACCCATGGAAATCCGCGGATCTTGGCTTGGCGAACGACCGGCAGCGGCCTACTGCTTTGGGGATGAAACCATTCCCCTGGATGAAAACGGCGGCGGTGTTGGCGTTCTTAAGCGGTGCAGCGGCGATCGCGACGGCGGCGCCGGTGCCAGTATATTTCGGCACGGGCGGGCCCGGCGCGAAGGGGATTTACCGCGCGACGTTTGATTCCGCGAACGGTAAGTTCACCGCAGCCGAGCTCGCAGTCGAGGTCGGTTCGCCCGGTTTCCTCGCGCTGCATCCGGCCGGCGACAAGCTCTACGCCGTCGCTAATTTTCCGGGCGGGCCCGGCGCGATCGGTTACAAGATTGGCGCGGGCGGTGCGCTGGAAGTCATCAATTCTTCCCCGACGGGCGACGGTGGCGGCGCGCATATCGCGGTACATCCGTCGGGAAAGTTTCTCCTCACCGCGCAATACGGCAATGGCTCGACGGCGCTCTTTCCCCTCGATGCGGAGGGCAGGCTCGGGACGGCACAGGTGATCAAACATCAGGGCGGATCCGGCGTGGTGAACCCCGTGCAGGAAAAACCGCACGCGCACTGGACGGGATTTTCGCCCGATGGCCGCTTCGCGCTTGTGCCGGATCTCGGGCTCGACGGCATCGTGATTTACCGGATCGACCTCGCGAAACCCGCGATCGAGCGCCACGGCTTCGCAGCGTCGGTGCCGGGCGGCGGGCCGCGGCACATGCGGTTTTCTCCGGACGGCAAATTCATCTATCTGCTCAACGAGCTCTCGCTCTCCGTAACGACCTTTGCGTGGGACGCCGCGGCCGGCACCGCCCAGCAACTCGCGAATGTTCCGTCGCTGAGTGCGGAAGTGAAAGCCAAGGAAACGCACAATTCCGGCGCGGAGATCCTCGTGCATCCGAGTGGCCGCTTCGTTTATTTTTCGAATCGCGGCAACGATAGCGTGACGGTTTTCCGCGCCGACCCGGCAACGTCGGCCGTACAAGTCATCCAAGTACAGCCCGTGCGCGGGGCGTTCCCACGCAATATCGCGCTCTCGCCCGATGGGGGCTGGCTGCTCGCGGCCGGTGCCGATTCAAACACGGTAGCCGCGCACAAAGTGAATCCCACGACCGGCGAACTGACTTATCAGACCAAGGGCGTGATCAACGTGCCGGCGCCGATCTGCATTGTGTTTGCGACGAGGTAGGCGCTTGGGGCCCGGGGCGTGGTCAAGCAGTGGGGCCGCGGTTTGCAGCACGAGGATTTCTTTGGAGGTCAAGCGGGGTATAACCGGAAATGAAGTCAGCGGCGCACGCTGGGTGTGGCTCGGGTGTCTCGCCCGTGAGCGACGGGGTATCGGGCCCTTTCGCTTCCGCACCCGTAGGAAGGACGCCGAGGCCACTTCAATCAATGACGGCACCTGCAGCTGTGATCAAACGCGGTGGTACGCGGATATTTTCGTTAGATTTCTCCCCTCACTCGTGCATGGTTTCGTCCGCACCCCGCGACAGCCTCCTGCCGAATCCACCGTCGGCTATCCATCAACTCCGATCACCCCCGTGAACTCCATCCGATTCCCCGCCTTGATCGCGCGCGCTGGCGGCGCGCTGCTGTTTGCCACCGTGTCGTTCGCCCAGACTCCCACTACCGACCCGCTGACGCTGGCGAAATACGACACCAATAAAAACGGCCGCCTCGAGCCCGAGGAAGTCGCCGCCATGCAGGCGGCGCGAGGGACCCCGGCCGTCATCGACAACAAGTCCGCCGACCAGCCGGTCATTTTATCCCCGTTCGAAGTGGTGTCACAGGATCGCGGTTACTACGCGTCGAGCACAATGTCCGGCACGCGGCTCAACTCAAAGGTCGAGGATCTCGCTTCGTCCATCTCAGTCGTCACGAAGGAGCAGATGTCCGACTTTGCGATGCTCGATATCAACGATATCTTCCTCTACGAGGCGGGCACGGAGGGTACCGGCACGTACACGCAGTTCGAGGTCGATCGCAACGGAAGCCCGACTGATAACTCGCTCAACCCGCAGGGATCGAATCGCGTGCGCGGGATCGGCGCCGCGAACCTCTCCTTCGCCAACTTCGAGACGAGTGGCCGGATGCCGATCGACCCTTCGGTACTCGACGCCGTGGAAATCAGCCGCGGGCCGAACTCGACGGTGTTCGGCCTCGGCGCCGCCGCCGGCACGGTGAACATGGCGCCCGCCTCGGCGAACCTCAGCCGCGATCGTTCGCAGACGAGCATGCGCTGGGACAGCTTCGACGGCTATCGTGCGAGCCTGGATATCAACCGCGTGTTGTTGCGCAACAAACTCGCGGTGCGCGGCAACGCCGTCTTCCAACACGATGGCTACGTCCGCAAGCCCTCCGGCACCGACACGAGGCGGTTCAACACCATGATCCGCTATCAGCCCTTCAAACGCACGACGCTCACGGCCTCGCATTTCTACTTTCACATCACGGGCAACCGGCCCAACACCACGCCGCCACGCGACGCGATCACCGGCTGGATCAAGGCGGGGATGCCCACGTGGGACCCCGTCACCACGACGGCGAAAATCAACGGCGTGCGCGTGCCCGGCACATTTACGGCGTCGACGTTGCCGGTCTTTTTCACGAGCGCCAGTATCCGCGACCAGTCCGCACTGTTCATCAATACCGACGGTGCGATCGGCTATTGGGGGCCGGGACGTACGAGCAGCACGGCGACGCCGGAAGGTCGCAACCAGAACATCGTCTTCGTCAACACCACGCCGGAACAGATTCGCGCGACCCAGCCGCTGTTCTCGAGCGATCCCTCGGTGACCAGCAAGTCGATCTACGACTGGGAGCACGTCAATTTGGCCGCGATGAACCGGATCAACGAAACGACGCTCATGACGCACCTGCAGATCGAGCAGATTTTCCTCGAGACGAGGCGACACTTGCTCGCGCTACAGGCGGGCTATTTTCGCGAGGCGTCGCGGCGCGACAACCGCGCGCTCTACGGCACCGC
Source organism: Opitutus sp. GAS368 (assembly GCA_945874455.1). Taxonomy (GTDB): domain Bacteria; phylum Verrucomicrobiota; class Verrucomicrobiia; order Opitutales; family Opitutaceae; genus GAS368. The sequence goes on along the minus strand of CAMCHO010000196.1, from coordinate 2,901 downwards.
CGGCAGCTCCGGGGCGACCGGTTTCCTGCACATCGACGCCAACGAGCGGATGGTTGACGGCAGTCCGAATCCCTTTTTCCAGCGGCCCTATCTCGGCTTCTGGAACTCGAAGGGCATCTCGGGCGGCCCCTCCGAGCGCGAGACGTATCGCGCCCAACTCGCCTACCGGATCGACCTGCGTCAGGAAAAAAGCCTCCTGCGCTGGGCCGGCATGCAGCAACTTCTCGGATACGGCGAATACAAGGCGAACCGCTCGCGCACGACGATCTGGCGCGACATGCTCGTCTCGCCCCATGCGTGGAATCCCACACGCACGGGCACGTCCAGCAATTATGCCCCGCTCAATACCGCCTTCACCTATTACCGGTACTACGTGGGCGACAACCAGGGCTTCAACGCCGACCAGGGGCCGCGCGATTTCGCGCCCGGCATCTATCCGTATCGCTGGGGCGGCTGGACCAATCCGGGTGCGGCCAACGCCACGCCAAATTTCGTCACCGAGCAGGCCAAGCTGGCCCCCGATTTCTGGTTCGATTCGACGAGCACCTGGGACAAGGCGATCCTGAGAACCGGCGGGGTGGTGCTGCAAAGCCACCTCCTCAGCGATCGCATCGTGTCGACCTTTGGGTTCCGCCAGGACTCGCGTGACCAGCGGCAGCGCGGCACCCCGCTGTTTCGCGCTCTGCCGGACAATACCGTCGTACTCGACTACGACTCTACGTTTAACCTCAACCCCGCCGACTGGGTACATGCCGAGGGCAAGACGAAGACTGCGGGCGTCGTCGTGAAGCCCCTGCGGTGGTTGAATCTCCACTACAACCAGTCTGACAGCTTCCAGCCGCAGGGCTACGCGGTCGGGCTTTACCTTGGGCCGTTGCCCGATCCGACGGGACACGGCAATGACTACGGCTTTTCGCTGAATCTGTTCGGCGGCAAGCTCGTCCTGCGGGCGAACAAATATGAGACCACGCAGATCAACTCGCGCAACGGCAGCGCGCGGATCATCGCGCAGCGCGTGCGCAACCTCGATTTCGATTCTCCCAACGGCAACCAGTTCTTCAATCTGGCGACCCGGGCCACCGCGTGGGTGACGAATGCCGCCGCCCTGCAGGGCCGCACGCTCACGAGCGATCAGATCAACCAAGAAGTCGCGCGCGTCACGAAACTCGATGTGTCGTTCTTCACGCGACCGGAAGCGCGCGATGTGCAGAACGAGCTCGTCGCCGAAACCCAGGACGTCACCGCCAAGGGCGTCGAGGTCGAGGTGCACTGGAATCCGACGGCGTTTTGGACGACGAAGTTCAACGTCACCAAGCAGGAATCCATCGACTCGAAGCTCGCGCCGGCCGTCTCGCAGTGGATCAATGAGCGCCTGCCGATCTGGCAGAGCATTATCGACCCAGAGATTAATCGTCCTTGGTGGACCGAGCGCTATAACGGCACCAATTCGCCGTCCCAGTTTTTCGCCAGCAGCGTGAAGACGCCGTATGACGTCGCGGTCGCCAACCAAGGCAAGAGCCGTCCGCAGATTCGGAAATATCGCATGAACCTGAGCACGAGCTACCGGCTCGCCGGCCTCGGCCTCGAGCGTGAGTGGATCAAACGCTTTACCCTCGGCGGCGCGCTGCGCTGGGAAGACAAGGCCGCGATCGGCTACTACGGCGTCGAGCAGTTCCCCGCCGTGATCACGACACTCGATCCGAACCGGCCGATCTACGACCAGCAGCGGCTGTATCTGGATGCCTTCGCGAGCTACCGGCTGAAGCTCACCAAAAAAATCAACACCACCCTCCAGCTCAACGTCCGCAACCTTCAGGAGAACGGGCGCCTCCAGCCGATCAGCGCTTTTCCCGACGGCACGCCGAACGCCTACCGGATCGTCGATCCACGGCAGTTCATTTTAAGCGCGACGTTCGACCTCTGAACGCGCTTCGAAACAGGTAGAGCGGACCGAAAGGTAGGAGTCGGCTTGCGGGCGATATCTGCGGGCGATTCAGCGCGACCGCTGGCCTCCCCTCCTCCGCATCCCATCGCCCGCCAGCGAGCGCCTCCCTCGGGCCCTTTTTCAACGCCCTCTAGCCCGACTCACAACGCAAACATCCGGTCCATCCGCTGGATCATGTCGCGAGCGGTTTCCACGTCTGCGGCCTGATTGCCCGGTTGCTCGGTGATCGCCCAGCCCGTGTAGCCAACGTTGTCCAAGGCCGCCATCACGGCGGGCCAGTCTGTGCCGCCCTCGAGCAGCTTCGGCCGCACGACTGCGCCCTTGACCGCGGGATCGGCGGGCTGCGCGGCGTAGTCCTTGATGTGTAGCCGCAAAATGCGGGTGCCGATGACCTGAATCCATTTCTCCGCGACGGGACCACGACGGCCCACATTACCGATATCGAAATGCCAGCCCACCCATTCGCTATTGATCGCGTCGAGATATTCGACGGCCTGCTCTGGCGTGAGAATGAAATCGTTGCCGACATTCTCGATCGCGATCTTTACGCCGAGCTCCTTGGCCACGGGGATCGCTTTTTTAATCTCCACGATCGAGCGCGCGAAACACTGCTGATAGCTGACGCCGTCGCGGGCGACGCCCGGGACGAGGAGCACGCTCGTAGCTCCGTAGGCGTGGGCGTCGTGCAAGCTGTGGAGGAGCCCGTCGAGCCCCAGCTTGCGGGTGGCCTCGTCGGGCGCGGACAGCGGCTTCACCCAGTGAATGTGGTCGCACACGCTCGCGGCCTTTAGCCCAGTGGCCTTGAACGCGGCGATCACCTCGTCGCGGTTCATCGCGCCCATCGGTTCCACGCCCTCGAACCCCGCCGCCTTCATGGCCTGAAACTTTTCGAGCACGGTGCCCTTCACGCCGATGGTGGAATACATGATCGCCTTGCGGAGAGAGCGCTTCGGCGC
>CAMCHO010000195.1 GCA_945874455.1 Opitutus sp. GAS368 | reverse complement strand
CTCCTCCTCGCACTCGCCGCCACCGCTTTCGCCTCGAAGGAAAAACCTGTCATCGGCCTCTCCCTCGACACCCTCAAGGAAGAGCGTTGGCAACGTGACCGCGATACATTCACCGCCGCCGTCGAAAAACTCGGCGGCACCGTCAAGGTCCAGTCCGCCAACAGCGACGATACCGTCCAGGTCCGCAACATCGAGTCGCTCATCAGCCTCGGCGTCGATGTCCTCGTCATCGTCCCCCACAACGGCTCCGCCATGACACGCGCCGTCAAATCCGCCAACGACGCCAAAATCCCCGTCATCTCCTACGACCGCCTCATTCTCAACGCCTCGATCGATTACTATCTCAGCTTCGACAACATCAAGGTCGGCGAAGCCCAAGCCGCCTACATCGCCGCCCGCCTGCCCCAAGACCGCAAGGCCCGCATCGTCCGCCTCTACGGGGCCCCCACCGACAACAACGCAAAGATGTTCAAGCAGGGCCAAGACAACATCCTCAACCCGCTCATCGCCGCCGGAAAAATCGAGGTCGTCCACGAAGACTGGGCCCTCGATTGGAAACCCGAGAACGGCAAAAAAATCATGAACGCCGCGCTCACCAAGGCCGGGCGCAACATCGACGCCGTCGTCGCCTCCAACGACGGTATCGCCGGTGGCGCCATCCAAGCCCTCACCGAAGACGGCCTCGCTGGCAAAGTCCTCGTCACCGGTCAGGACGCCGACCTCGCCGCCTGCCAACGCATCCAACGCGGCACCCAAGCCATGACGGTTTACAAGCCACTCAAAAACCTCGCCACCCTCGCCGCCCAAGTCGCGGTCGATCTCGCCAAAGGCAAAAAACCCGCCGCCGCCAGCACCCTCGATAACGGTGCGAAACAGGTCCCTTCCGTTTTCGAAAAGGTCATCAGCGTCGACAAAGCCAACCTCGCCGCGACCGTCATCGCCGACGGCTTCCACAGCGCAGCGTCGCTGCGCTGAATGACCCATGCCCAATGTCTAATGCCGGAAGCACAGCCGTATGCCCGCCGCCTCCGCTCATTCGCCATTAGACATTAGTCATTCGTCATTCGACAAGCCGCTCCTCGAAGCACGGGGCCTGACCAAAAAATTTCCCGGCGTCACCGCCCTGCGCGCGGTCGCCTTCGACCTCCGCCCCGGTGAAATCCACGCGCTGTGCGGCGAAAACGGCGCCGGTAAATCCACGCTGATCAAGCTCCTCGCCGGCATTCATCCCCATGGATCCTACGAGGGAGAACTTCGCGTTGATGACCACGCCGTCGCCTTCCATTCGATCCGCGACGCCGAGGCCGCCGGCATCGCCGTCATCACCCAAGAGTTCGCGCTCATCGATGAACTGAGCGTCGCCGAAAACATTTTCCTTGGCCGTGCCCCGCGCTGCGGTCCGCTCGGCCTGCGCGTCGATTGGCTAGAAATGCACCGCCACGCCGCCGTACTCCTCGCCGACTTCGGTCTCGCCATCGCCCCTGAAACTCCCGTCCACGAAATCGGCATCGGCCAAAAGCAACTCGTCGAAATCGTCCGCGCGATCGACAAGCGATCCCGCGTCCTCGTCCTCGACGAACCCACCGCCGCACTCACCGAACACGAAGTCGGCGTCCTCCTCGAACACCTCCGCCGCCTGCGCGCCCAAGGCACGGCCTGCATCTACATTTCCCACAAACTCGACGAAGTCTTCGCCCTCGCCGACCGCATCACCGTCCTGCGCGACGGCGCGAGCATCGTCACGCTACCCACGCGGGACACGACCATCCCCGCCATCATCAAACACATGGTGGGCCGCGAAATCTCCGACCTCTTCCCCCGCCGCCCCGTAGCGGCGAGCGCCAGCAAGCCGATCTTCTCCGTCCCCCGCCCCGTAGCGGCGAGCGCCAGCAAGCCGATCCTCTCCGTACCCCGCCCCGTAGCGGCGAGCGCCAGCGAGCCGATCCTCTCCGTCCGCGCCCTCACCGCCGCTCCCACTAAAAACGCCCCGCCGTTTCTCCGCGACATTACTTTCGAACTCCGCCCCGGCGAAGTCCTCGGCTTCGGCGGCCTGATGGGCGCCGGCCGCACGGAGCTCCTCATGCACCTCTTCGGCGCCTGGGGCCACCGCGTCTCCGGGCAGGTCACGCTCCGCGGACAACCCTTTCCCGCTCCCACGCCCCGCGACGCCATCACACGCGGCCTCGTCCTCGTGAGCGAAGACCGCAAACGCTACGGCCTCATTTTGCCCCAGCCCATCGGCTTCAACCTTTCCCTCTCCAGTCTCGCCCGCTTCACGCGCACACCGCCCCTGAAGCGCGGACCGCAAGACGGGCTTTACACCCGCTATCTCGCCCTCATCGACGCACCTGCCGAGCACGAAGCCAATCAACATTTTTTCACCTCCCTCCGCCTCAAAGCCCCCGACCAACACGCTCGCGTCGGCGGTCTCTCCGGCGGCAACCAACAAAAAGTTGTCCTCGGTAAAGCCCTCATGACGGAGCCCACCGTCGTACTGCTCGACGAACCCACCCGCGGCATCGACGTCGGCGCCAAGCTCGAAGTCTACGAACTGATCAACCGGCTCACCGCCGAGGGCAAGGCCGTGATTCTCGTTTCCAGCGAACTCCCCGAACTCATGGGCATGAGCGACCGCATCATTATGCTCACCGCCGGCCGGATCGGGGGCGAATTCGCGCGCGCCGATTTCGCCCAGGAAAAACTCCTCGCCGCTGCGATGGGCCGCGGCGCCGCGCAACGCGGCGAATGACCAAGGCCCAAGGACCAATACCCAATGAAGAATCACAGCTACGATCTCGAGGAACGCACTGCAATTTTCGGCGAAGCCGTGATTGAATTCTGTCTTTCGCTGCCTGCCAACGCCGTGTCCGCACCGATCATCAACCAACTCGTCCGCGCCGGCACGAGCATTGGCGCGAACTATTGCGAAGCCGACGAAGCGGAGTCGAAACGCGACTTCCGCCACAAAATCGCGATCTGCCGCAAGGAGGCCAAAGAAACCAAATACTGGCTCCGTATGATCGCCAAAGCGGCGCCTTCCCACAAAACAACCGCACGTGCCCTCTGGCGCGAAACGAAAGAACTTCATCTGATTTTCTGCGCATCCATCCGCACCACCGACTTAAATCTCCGCAAAGAGCGCCTCGGCCCATGACCCAGCATGCACCCATCCTTGGTCATTGGTCCTTGGACCTTGGGCCTTCCCTCCCCTCCCCATGACCGTCCTCCCCGCCCCATGACCGTCCGCTCCAGCCCTCAATTCCTCGCCCTCCCCTTCGCCCTCCTCGCGATTGCCGTGTTCTTCGCGGTGAAAGAACCCGCGTTTCTTGGCCCCCGCAATCTCACCCAGCTCATCGTCGAGTTCTCCATCGTCGGCACCCTCGCGCTCGGCATGTTCATGATTTTGCTCACCGGTCAGATTGATCTCTCCGTCGGCAGCGGCGTCGGTCTTATCGGTGGCATCGCCGCCGTGCTGGTATTTCAACACAATTGGCCCGCTCCACTCGCGATGCTCGCCGCCTTCACGGCCGCCCTCGTGTTGTGGCTGCTCATGGGCACGCTGATCGTGAAGCAACGCATCCCGTCGTTCATCATTACCCTCGGCGGCCTCCTCATCTTCAAAGGCCTGTTCTGGCTCGTCATCCAAAACTCCACCATTCCGGTCTCCCGGGGCGACCAGGACAATCTCTACTCGCTGCTCACGACCTACTATCTCCCCAGCCACCTCGGTCTCGCCCTGGCGGCCATCGTCGCCATCGCCTTGGGGCTCCTCACTTATTTTGCCCGCGCCGCCCGCCACACCCACCACCTGTCCGTTCCTCCGGCCGCACGCGTGATGGCGCAATGGCTCGTCACCGCCGCTGCGCTCGTTGCCGTCGCCCATCTCTTCAACCAGTTTCGCGGCGTGCCCCTCTCGCTCCTCATCCTCTCTGCGACCGCCGCGACGGTGTATTTCCTTACCCAACACACGCCCTTCGGCCGCTACCTCTACGCCATCGGCGGCAACGAAGAGGCCGCCGTCCTCTCCGGGATCGCCGTCCACCGAGTGCTCATCGGCGCCTACGTGCTCATGGGCGTAACCGTCGCCCTGACGGGATTCATGACCACCGCCTACTCCGGCTCGTCGACCACCACTGTCGGCGACCTCATGGAACTCGACGCCATCGCCGCCTGCGTCATCGGCGGCACGGCGCTCAAAGGCGGACGGGGCACGGTGTGGGGCGTCATCCTCGGCGCGCTCATCATGACCGCCCTGCTCAACGGTATGACCCTCCTCGCCGTATCCCCCGAGGCAAAATTCATCGCCCGCGGCCTCGTCCTCACCCTCGCCGTGTGGATGGACGTTAAACTCAGTCGCTAACCCGTATCCATAAGATCGCGTCAAGCGCCACCGAGTCGTTCGACCATCGTCCGCCTATCACGAGAATCAACCGCGGGCTGGACGTCTCCCGGCCCCCACCCATCGTGCAACCATGGAATCGCGCTCACTCGTCTTATTCCTCGCTCTGCTCTCGTTCGCCGTCTGCAACGCCGCACCCGAGCCCCCACCGGTCAACCGCACCGGTGATCTCCTTTACTGGGCCGCCGAACAAATGCCCGGCGGCACCGTCACCGTGCGTGCGGGCGCACTGGACATCCAAGACGCCGGCGGCTCCACGATTTGGCTGCGCGAAAAAATCACTGCGCCCGTCGAGATCACCTACGAGGCAACGGTCGTCATGGCAGGAGGAGCTCACGACCGCCTCTCCGATCTTAATTGCTTCTGGATGGCGGTCGACCCACGCGCAGTCGACACGCCGCCCTTCGCACCGACCCACGCCCGCACCGGAAAATTTTCCGACTATGACTCGCTCTTCACCTACTACGTGGGCTACGGCGGAAACAAGAACGCGACGACTCGCTTCCGTCGCTACGACGGCAGCTCAGAGCGTCCGCTGCTGCCCGAGCACGACCTCAATGCGAAAAAATTTCTCCTCGCACCCAATCACACCTACCGCATCCGCCTCGTCGCCCGCGACGGTATCGCCGAGTATTGGCGCGACGGTGAAAAGATCTTCACCTTCCGCGACCCCGCCCCTCTGACCGGCGGATGGTTCGCGATTCGCACCGTGCGCTCGCACCTCGTCATCCGCGATCTCCGCATCACGCCGCTTCGCTAACCTGGGCGATCCGCGATCGATGATCGCCGTCCCTGCGGTCAGAACGTGCTCTTGATCCCAAACGTCCAGAGCGACGCGTAGTCGACGCGCGTCCGGAATCGGGCCACCTCGGGCGTGCTCGGGCCGAAAATCTTCACGTCTTCCGTCGCATCGCCGACATTGCGCAGGTTGAAGAAGAAGGCGGTCTGCTTCCAGAGCTTGTATTCGCCGACCACGTCGACGTAGAGCCGCTTCGAGGTCCAATTAAACGTGCCTGGCTCGATGCTGTTTCCCTGCACCAGATTATTCCGCGACCGGCCGCGATAATTCCAGTTCACCCGCACGTTATACTTCTGCCGGGTCACACTGACGCCCCAGCTCCCGCTCCGAGGGATGAAGCCAGCAAACGACACCGTGTCGTCGCCGGTCACGCGTTGCGCACTCCCGTTGGCGAAGACCTGCACCCCACGCGCCCACGCGGGCAGAAAAGTGAGCGCCTGCTTGTAATTGAAATCCCAACCCTCGGTCCGGACTATGCCGGCAACATTGTGCCGGGTCGACACGTCGTAGCCGCCGTAAACCGTCGGGTCCAAACCATAGAGCCCCAAAAACTCCGGCGTTGGCGTGAATACGGTGGCACCAAAAAAATCCTGGATCTCCCGCCGGAACGCACCGATCGCAAATTGCCCGACCCCCTCGAAATAACTTTCCAGCCGCACGTTGACCGTGCGCGCATTCCACGCCTTGATCCCCGCGTTGTTCACACTGATCTGATTGCCGGGGGACGGAGGATTACCCGTATCCGGCAAATTCACACCGCCCGAGTATTGGATGAAATCAGGCCGACCGACCGAATGATAATACGCGGCTCGAGCGATCAAATTCTCCTTGAGGTTGTAGCTCGCGTTGAGGCTAGGGAAGAGCCGCAAATACTCTTTTTCCGTGCGGGCACCCCGGTCGAGGAACGTCAGCTGCGAGACCCCCAACGCGTTAGTCGCCGGCACAATCAGCAGGGGCTGCCCGGCAGCATTGCGGAGAATTTGGCCGCTCGCGTTGCGCTGATAGTTGCGGGTGGGATCGCTGAGCGAACCCTCACCTTGTGCATTCGTCTGCTCGGCCCGCACTCCACTCACCAATTTCAATCGGTTACTCAGGAGACTCACATCGCCCCGGACGTAGAGTGACGAAATGATCTCTTCGGAGTGCCGCGACGCTGACACCAACGCGCGATAGTTCGTATTTTCGTTGCGCGTAAACTGCGTGGGGTTGGCCACCGAATACTCGTAGATTTTGCGATTGCTGGGCACCTCCAGCCGCGGAAAGCCGAAGGGCATAATCCGCTGCGAGTAAATCGGGTCGAAGAACGGCACCGGGCTGTCATCGTTACCCAACGGTACGACACTGCCCCGTCCATCCGGACCGACGTAATTGGTCGTCATCGTCCCGCCGCGGTTGTCACGGATCGTCTGCCGGACATCAAAGCCCGTCTTCAACGTGAAGGGAATCGGAGTGAAAAAATCGCGCCGCAAGCTGCCGTAGGCCGTCTTTTGCCGGTCGATGTTGGTGTCAACCTGCGTGGTCGCCGACACCAGCGAATAACTCGAAAGCACGTAGGGGTCCACCAGTGCTCCGGTCGGGCCGTCACGCACGGTGATCTCATTCGGCCGCAGATAGAAAATATCCTTGAACGCGATCGTCACGTTGGACCGCTGCATCGTGACATTGCGGAAGTAGCCCTGCTCGGTGTCCGGATTGCCGTCGTCCTGCAACGAATAGCCGAGCCCAGCGTCCGCCTTCCAGACGGGCCCGTCATGCCGCCACACGATCGTTGGCATGCGCGTCCGATTGAAACGATTCCGTTCTTGGTGGACTGATTGGAGAATCCCGGCGCCCGCTCCTCCTTGCGTCGCCGTGGTCGTGAAATCGCCGACGCGCACGGAGCCGAGGTTGAAGTTGGCGCTCGACACAATGTATTGCCCGTCAAACGAGGAATACTGGAAACCGAATGTCACGCGGTCGTGCGGCGTAAACTTGTAGTCGATGCTGGCTCCGATGGAGCGGCGGGTCGTGACCTTCGGCGCATCCTGCACCTGATAACCCGTGAGGTAGGGATTTCCCGGGGTCGTGTGCGGGAATGTGGTGCCGTTGGTGGCCGTGCCAACACCACGCCAAGCATTGTTCTGACTATTGTCCTGCGGCGAGTAGTTGGTCGAGGTGCCGGCGGAGAGCGTGTAACCAAACGTCTTGCTCACCGGTGCCACATAGGCGAAGTCGAACCCCGGATGCACATTGCGCGTCGCACTGGGCCTCGGACCAGGAACTTTATCGAGGTCACGCGCATTGTCGCGGGTAATCACATACACGCTGGCATTCAACAGCGGCTTCACGCGCTCAAACGAACTGCGCGGCACCATGTTCACCGACCCGGCCAGCGCCGAGCCCTGCGACTCCGGCGTCGGCGAATACGACACTTCGATCCGCGAGAGATTATTGATCGAAATCATGTCGGACGCGACCGACCGGCCCGTCGCGTTACCCGGAGCCGAAGCGATGCTGAAGCCGTCGAGCGTCACCGGCACATTGTTCGACGGCACGCCGTTGATGGAAATATCGCGGGCATTGCCACCCGTATAGTCGATCGTGACGCCCGGCAAAAATTTCAGGAATTCTGCGACGTTGCCCTCGGCGACGTTTCCGAACTCTTCCGTCGAAAGGACATTTTTGATGCTCGATGCAAACCGCTGCTCGTTGATCGCGAGGGCCGAAGCGTCCATTTCTCGACTCGTAGCCACGCGGAACTCATCGAGCTTCACCACGGCCCCATCCACCGCCGAATCCGGGCCACCTAGCGTCACATCCAACCGCGCCGTCTGCTCGGCGGCCACGGTGATCGCCATCGTCTGCGGCAACAATCCCGTGTAGAAAATCGTCACCCGCGCCCTCCCTGCCGGCACCCGGGACAGGCGAAACGATCCATCCGCCTCGGTCAGGGTTTCGAGCGAGGCACCCTCGACGGTAATGCGCGCACTCGCCACGTATTCGCCGTTACGCGCGTTCAACACGCGCCCCTCGATCATGCCCACCGCGGCGCTCTGTGCCGACAATGCCGCGGGCGCCAGTACGCCGGCGGCGGCCAGCAGCAAACTGAAGAGAAAACGATACACAGAAGCACAGGGAGATTTCATAGGGAAGTGGGGTCGGGGGTCACGTTGAGGACACCCCTTTTCAGAACGATCGAAAAGGGAAGTGAACGGCAAAAGACTGCAACATTGATTACCCGATCTTGGACAAGAAAAACACCCTTCAGAAGAAATCAGTCGACCGAGGAGCCCAGCCAAGCCTCCGTGCAGTGCGATCTTGAGCTCAGACCAACGTCCTTTGCACTCGGGACGTTTCGGTAGCCGCGAGCGCCAGCGAGTGGACGGATCACCACTCGCTGGCGCTCGCAGCTACCCGGCAAATCAAGGCGGAATCTTTTGGGCGATTGAGCTCACTCGCGCGAAGCCACCGCGACAGCGAAGATTTGCGTGAAGACTCCACCGCCATTCGCCACACTCCGCATGAAGGCAATGTGCCGCCCGTCCGGCGAAAACACACAGGCGAACGGCAGCGCCGGCGCGGCGTTGGCCGACGTCAATCGCCGCGTCGCCCCGCTCGCCACGTCGGTCACGCACACGCCGCCGTCCATGACATGCGCAATCGCGCGCCCATCCGGGCTCCACGTGAAAGCCGAGGCGATTCCGGATGGATTGCGCGTAATCTG
>CAMCHO010000194.1 GCA_945874455.1 Opitutus sp. GAS368 | reverse complement strand
GCGTTGGCGGCGACGGTGAAGCGGGCGCTCGGAGCTTGCTCGACGGAGGCAAGGACGGGGCGGACGAAGTAGGTGTTGGCGACGGAGGCGTTGAAGCTGGTGTCGAGGAAGTGGGTCGCTCCGGCAATGGGGGCGACATTGAGCTTTTCGGGGGCGGCAGAGGGCGCAGTGCCGGCGGAGCGGTAGAGATTAAAGGTCAGGGCACTGGCGTCGGTGCCGAGGACGCGCCAGGAGATGAAGATTTTACGCTCCTCGGATTTGAGGGCGACGACGCCGCGACCGAGGTTTTCCATTTGACGCGGAGCCGGGGTTGCGGCGCGGGTGAGCGGAGCGAGCAGGGCGAGCAGCAAAAGCCAAGGGTGAAGAGTTTTCATGGAAAGTACGTGGGTGGCAAAACGCGGCGGGCGAGGATTCGTTGCGGGATTTTGGGATCGGACAGTGGGGGGAGACGATACCGATGGACGGATGCGATGATCTTGATCCCGAGGATAAATTCTGTGGCAGCAAAGCGAGGCACTCCGCAAGGTGGCGTCCGATGACGAGCGATCACGTTAACCGAAAATCAGTTGGGCCGGCGAGGGGCCCACAGCCTGCCAGCGAGCCTGAGAATGCTGGCACCACCCGAGCCCCCGCCGCCATGAATGGGCAGTGGCTCGAGGCGGCCGGAATTCTCACGGTGATCACGACGACCGTGTATTTCATCGTGCTCTCGTGGCGGAAGTGGTGTCACCCGATTGTGGATTCGGGCCGCGAGCTTTACACGCCGTGGCGGCTCTCGGAGGGAGCGGTGCTTTATCAGGACGTCGATGATGTCTACGGACCGCTGTCGCAATATTTCAATGCGGTGTTGTTCAAAGTGTTTGGACCGGGGATGATGGTGTTGGCAGTGGCGAATTTGGTGATTTTTGCGGGGATCCTGGGCCTCGCCTATCTCTTGTTCCGGCGAGCGTGGGGCGCGGTCGGGGCGCTGGGGGCGAGTGTGGTCTTCGTGACGTTTTTCGCGTTCTGTCCACTGCTCGACATTAATATTTTTAACTATGCGTTGCCCTACTCGCATGAGGCGACTCATGGGATGTTGGTGACCCTTGGACTGATCTGGGCGGTGGGGCGTTGGGTGAAAGTGCCAGGCCTGGGGTGGGGTGGCGTGGCGGGTGGTTTGGTGGGGCTCGCGCTCGTTTTGAAGCCGGAGTTCATTTTTGCAGCTGCGGTGTTGGTGGTGACTGCGGTGATCCTGCGCCGACGGCAGTGGCCGCAGCGAGGCGGGATGAGCGTGCTGGTCTTTGCGGTGGCGGCGCTGGTGCCGACGGCGGTGTTTACCTGCTATTTCATGAGGTATTTTCCGCCGCTCGAGGCGCTGAGTGCGGCGGGTCGGGCTTGGTGGAGTTTGCTCATCATGCCCGATATTTTGGCGAAGAATTATCAACTCTCATTCATCGGGCTTGACTCGCCGTGGGCGAACTTGGCGCAGCATCTGCACAAGACCGCACTGGTCGTAACATGCATCGGTGTGCTCGGCGTCTTGGTGGCGGTTGGCCTGCTCAGGTCGGGTGCCTCGAAGCTAGTCGTGTTGTCGTTTGCCACTGCGGCGGCGTTGGTCGCGGGACTCTCGGCGGACTGGGGATCCTCTGGGAGGAGTTTGCTAGGACTGCTGCTCTGCTATGTCACCTTCAGGTTTTGGCGCGGTGGTCAAAGTGCATCGAAGGCAGGGTCTATCCGCGAACCGCAGGCGGATTGGCGGATTCTGATTACGGCCGGTGCGGTGGCGATGATGGCGCGAATGTTTCTGAACGGGCGAATTGTTCAGTTTGGTTTTTTCCAAGCTGCGTTGGCTGGGATGGTCGCGACGGCAATCATCTGCTCGGAGGCCGCGGAATGGCTGCCGGGAACAAGGTGGCGGCGCGCGACAGTTGCGTTCATTGCGGCCGCACTTTTTGCCCCGGGGCTGTGGTGGGCCGGCAAACGCGCGCATGACTACTATTCCTGGCAAACGTTGGCTGTCGCGGACGCGCGCGATCGATTTTATCATTTTGAGCCGGAGATCGAGGCCAGTGGTCAGCTGATGAACGACGTGCTCGGAGTATTACGTGAACTTCCGCGTGAGACGACGCTGCTCGCTCTCCCGGAGGGCAGCATGGTGAATTACTTGGCGCGGTTGCGCAGTCCGCTGCCGCAATTCCAATACTATTCATTCACGACAGAAGCAGGGCGTGAAAAAGGGATTGTCGACGCTTTGCGCTTACGCCCGCCGGATCGTGTGGTCGTCATTTCGCGTTTTGGTTTGGGTGATTTCGGTATCGTGCGCTACGGCGAACGCGACGGAGCTGGGCGGCAAATCATCGAGTGGGTGAATCAAAATTACCGGATCACTCACCGTTTTGGCGGCGATCCGCTGGCGACCGATCAACGCGGAGCCTATATTTTATCGCGCATCCGCGATTGAGGAGAGAGTGGCTCGATACCCCAGTCCCCTTTCGTGCTGTTAGGTGGCGATGCTGCGGCTCGCCGAGATTTGCGCAGATCGAGCAGGCTTTCCGTGTTCGGATCAGGCCAGACCACCCTCCACGAGCGGTTGAAGTCGTGGCGACCGAGCTGGCGGTGGGCTCGCCGGGCCAAAACGACGGTCGCGGCGGCGGGGACGAGGTGCGGATTCAGGCGATAAAATGCGGCTTGGTTAGCGGGTGCGAAGCGATGTGGGGCGACGGACCACCGGGGTGACGCACAAACGAAGGACGCCACGGGTGAACCCCAGCCGGCAGCGCCGGGGGCGGGGTGGAAAGCGCGTGCGACCTCAGCCTGGCGGCCACGTCATCTGCCGTTGGGCGAGCAGGTGCACGTGGAGGTGAGGAACGGATTCGCAGGCGTGGGGGCCGTTGTTGATCACGAGGCGGAAGCCGGCGGCAAGGTTGAGTTTTTTTGCGACGACGTTCGCGACCGAGAGCAGGTGGCCGAGGATGGGTTCGTCGGCGGGCGTGGCAGCGGAGAGGCGTGGAATCAGCTTTTTGGGGACGATCAGCAGGTGCACGGGGGCCTGCGGCTGGATGTCGTGGAGGACGACGCAGAGGTCGTCTTCGTGTTCGATCTTGGCGGGGATTTCGCGGTCGATGATGCGTTGGAAGATGGTTTTCATCGGAGAGGAACGGAGAGTGAGTAGCGGGTAGCGAGCAGCCGGCAATCGCCGTGTGCTGGAGGACGTCCGAAGGTTCGCCACTCACTCACCGCTTCTCGCGGTTATAAGAGCAGGAGTTGCAGAGTGGTGCCGCGGACAGTGCGGGCGGCGGTGAGGGCGCGGATGAATCTGAGGGCTTCTTCGTAGTCGCGTTGGCGGCGGGGCGTCGCGCGGCGGTGGGGCGGGATCAGGGCGGGGCGGAGGTTGGTGACGAGCAGTGTGGACTCGCGGTAGGGCGCGAGGTGTTTCAGGCCCGTCATGATCTCGGCCCGGGTGAAGAGCGGGGTCGCGGCGGCGAGCGTGAGCGAGGCGTCCCAATGGAAAAAACCATGGCGGGGGAGGCCCGTGAACAGTTTCGCGAGGAGGTCGGCGGCGGCGGCGTTGAACGCGGCGTCGAAGGTGGCGGCGAACTCGGGGTGCGCGGCGGTCTGGGTCTCGAGCTCGGCGAGGCTGAAGGTGATCGCGCCTTTGATTTGGTTCGCGAGGTAGAGGTCGTGACCGGTGACGTGCGCGAAGAGGGCGTCGATGAAATGCAGGCGGCGCAGGTCGTCGCGGGAAGAGGGGGGCATCGCGGGGAACCGCCGAGTTGAACGGCTCATCGTCGCTCATCGGCGTTACCGTGTGGCAACGAAGAAGCTAAGATGAGCGCGGATGAGCGGTTTAATTCGTGGCCGGAGATTTCGATTTTCCGAGGGCGCTCACTTCGTCGACGAATTCGGCGACGTCGCGGAATTGTTTGTAGATGCTCGCGAAGCGGACGTAAGCGACTTGGTCGACGTGACGGAGGCGTTGCATGACACCTTCGCCGATGGCCCGGGAAGGAATTTCGCTTTCAAACTGCGCTTCGAGGGCATCGACGACGTCGTCGACTAGCATGGTGATCTGCTCGAGATCGACAGGGCGTTTGTGGCAGGCGGCGCGGACGGCGTGGACGAGCTTTTCGCGATCGAATTCTTCGCGGCGACCGTCGCGCTTGATGACGACCACACCGTCACGGACGACGGCCTCAGTCGTAGTGTAGCGGTGGCTGCATTCGAGGCACTCGCGGCGGCGGCGAATGGTCGAGCCCTCCTTGCTGATGCGGGAGTCGATCACTTTGTCCTCGATAGAGGTGCATTTTGGGCAGCGCATGAGAAGAAGACTAGTTCAGCGAGAGAAAGTTTTGAAGAATCCTCATCCCGCCCTCGGTGGCGATGGATTCGGGGTGAAATTGCACGCCCCAGACGGGCAGCGTGCGGTGGCGCAGGCCCATGACCTCGCCCTCGGCGGTCTCGGCGGTGATTGCGAGGTCCTTGGGGAAAGTGGCGCGCTCGACGAGGAGCGAGTGGTAACGCGTGGCGGCGAAGCCCTGGGGCATGCCTCGAAACACGTCGGTGTCCTGATGGAGGATCGGCGAAGTCTTACCGTGCATCAGACGCGAAGCGCGGATCACGTTGCCGCCGTAGTAGTGGCCGATCGACTGGTGGCCGAGACAGACGCCGAGGATGGGCTTCTTGCCCTCGAAGGCGCGGATGATGTCGAGGGTGACGCCGGCTTCGCGCGGCGAACAGGGGCCGGGGGAAAGGAGGACGCGGTCGGGGTTGAGCGCGAGCGCCTCGGCCGGCGTGATCTCGTTGTTGCGGAACACGCGCTGCGCCACGCCCAACTGCCCAAAATATTGGACGAGGTTGAAGGTAAAGGAGTCGTAGTTGTCGATGACGAGAAGCACGGTATGAGCGGATATTACCTCGTGGATTGACCGCGGGGTCAAGCGTCGGGCAGGGTGGGGGGTACGATGCCTGATCACTTCCAGCTTCTAAAGACCGACACAGTCACGGCCGCTCGGCGTGCGCGGTTGCAAACGCGACACGGCACGATTGAGACGCCCATCTTCATGCCGGTCGGCACGCAGGGCACCGTGAAATCGCTCACGCCGGCGCATCTCAAGGAAATCGGCGCGCAAATCATCCTCGGGAACACGTATCACCTCAACTTACGGCCCGGCAGCGAACTGGTGCGCGATCTGGGCGGCTTGCATAAATTTATGGACTGGGACGGCCCGATCCTCACGGACAGCGGCGGGTTCCAAGTGTTTTCGTTGGCGAAGCTGCGCGACATCCGGGACGACGGCGTGGCGTTTCAATCACACCTCGACGGCAAGAAACTTTTCCTCGGCCCGAAGGAGGTCATGGGGATCCAGCAGAATCTCGGCTCTGATATTGCGATGGTGATCGACGAGTGTCCGCCGTGGCCTTGCGAGCGGGATGCTTGCGCGAAAGCGGTCGCGCGCAGCTACCAGTGGGCGGGGCAGTGCAAACAGATCGCCACCGATAGCGGGTTTCTCGCGAACGGTCACCACGTGTTTGCCATCGTGCAGGGCTCGACGTTTGACGATTTGCGGCGGGAGGCGGCGGAGTCGCTGGCGGCGTTGGATTTTCCGGGTTACGCGGTGGGCGGCGTGAGTGTGGGCGAGCCGGAGCCGGAGATGTTGAAGCAGGTGGCGGCGACCACGCCCTTCATGCCGGCGGACAAGCCGCGCTACACGATGGGGCTCGGCACGCCGCCGCAGCTGTTGAAGATGGTGGCGCTCGGGGTGGACATGTTTGACTGCGTGCTGCCGAGCCGCGTGGCACGCAACGGCTTGGTTTTTACGCCCGACGGGCCGATGAACTTGCGCAACGAGAAATACCGCACCGACGCGAAGCCGATCGTCGAGAGCGGCGAGGGCTCTGGGAACTACACGGCGCGCTTCTCCCGGGCGTATCTGCGGCACCTGACAGTCGCGGGGGAAATCCTGAGCTGCACGTTGCTGACGCTCCACAATCTCAGTTTCTACCTCGACCTGATGGCGTCTGCTCGAGCGCACATCGAGACGGGTGACTACGGCACCTGGCACCGCGCCTGGATTGAACGCTACGAGACCGGGGCGGCGGCGCGGCTGGCGAACTAATAGGGAAGCGGATTTTCAGTGGTGGCGGTCGTGGAGGCTGCTTGGCTACTGTGCATAATTTCTGTCGCTCGGATTGGGCCAAAAGGCGGCGATCCCAGCGTCGCTCCCTGCTGGGCTCCCGGCGCTGGGATCGCCGCCGCCTCCCCTAGAGCGTAATGGAATAAGCGTAATGGAACCTTACTTTGAGTTCACGCACTCAGAAACGGCGGCGTTGCCCGATCACAAAGGCAATTGCGTGTAATCCAGCAGCTTGGTCCAGCTGGTACCAAGGTCGGTCGATTTCCACACCAGGCCGCCGGCACCACTCATGTAGATCGTGTGCTTGTTCTGCGGCCCCCACACGATGCTGCTCGGCCTGGTTTTGACGAAGTTGGGGTTAACGATTTCAATCGGCAGTTTGCCTAGCGGCTGCCAGCTCTTGCCGCCGTCAAATGATTCGTACAGCGTGAATTTGGCGTCGCTCGGTGTCCACAGCACGGTGGAGTAACCGATGGCATGCTGACCGGTGCCGTCGAACGGATCGTAGGTCACAATGTCCAGGTAGGAGGTTGGCGTGAAGGTCTTGCCGCCATCGCCGCTGAACAGGCCCTTCGGTTGGCCGCTGCTGGCGGTCTGCGACGGCACGAAGTACTGGAACTGCCAGTTATTGGCTGACGCAAAGCCTTTCCGCAGTGGCGGATTGTCCGTCGGCTTCAGCGACTCCCAGGTAGTGCCGCCGGTGGCAGACGTCAGCACCCCGAGCTGCGGCACCGTGGTGTCCTTGCCGGTGCTGACACCGGTGCCGCTGCCGTCGGCCGACTGCCGTCCCGCCGAGAAGGTGGGTGCGTTGATCTGGTTGGTTTGTAACGGATTGATCAGAATATTGGATACACTGGAATTCTGGCCGATGCCCGTCGGCAACTCTACCCAAGTTTTACCACGATCGGTGGTTTTGTAGATCAGGCCTTTCTCAACAAACAGCTTCGTCTGGTCGGCGCCGCCCCACGAGGCGGGATTCGAGGCTGTCGAGTAATAGATCGTATCGGGATTCACCGGATCAAACGCAACGTCGGTCACGTATACGTTCATCTTGTCGGTGATCATCAACTGCCAGTTCTCGCCGCCATCAAGGGTTTGATAAACACCGCCCACTTGCGAGTTGGGTAGATCAGGATGCAGGAAGCCACCACCGGGGCCGCTCAACCCGACTACCAGGTGCAACGGATTGGCTGGATTCATCTTGATCACCGGGTATTCGCCATAAGCGCCCTTCGTTTTGTCATCGGTGCGGGCATAGACCTTAATGCCCTTGGTTTTCTGCTGCCAGGTTTTGCCGCCGTCCAGTGATTTAAAAATGCCGCGATATTCGACGCTGATGTAGAGGATGTCGGGATTCTTGTGATCCACCACCAGTGTTCTGCCGGTGCGATACCACTCCTCATCACTGCGGGGATTGGGGGCGAACTGCTGGATCTGCAGTACGTCGGCCGCTAGGCCGGTATAACCATTGGCCGGGCTCGGTGGCTGCTTGTCGCCAGCAGCAATGTCGGTCGAACCGTTGCCAACAAGATCAGGCACTTCGTAAATTTCCAAAAGAGCTTCACCCACTCCACCGCCTGCACCAGACAACCAAACGGTGTAGGCAGCTCCCGCATTGAGAGTCGCGAGGAGGGCCGAATCCTTGCTGTTTTCCGGCAAACCGAAGGCACCAAGAGAAGTAAACGTTGATGCTAAAGAAGTATTCCAATTGTCGTTTGATGCCACCAGTCGATTAGCGTCATCGAATACCTGCAGCGTGGGGTCACTGAGTAAGCCAGTAACGCCAAATGGGCTGAGCCCCGGACCAATCCCTCGAATCACGAGCGGCCGAGTGCCCCTCCCGGCTAGATTAAATCCCGCGATAAGAATATCGCTGCCAGTGCCGACCTTGCTCCTCGTGGAGATGTTCACAAGTCGTGAGGCGGTTCCATTGGTAGCATCGTAAAGTTCGATGAGCAGTGTTCCGGGCCCCGTTCCTCTGGCTTGAACCGTAAACGAGCCACTCACGCTCTGATTGAGTGCTGAATCTTTCGAGCCCAAAGGAAACGGAAATGCTCCGACGGAGCTGAAAACTGAAGCTGACGCGGGATTCCAGTCGTCGTTTGCCGCCAAAAGTAAGTTGTTGGAAGCGTAAAGCTCCAATCGTGGGTCCACCATACCCCCAAGCCCAAAAGAGCTCAGGGCTGGCCCAGCGGCCCGGACTAAAATATTCTTAGGGCCATTCGCGACCGCGCCGACAATGATGGTTTGTCCTGAAGCCATGGCGGTGCGAACCGAAAGATTAGAGAGAGCATTCGGAGGATTCTGTGCCACCGCTGTGTTGGCCGCGAGAACACTGCACAACAAGCAAGCCCAGCGAATAAATTTGCTTAAGCCGAGGTTGAATAATTTACGGTGATTCATGGTTTTCAAGTGCGCTCAATCGGGCCGCATCGGTCTCACTCGTCCACGGACAACTCAAGTCTTTTATGGCGTGACTCTGACCGGACTCACGGACTTGGACCACTTAGAACAAAACACAAGGCGGGGTGCTGTTTACTCCTGAGGTAATGATTGCGGTTGGAAACAATGGAAAGCTCCCGACGGAGGGAAGGCCTGGCTTTAATCCTAAGAAACAGGATCCGGAAAACGTTCCTGCGCAAAATGCGGGTGGTTTTTTCTGTCGCGGCCAAAAACCGATTTTGGGGCGGGGGCCGATAGGAAACGGGATTCTCAGGGGGATCGGATCCGAGCCGGGGTTTGCGAGCGATGATCGCGCCAAGGTGCGCGCCGTTAGCGTGCCGTAAACCCCAAGCGCAAGGCCTGATCCTT
>CAMCHO010000193.1 GCA_945874455.1 Opitutus sp. GAS368 | reverse complement strand
CGAAAAACGCTGGCGCCAACAAACCCGCAAAATGCCCGGCCTCAGCGGCCCCATCAACGATGCGTTCATGGACCCCTTCGTCTTCGTCCGCCCCACCGGCCAACCGCTCAATGCCAAAGTCGGCGCCTGGGCCACCGCCGAACTCGCCCACGCGACAAAAATGTGGCGCGACATTTTCCGCGGCGAACTGATCGTGAAAGAAGACACCGCGATCACCGCCGCCGACCTCGACAGCCAACACCTCATCCTCTGGGGCGATGCCTCCTCCAACGCCGTCATCGCCAAAATCCTCGCGAGCAAAAAACTTCCGCTCACATGGAATGCGCAGAGCCTCACCTTCCAAGGCAAGTCCTACGACGC
This sequence comes from Opitutus sp. GAS368, assembly GCA_945874455.1. Taxonomy (GTDB): domain Bacteria; phylum Verrucomicrobiota; class Verrucomicrobiia; order Opitutales; family Opitutaceae; genus GAS368. The sequence goes on along the minus strand of CAMCHO010000193.1, from coordinate 8,759 downwards.
CGCCCACCACGCTCCCGTCCTCGTTTTTCCCAATCCCCTCAGCACGCAGCGGCGCTACATCGTCTTGAATAGCGGCATCGATCTTCGCGACGAAGCCTACGGCACCAATTCCCTCCAGACGCCGAAGCTCCCCGACTACGCCATCATCGATCTCCGCGAACCCGCCGGCCCCCGCTGGCCCGGCAAAATCGCGACCGCCGGCTTCTTCGACGAAGCGTGGAAATAAAATAGGGCGAGGTCTCAGACCCGCCCTGATTGGCCCACGGAACACACAGAACACACGGAAGAAATCCATCGAAGGCAGGGTTTGGTTTCCGTGTATTCCGTGTCTTCCGTGGGCTCCTCCTCTCACCATGCTCGACCTCACCCTCACGCCCTCCACCGACCCCACGTCCGTCTATCGCTACCGCGATGGCCTCTACGCGGCCGATCTTCTCACCGCTGCGATCACCGAGTTCGATCTCTTCACTTGGCTTGCCGCGCATCCCTCCGACCTCGCCACGCTCTGCCGCCACTTCGGTATCACCGAGCGCCCGACCGACGTCATGCTCACGCTCTTCGTCGCGAATAACTTCATCCGCCGCACCGACGCCTCCGCTTCAGCAGTCTTCCACGTCAACACGATCGCCCGCGAATACCTCGTGAGCACCTCCCCGTTTTTTCTCGGCCCCTATTACGTCTCGACGAAAGAACGGCCCGTGGTGAAAGACTTCATCACGATCCTCCGCACCGATAAACCCGCGAATTGGGCGAGCTACAAAAACGAAAAAACTTGGACTGAAGCGATGCTCACCGATGAGTTCGCGACCACGTTCACCGCCGCGATGGATTGCCGCGGTTTCACGCTCGGCCCCGCGCTCGCAAAAAATATCCCCGCCGCCGGCCGCACGCGCCTCCTCGATATCGCCGGTGGCTCCGGCATCTACGCCTGCACGCTTGCCGCGCATCATCCGCACCTCACAGCCACCGTCTTCGAACGCCCGCCCGTCGATGGCATCGCGCGTCGCATGATCGAAAAACGCGGCTACACCGACCGCGTCTCTGTCGTCGCCGGCGACATGTTCACCGACCCGCTCCCCCGCGACCACGACATCCACCTCTTTTCAAATGTCCTCCACGACTGGGACGTCGCCAAAGTCTGCCCGCTCCTCGCCGCCTCCTACGCTGCGCTCCCCCCCGGCGGCCTGCTCGTGATCCACGACGCCCACCTCAACGCCGAGAAAACCGGCCCCCTTCCCGTCGCCGCCTACTCCGCCCTCCTGATGAGTGTCACGGAGGGCAGATGCTACGCGACCTCCGAGATGGAAACCCTCCTCACCGAAGCCGGCTTCCAAGCCATCACCTTCGCCGAAACCGCCGCCGACCGGAGTGTGATGACGGCACTCAAACCGCTACGCTTCTGACGCCGCCGCAGGGTCAAAATCGCCTCGGGAACCGGCCCTTGAGCACATCGTCGCAACCGGATGCCCGCTTCGATTCGCCTATTTCTGAAGTCGGTCTCTGAGTGCGCAGGGCACACGTTCCGAGCCTTGCAGGTGGCGACAACCACGCGGCCGAAAGCCTGCAACGAGAGCTACCTCAATCCCTCCGTGCCTCCGCGCTCTCCGAGGTATTTTCATCGGAGCGTGAGGTAGCAGGACGGAGGCCGAACGGCTTCAGCACAAATCCGCGGTCCGTCCGACGCCACCGAATTTCTCGGCCCGCTGCGATCGTGCGGCTCCACAGAGGGCGGTTTCTCAACCGTCTTTTTTGGCTTGGCGCTGGGACGGTGCGGGAACCGCCGCTCCTTTCTCCGCCCGTTCGACTCCCACCCCGCAGACGCCCCGCGCGCCAACCCCTCCATCCGCCGAGCGGGCGCGCAATCGGGGAGCCCAAGCCGAGCACCCGGCCACCGGCCGGGCCTACAACCACCGGCCGGGCCTACAACCACGGGCCGGGGCTCAACCCTCTATCGCGGGCGCGACGCCTGTTGGCGCAGACGCTCGGCTTCGTCGTAGTGATGGGCCGCTTCGAGATTTTTTCCGAGCGAGCGCAGGATCTGCGCGAGGTTGTTGTGCGCGGCAATCAAGTCGGGGCGCAGTCGGATCGCGGCCTGCAACGCCACGACCGCCTCCGGATATTTCCCCAGCGTGCCGAGCGCCACGCCGACGTTCCCGTGCAGATCCGCGTCGCCGGGTGCGAGCCGCAGCGCGCTCTGAAATCGCGCGAGCGCTTCGTCCCATCGCCCCGCCGCCGCCAGCGCGTTCCCCAGCACCGCGTGCGACGCGGGGGTCGCCGGATCGAGACGCGCCACGTGTTCAAACTGGACAATCGCTTCCGGCAAACGTCCCGCCCGAGTAAGCGCCGCACCCAGATTGCGGCGGTATTTGACTGAGTCAGGCGAAAGCCGAATCACCTCTTCGAACCGGACAATCGCCTCGGGGAGTCGGCCCTTCAGAACCAATTCGCACCCGAGGTTGTCGAGCGCTTCGAAGTACGCGGGCTTGAGCCTGATCGCTTCTTCGTAGTGCCGGATCGCGTCATCGCCGCAGCCGACCCGGCTAAAGGCATTGCCCAAATTATTGTGCACTTCCCCGAATCCGGGCCGGAGTTGCAGAGCGCGCTCGAGAATGGGAATCGCCGCCTGCGGCTGACCGATGGCGACGAGCGCGCAGCCGAGATCGTTGTGCACCGGAGGATCGTCCGGGCGCAGCTGCAGGCCGCGGCGAAACGCGAGGATCGCCTCGTGCTGCCGACCTTGTTGGGCAAGGGTGTCACCAAGATTTGCCCACGCCATGAAGGCGTCGGGATTGCGCGCGAGCGTGGTGCGCCAGAGGGCTTCTTTGTTGAGATACTGCCCGCTCTCTCGCCACGTCATCACCCCCAGCACCACGAGTACTCCCACCGGCACGCTGCCCCTCAGCTGGTAGGCCCAGCCGCCGGCCGGGCTCATGCGCTCCAGTCCCACCGTCAGCCCCGCCCCAACCAAGGCCAACGGCCCCATGCTTGCGAGGTATTGAAAATGATCGCCCACGAAAGAATACCGAAAAAAGAAGACGCTGAAGAATCCGAGCACCGGAAAGAGCAACGCGCCGAAATAAATCGCCGCGATAAACACCGGGCGTAGCGCGCTGGCGCGCCACCACCACAGCCCCCCCACCACCGCGAGCAGCGCGACGAGCGGCGCAAATACGAGGGGCTGCGCGGTGTCGATCTGCCAGCGCGGATAGATAAAAATCAGCTCCGCCGGCCAAGCGAGTTTTCCCAGGTAAAACCAGACCGCCCGGCCCGCGATGGCAAAACGCTCCGGCCACGTCTGCGACCACTCAGCGCCCGCCGCGCCGGAATTCACCCGCTGCTCCCAAATCGTCCACGCCGCCGCCACGGCTGAAAACACGAAGAAGGGCACCAGCGCCCCGAGATCGCGCCACGTCAGTCGGCGGTGCTGCCACCAGACACAGAGCGCGAGCACCACCGGGAGCATCACCGTCGAGGGTTTGCTCAAAATCGCGAGGAGGGCACAGACCAGAGCGAAACCATAGTAGCGGCGAGCGCCAGCGAGCCGTGGTTGGCCGGCTTGCTGGTGCTCGCCGCTACCCGCGCACGACCACTTCAGCCAGCACCCGATGGCCGCGAGAAAAAACACCGCCGACTGCGTATTCTTCAATTCGCAGATCCATGCCACCGACTCGACCTGCACAGGATGCAGTGCCCAGAGTGCCGCGCCGAACCACGCCCCGGGCACGCGCAGTTGCACCAGCACCCGCCAGAGCAAGAGCGCCGCGAGCACATGGCACGCGAGCGTCACAAGGTGGTAACCGAGGGGATTCAGCCCCCACAGCGCGTGCTGCACCCAGAAATTCGTCAGCACGAGCGGAAAGTAATTCGCCCGCGCCGTCGTCCAGATTTCCTTCAATCCGAGCGGCCCAATGATCGTCGGGTTGGCGGTGATATGGAGATCGTCGTCCCACAAAAAATCGCCGCGCAGTGAGCTCCCAAAGGCCATCACGACAGCTAGGACCAACAGCGCACCGAGTGCCACGGCACGTCCCGCGTGAGAGGGAACGCGTGCAGATTCGGTGGATGACGACGCCATGGGGCCCGATTGGAGCTCAGCCACAAAAAAGCGCCAGCCGGAAGGCTGACGCTAGAAGCTATCCCTCCGATCCGCGCGAGGCTCAGAACTGGCCGCGCAGACCGAAGACCCAATTGCCGCCGTATTCCTGCATTTGCCGCAGATAGCGATTTTCGCCCTCTGCATAGCCAGTCGGCGACTCATACCAGAGGACAGGCATGCCGGTGAGGTTACGAATTTGCACGTAGGCGGTCAGCCTGCGGTTCAATTTCCAATTGAGCGAAACGTCGAACTGCGTGATCTCGCCGACCGTGCGGCCATAGGTGCCGCCGTCCGGAATCTCCGGGCGCCAAACCATGCCGACGGAGCTGCTGAAATTCTTGTAGGCGTAACCGAGGCGCGAGGAGACGCGGTGCGGCGCGAGTCCGCCGCGGCGGGCGTTCGCATAGGTGCGGGTGTAAGCGAGATTATAGCTGATCCCGCGCAGCATCTCGTGCGGCAAAAAGCCGAGCGTCTGGTTGTAGGACAGCTCCATGTTCCGGAATTTCCGGAGCTGGGAGTTGTTGCGCGTCGCCCGGAAGATGTAGCCCGCAAAATCGGGATCCTCGACGCCGAACTCATCGGCGGAATAGTCGAACGTTTCGCGCAAGTTGGTGATTTCGTTTTGGGACAAATCCAAGCTGAGCTGGCCGGGGGAACGACCGCTGAAATAGTACGCAAGCCGCGCCTGATACTTCGTGGTCTTCTCGGGTTCTAGCTCGGGATTCGGGGCGGAGACGCGGGAGTTGACCTCGTCGACGACCCAGAGGCCGGTGAGATTGTCGATCGGCGGTCGGGAGATACCTTTGTTGAAGCCGGCGTGAAATTCGAAATTCCGGAGAATATTATATTTGGCCGAGAAGGACGGGAACAGATTGCGATATTGCGACGTGCGCGTGACCCGTGGCTGGCTTTCAAACTGATAGCGCAGACCCGCCAGCGTCTGCGCCCGCCCGCCGTTCGTGCCCGCAGCATAAACCGGAAAGCCCGCCGCGAGCACTTGGGCCCGGAGCAGGGGGTCCCATTCGCGGACATCGTTTTGCGTGTCTTCGAGACGCGCGCCAAAACGGAGCTGCAGTTGGGAGGTGGGGCGGGCGTCGAACTGCGCGTAGCCGGACTTGATGGTCTGGCGGAAAAGGCGCGGCGCGGCGTAGGTATCGGTGTAATAATTTTCCGGCGTGGCCGTGTTGATGAATCGCTCGGGCTGCGCCCGGAAGAGATCGGCCACCGCGTAACGGTTCACCCGCGGCGGCATGCCTTGGACGCCGTTCACGTTGTACACCGTCAACGCGTTCGTGGTGCCGAGATCAAACGCATGGGGCGAGATGAACTGGGGGCCGACATTCGCCCAATTGCCCGTCGTGGCGTTTTCGAACGCCCCCGTGGTCGCATTGGTCCGGATCGTGTTACCGAAGGGCCCGGTGTAGGACCAGACCTCGATATTGCCGTAACCGCGATGGTCGCGATTTTCTTCGTTCCACTTGCCGCCGAATTTGAGCGCGAGGGGAAATTTCCGGAGGGGCAGGACCCACTTGGCGTTCAGTTGGCCCGTCCAAATTTCGGTCGCCCAGATGTTGCTGCTGCTGTTGGCGCGGGTGCCGCCGTCGCGGGCTCCAGTATTGGTGAAATTGCGCAGGTCATACCAGTCGGGTCCCGCGGTCTGCCGGATCGTCCATTCCCAGGACTCAGCATGGGGCCGCGTGGCCGTGAAACTGCTCGCCACACCGCCGCCCTCGGAGCTCGAGAATCCGCGCTCCAAGGCCTCATAATTATTCAGCGAGCGCGAATAGCCGGCCGCCCCATCAATGACCCAGGTGGGGAGCTTGTATTCGAAGCGCGGGGAAAACGTGCGGGTGTAGGTGAGCTTGGAGGCGGAGCCGCCGCCGTTGTTGAGCGTGGCGGCATTGGCCGTGCCTTCGCGGCGGGCGACAATCGTCGTCAGGCCGTCCCCGCCGACCGAATTGCGGCCATTGTTGACGTTGGCGTTGTCGTTGGCGGCGACGAAGGTGAAATTGCGGTTCCAAAATTCGCCCTCGGTGTAAGTGTAGATGGCGTTGAGCGAGAGCACGAGATTGCGCGTCGCCTTGAAATCGGCGGTCAGCAGCATGGAATCTTTTAGAATGAACTTCGGCCCATCCTTGAAATCGATCTGGCGGGCCACCAGCGGCCGGCTGTCGTTGGCATTGGGCGCGCGGTTATAGCCGACGTTCACGAGGTATTGCTCGGTGTAAGACGAGGCGTGGCTGGTGCTGAGCAAAATGCCGAGGCGCTGGTTGAAGAACGATTCCGCGTAGTTGGCCTCATAGTTGTGCTTGAACTTATTTTCCAGCTTATCGGTCGGCCCCATCGTCTTCCGGAGGGTAAACTCCTCGTCGTTAAAATTGACGCTGGTGTTGAAACCGTAGGAACGCCCTTTGCGGTCAAAGGCGCGCTTGGTCTTCATGTTGATCGTGCCGGCGGGCGAGTCGGCGTCGGACTCGGGGCTCGTGGTCCGGCTCACCTCGATGGACTCGATGGCCGTGATCGAGAAACCCTCGAAACTCGTCGCGCGCGAGGCGTCGCCGCCACCGCGGTTCGCATCAGCACTGGCCGTGCGGATACCGTCGAAGGAGACGCCGACATATTGAGAATCCATCCCGCCGAGGCGCGGGCCGCGCGCTTCGGACTCGACGTAATCAATATCGACGCCGGGCAAGTATTTGAGAAATTCACCGACGTTGCCATCGGTGACGTCGCCAAAAATGTCGGACGAAACCGAGGTCGAGATGTTCATGTTTCGCCGCTGGTCCATGATCGCCTTGGAATTTCCTTCGCGCTCGGACGACACCGAGAATGCAGCCAACTGCAAAACCTCACCGTTTTTCGCCCCCCCCGTGACCGGCGCGGCAGAGGCACTGATCAAATTAACTTCGCGGACAGCAGGCTGCCCCGCCGTGACCGTGAAGGACTCGTTTATGGTGATATAGCCCGTGTAGGTAACCGTGATCGCAGCGGCTCCGGCGGCGACACCCGCAAACTGAAACGAGCCATCATTCTCGGAGTAGGTCACCTGGTTGGTGCCATCGAGACGGACCTCGGCGTTGCGGACATATTCCTTGGAGACGGGATTGTAGATCCGGCCTTGGATCGAGCCGGTTGGGGCGGGCTGGGCAGACAGCGTGGCCGCCAAAATTGAGGTCCACACGATCACGCCAAAGGCGCTGATGCGACGGAGCAACGAGGGGAAGAGCAAGTTCATGGTTAGGATGAATGGGTTCGGGGGGTGGCAGGCTGACGGTTACAGCGCAGGATTCAGCGCAATCGGAAATCAATCGCTGCCGGTCGCAAGCCCAAGCTGGGTCATGCCGCGCCGGAATCGCAGAAAAAAGCGCCAGCCCTCAGGCCAGCGCTGAAATCTAATCACTCATTTCGCCCCGACTCAGAACGGGCTGCGGATACCGAGGGTGCTTTTCGCACGCATTTTGTCGCGCGCACTCCCCCCTGCGGCCCATCGCGGACCCTGCTTCCACCCGCCACCACAATCATCCCTGCCCGCCCTACTCCTCAAATTTCACAGCGCAAAACGCTTCCTGCCAAAAAATCCAGTCGTACTGCAGGCTCCCGTCCACATCGAGCTTGCCCCTCGCCCACGGCCCCAACCACTCTGCGCCTCTCAGCCCTTCTCACGTGCGAAAAAATCTCGCCATCACCTCTTTGCTCTTCGCTTGGCTCTGCGCCAACGGCGCTCTGCTGGACGCCGTGCAGGTCTTTGCCTGGGGAAAAATGTTCGCCGAAAACGCCCGCACGCTCCCCCTCGGCGAAGCGCTCCGCACCACCTTCGATCCCGCCAAGCCCTGCGAATTCTGCCTCGGCGTCGCTGCCGCCAAAGCGACCGCCAAGCAACAACTCCCCGGCAGCGTCGACCAACCCTCGACCGAAAAACTCGTCCTCGCGCTCCACTCGTCCGCGCGTCCCTTTTTCCTGTCCCCTTCCGCCGACTGGCCCGTGACGCTTGCGAGCGTCCCGCCGTCGCGCACCGAGCCCGTCCCGCTCCCGCCCCCGCGCGTCTAGCGCGCCTCCGCACCGCCGTGGCCGCGTCGCGCTGAATTTTCGCGCGCGCTGCCTCCACGGTTTCCCGACCACCCGTTCGCGTTTTCCGCGAATCACGACCGCGCGTCCGCGTGCCCGCCGTCGTGCCACATTCCACCTTCACGCGTCCCACCACCATGTCTCTCCTTCGCTCCTTCTCACCGTCTCTCCCTCTCCGCGTCTCCGCGGTCTTCCTGCTCGCCCTCTCTGCCTCTGCGCTCTCCGCCCAGACGCCCAAACCCGCCACCGGCGACCTCGTCACCCTCGACCGCTTCGCCATCGCCGCCGAAAAGGAAAATAACTTTTCCCTCCCGCTCGACGCCCTCTCCACCTCGGGTTCGCGCCTCGGACTCACCAGCCGAGAACTCCCCGCGAGCGTTTCCATCATCACCCAGGAAATGATGCAGCTCCGCGGCCTCCGCACCGCAGTCGAAGCAGTCGAAGCCGCCGTCGGCATGACAGGCGGCACCAACTTCGGCTCCATCCCCACCTACTCCACGCGCGGCTTCGGCGGCAACAACGTCACCGTCCTGCGCGACGGCATCCGCCAAAACACCGCCTCCCAATCCTCGCGCACCGTCGACTCCTTTCTCCTCGA
>CAMCHO010000192.1 GCA_945874455.1 Opitutus sp. GAS368 | reverse complement strand
CCGGCCTGTTCGACCTCGGCCGTGGTGACGACGCGGAGATTGGCCCCACCGAGCGACTCGCCGGCGCGGAGATTCGAGCCGGTGACGGTGAAGGCTTCGAGCTTAACGGCTTCGGCGGCCGGCGGAGTTTGGGCGAACGCGAGCGCGGGGAGCGCAGCGGCGACGAGGAAGGAGCGGAGGGTGTGGTTCATGGTTGGTTGGTCAGACGAAACGAGAGAGAGGGAAAGTGAAACGCGCGGAGAGGCAAATGGAGATTATGGACGCCCGTGGAAGGGGGGCGAGATGAGGTCAACCAATCAAGTTGCGCAGATAAAACGCTGCGCAGCCGAGAACCGGGATGATCAACAAATCCCCACTTGCCGCTCCTTACTTTTCAGGCGAAGGTAAGGCATGGAAATGACGATGAAAATCACGAGCAAGGGCCAAGTGACGATTCCGGTCGCGGTGCGGCGCAAACTGGGCGTGAAGTCGGGCGAGCGCGTAGTCTTCGTCTTTAACCGGCCCGGGGAGGTGGCTTTCCGGCGGGCCGCACCCGCAGCCGGAGCGAGCTGCGGCGCACTCGTCGGCAAGACCAACGGTCGGGTGGCGACAGCGGCCGACATCCGGGGCGCGGCGGCAGCGGGCGCGGCGCGCAGCCGTGCCACATGATCGCCTTCGACACTAATCTCCTCGTCCGGCACCTCACGCAGGACGATCCGGCGCAAGCGGCCAAGGTTGCGCGCCTGTTGGCGGACGCAGCAGACAGGGCCGAGCTGGTTTTGCTAACCGAAATCGTGCTGTGCGAAACGGCCTGGGTGCTGACCCGATTCTACGGGGTAAAAAGGGCAGACTTGCTCAAGGCGTTCGAACGTGTGCTGGCAGACGTTCAATTTGCCTTTCAACACCGGTCCGAGGTGGACGCCGCCCTGCACGCAAGCCGCGCCGGCAAGGGCCACTTCGCCGATTATCTTATCGCGGCGCTAGCCCTGAGCGCCGGCTGTCGAACCACCTATACTTTTGAAAAGGGGTTGGCGACGTCAGCCGGATTCACGCGACTTTAAGAGGAGCTTGGTCCGTCAGACATTCACCCGTTCCAGGGCGCCCATTTGTTCACTTCAACCCTGCTGCCACCGCGGAGTTGATCCGCTGCGTGATGTCGCGCATTTTCGCGCGCACCTCGGCGGTGTCGACGGTGAGCAGTTTACGATCTTCCATCACCACTCGGCCATGGATGATCGTCGTCCGCACGTCGCGGGGGCTGGCGGCATAAACCAGCGCGGAGTAGACGTCGAACAGCGGCACCATCGCGGTGCTTTCGTGATCGATGATGATCACGTCCGCGAGCTTGCCCGGCTCGAGCGAACCGAGGTCGGCCTCGCGATGGATTGCACGAGCTCCCCCGAGGGTCGCCATTTCGACGACCTTGATCGCGGGCATCACATTGCGGTCTTTGCGGTCGAGCTTGTGGACCTTGGCGACGTAGCCGAACTGGCCGATGAGATCGAGGGTGTTGCCGCTCATCGGACCGTCGGTGCCGAGGCCGACGCGCAGGCCTTCGTCGAACATCTTCAGCGCGGGCGCGACGCCTTTCGCCGACTTAATATTGGCGACCATGTTATGTGCGATGCCGACGTCGCGGGACTTCATCAGCGCGATATCGGAGTCGGTGACGAAGATGCAGTGCGCGGCGACGAGCCGACGATTGAGCAGACCGACGGAGTCGAGGAACTCGACCGGCGTCATGGCGTGTTCTTTACGCAGCAGCGTCATCTCCTCGGTCATCTCCGCGAGGTGGATGAGGACGGGCAAGTCCAGTTCGGCCGAGAGTGTGGCGACCAACCGCAAATGCTCGACATCGACGGTGTAGGGCGCGTGCGGAGAGATGGCCGGCGTGATGAGCGGATCGCCGCGCCAGGCGGTGGCGAATTTCTTGGCGAGCGCGAGACCGCCGTAGGGCTCGGGCGCGTCGGGCGCGGGGAAGTTAATCACGGTCTGGCCGAGCACGGCGCGCATGCCGGCCTTTTTCACGACGGCGGCGAATTCCTCCTCGAAGTAGTAGCTATTCACCATCGTGGTGACGCCGCCCTCGATCATTTCGACGACGCCGTGGAGCCCGCCCCAGTGGACGAACTCGCGGTTCATGAGATTTTTCTCGAGCGGGAAAATAAACCGCCGCAGCCGGTCCGGCACATCGTCGCCGAGGCCGCGGAAGACGGTCATCGCGGCGTGCGTATGGGTGTTGATCATACCCGGGAGGACGAGGTTGCCGCGGGCGTCGATGGTTTTGGGCGCCGTGAATTGCGCGGCGAGCGCGGCGGGCCCAACGGCGATAATGCGCGAGCCGCGGATGACGACGGCACCGTCCTCGATGATTTCACGGCGCGCGTTCATCGTCACGACGTGGCCGTGCGTGATGATGAGGTCGGCGCGCTGGAGCGCGGGTTGAGCCAGTGCTGCCAGCGGCAGAACGAGCACGGCAGCGGAGAAGACGGAGGACAGAAAGCGCATGGTGAGAGTGGGTGGAGAGCTATGGTTGCACGGAGCAGAGCGCCACGAACGCCTCGTAGAAACGTGCGTCGTCGAGGTGCTTTTGGATGCGGGCGCGGCGTTCGCCGTGGCCGGGTTCGTGGCCGGGGTCCCAGCTCAGCATGTCGCCGTAGCTCGCACCGTGGTGAAGATTCACATCGATGAAGTAATCGTCGAAACGCGTGACGAGCGATTCGTCGAGCCACGTGGCGGCGGCGACCTCGTCCCACATCGGGCGGTGGCGTTGGCCGAAGCGGTCGAGGTAGCGCGCGAGGGGCGTGTCGGCGCGAGCGATGCGCGTGAAGAGTTCGGGCGTGGCACGCGTGTGGTTGGACACATCGATCGGCGAGCACGTGACGCGTGACCACGAGGCGCGGAGGACGGCGTGCGCGGCCTCGGCGTCGAAGCGAATATTAAACTCCCGACGCGGCGTGTGCCGAAACTCGCGCGCGTCCGTCATCGGGTGAAACGAGCCGCCCATGAAGTGCAGCTCGCGCACGAGCGCGGGCAAACGCGGCTCGAGGACGAGGGCGTGGGCGATATCAGTGAGCGGCGCGGCGCACCACAGCGTGATTTCGCCGGGATGCGCGCGGGCTTGACGGACGATGAAGGCGGCGGCGGTTTCGGCGGCGGGCGGCGTGGTGGGATTGCCCTCGACGAGATCGGGCGTGTGGCGCGGGTCGGCCCACTTGCCGGGGCGGGCGAGGTCCCACGCGCCGTTGTAAACGAGTTTGCCGTGGGCTTTTTCCCACGCAGCCGTGGCGGCGGGCGTGGCGACGAGCGGCATCTCGGCGCCGGGGACAACGGGGATATCAGTGCGGCCAATGATTTCGAGAAAGCGCAGGGCGTGACGCACCTGTTGATCGCGCCAGTGGTCGCCCGTCGGCACACAGATGCCGAGGAGCTCGACGTCGGGTGATTGCACGAGGAGCGCGACAGACTGGAGGTTCGTCGTGGCGGGACCGAGCGTGTCTTGGTCGATGATGACTTTGCGGCGCATGAAGGAGGAAAAGTTGGCGTTGCGTCGCGCGAGGCGCGGCGGCTCAACGTTGGGCGTGGACTATCTGAGCCTCATCGACCGGAGCAAGCTGCACTACAAACGAAGCGACGTGACGCCGATCTTCGCGGAGCCGGCGGCGTTCGCGGCGCTCGTGGACGATCTGGTCGCGCCGTGGCGGAGCGAGAAGATCGACCGCGTGGTGGGTACGGATGCGTTGGGCTTCGTGGTCGGCACGGCGATGGCGTTGAAACTGGGCGTGGGATTCGTGCCGGTGCGCAAAGGCGGGAAACTGCCCGTGGCGAAAGAAAGCGTGGCTTTTCAGGACTACTCAGGCGCAGAGAAAATTTTCGAACTGCGCGCCAATCCGTGGCCGGCGGGCACACGCGTGTTGCTCACCGACGAATGGATCGAGACGGGCGGGACCGCGCAGGCCGCCGTGCGGTTGATCGAGCGGGCGGGCGGGATCGTCGTGGGGATCGCAGCCATTGCGTTTCGAAAAAACGACAAGACCGCACCGCTGTGGGCGAAGTATCGCTGCCACGGTGTGTGGCCCGAGCAGGTGTGAAGCGGTGCGAATGGCGTCTGTGATCGGACGGGGCGGCGCTCTCACGGGATAAGAAAACGCTAATGTAGCCTGCAGCGGTTTCGGACCATCGCCGGTGTAAGGTGGAGGGCGTGAACATTCCTTTTGACCGGCGCAGGTTCGATCAGCCGCAGATTGAGGTGAACCCCAAGACGGCCGGCGCGCCCCTCAACCCATTTTCCGCCGACCGGGGCACGCCTGCGGACTGGGGCTCGTGGCTCCACGGAGACCGCCTCGCGATCACGTTTACGGCGACGAAGCTGCTTTGTAGGCTGTTCGGTTGGCTGAGCACGCGTTACCTGCCGTCCACCCCGGAAGTCGGCGTGGCGTATTACCTATTAGCCTACGTCACCGACGGATTTTTCGGCGGGCAAGTAGGGAGGCAATTTCTCCGGTAGGCTTGCTCATCACTGCACACGCCGCCTTGAACCCTTCGTTCACCACCAGCAGCAGGGCGACCTACACTTCCGGCAACCGCACCGCGCCGCTCGAGATTTACACGTCCGGCAGCATGTATTTCGACTCCGGCGCCAGTTGGTTCGCGAACGGCGTGCCCGGGCGCGGCATGAGCTACATGGCTGCGCCCAGGGGCTCGCAATTTTACACGGCCGGCGGCGGAACGTGGAGCGGCAGTACCTTCAACGGCACCTTCATGATGAAATCGTGCACGCTCCGCGGTGGCGTAAAATTCCACTACGACGAGTCCCAGGGGAGCCTCGGCAGCGGCGTGGCCATGGCTCGCTGGAAGGAGCTGCAGTCGGCCGACGAGCGCGCCGTCTACTCTGCGCCGCTGAATTTCTGAGCGCGGCCGGTCTCCACCGGGCCACGAGAGGCGTGCTCCCCCGCGGACCGCACATGTTCGGCGGAGAATAAGAGAACTCTAACGCCAGCCGCGCCCGTTTTTAATGCGCCGTAGGCTAGACTCCAGACCAACCCAACGACCCCACCATGAAATCCATTCTCGTCTACGACGCCTCGCTCCGAATTTTTCACGCGGCGTTTGCGGCATCGCTGACGGCGGCACTCGTCCTAGCGCTGGCGGTCGACAAAGACAGCGCGTGGTTCGCCTGGCACATTCTGTTTGGCCTCGCCGCGGGGTTTCTCCCCCTGCTGCGGGTCGCGCTGGGGTTCGTCGGTTCGCGTTACGCCCGGTTCGCCCACCTGCCGGTCGGCCCCACTCCGGTCGTCGCCTATGTGCGCGGACTCCTGAATGGCCAGGCGAGGAGAAACGCCGGGCACAACCCGGGCTCAGCCTGGGCCGCACTGGTGATGTTCACTTTGGTGCCGGCGCTGCTCGCCACGGGCTGGTGGGCCGGCGGCGAACCGTGGGAGGCCGTGCATGGTTTTCTCGCGTATGCCCTGATCGCGGTGATCGGCGTCCACCTTGCCGGCCTCGTTTGGCACACGGTCCAGCACCGTGAAAACATCGCGATGGCGATGCTCACTGGTCGCAAGATCGGCCGGCCCGAGGACGCGATTGCGTCGTCCCAGCCGGCGTGGGCCGTGGTGTTCGTCGTCGCGGCGGCGGCGTGGATCGGCGGTCTGTTTGCGAACCACCGCGCGGGCGCAGCGAGCATCCGCCTGCCGCTGACGAGCGTCACCGTTCCGCTGGGCGAAGACCACGATGGCGAAAAAACGCGCTCCGACGGCAAGCGGAAGCACCGCGACGAGTTGAGCCGCCTCTCCGACTACGTCGACCAATGCCTCCTGCTCCCCACCGCCGAACAGAGCCGCCTCACACTGCGCGTGGAAAGTGTGCCTTTGCGCACGCTCGTGCTTGAAATGATCGAGACCTACGAACTCCTCGCCCGCGAGAGCGCGCGTCACCTCAGCGTCCTGACCGGCGAGGACGTCCTCGTGCAGGCTGATCCACGCTACCTGCGTCAAGTCCTGCACAACCTCCTCACCAACGCCCTGCGCCACGGTAAAGGGGCGGTCGAGGTGGCCGTCGGCGGCGACGCCGCAGGCGCATTTTGCCGGGTGAGCAACGTCCCGGCCGATCACCCGGCCGCCCGCGCGGCCGGCACGGGCATCGGCTTGCGCATCGTCCGCGCGCTCGCCGGCCTACATCCCGGGCTGACGTTCACCGGCGAAACCGCCGGAGGAAAATTTGTCGCAGAACTCCGCTGGCGCTAAACGACGGCGTTCGGCTCCGCTGCATTTTTCGCCTCTCGCCCTCCCGCCTTCGGGCGCGGGCGCAAGTGCGCGAGCCCGCCGTCGACCAACCACATTTGCCCGGCAACCCAATCGGCCTCCTCCGTCAGCAGCCAAGCGATCAGACGCAGAATATCGGCGTGTGGCCGGAGCAGGCTTGAGTGCGGTCGGTTTTTGCCGATCGTTCGTCTGGCCCCGAAATCCACCGCCTCCACGACCCATTTACCCTCATGAAGAACATCACCCTCACCCTCGTTGTCCTCGCCGCCGCCTCGGCTGCATGGGCCGCCGCGACACCCAAAAAGCCCATCGTCTATCCGCTCGGCTACGATGACACGCCGCTCATTTTCTCCGGCAGCAAATGGAAGGTCCACGACATCGCCCGCCCGGCTCCGACCGCAGTCCAGCCCGGCGACAAACCCGGCACCGCGCCCGCCGACGCCATCGTCCTTTTCGACGGCAAGAGCACCGATGCGTTCGTTGCGAAGGATGGCGTCCCGTGCAAATGGAAGATTGAGAACGGCGAACTGATCGTCGATGGCGGCGACTCGTGGACGAAGCAGACCTTCGGCAGTTGCCAGCTCCACGTCGAGTGGAAGAGCCATCCCAACACCGAGGGCAACTCGCAGAAGAAGGGCAACGGCGGCGTCTTCCTCATGGATCGCTACGAAATCCAGATGGTCGACAACTCGCCGAACAACCCGACCTACGCCGACGGTATGTCGGGCGCCGTCTACGGCCAGACGCCTCCACTTGTGAACGCCACGCGCTCCGCGGGCGATTGGCAGACTTACGACATCATCTTCACCGCACCGAAAGTTGTGGCCGGCAAGGTCACCGAGCCGGCGCATGTCACCGTGTTCGTCAACGGCGTCGTCGTGCAGAACCACACGAAGCTCCTCGGGCCGACCTTGCACAAAAAGGCGACGAGTTGGGAAGGCACATTCCCGACGTCCGCGCCGTTCCGTTTTCAGGATCACAAGAACTCGATTCCGAATCGCATGCGGAATATCTGGGTGCGGGCGCTGTGAGGTCGCACGGTTAATTCTGGTGGGGTTGGGCCGGCGACCAAGCCGGCCTTTTTTGTGCGCGGCGCCGTCACCCGGGTTTCCTGCCGTACATTTTTACGCCAACGTCATTTGATTTTTTGACGGCGGGTAGCTGCGAGCGAGAGCGAGGGGGGGTTCGACTATCGTCCAAATATCACGAGACGTTCGACTTATACCAACGTCCTTTGAACGCTGGACTTTTCGGTAGCCGCGAGCGCCAGCGAGTGGACGGATCACCACTCGCTGGCGCTCGCGGCTACCCGGCAAATCAAAGTCTGAATCTTTTGGGCGATTGATCGTCGCGTCGCACGCGTGCGTCACGAGGGCGGGAAGTTCCGCGCGCAAGGCCGCGAGTCTGTCGACGGAACGAGCGTAGCCGGCGACCTCCCAGCCCGCTACCGTGAGCCGGCGGGCGAGATCGGAGCCAATGCCCCCGGTGACACCGGCGATGAGAACAACGAGGGAAGACGACATGCCGTTGAAACGCGCGTAACACCTCGGCGGGTGAGTATATCTGGCTAGGCGGCGAGCGGTGCCTCGCGGCACGGCGATGCGTTTACTTTTCCAACCGGACGTCCTTGTAGTTGCGAAAACCGAGCGGAGATTTCCCCCAGCCTTGCACCGACGCTGCGACCAAAGTCGTGCGCGAGCCCCAGTAGAGCGGAGCGATGGGCATTTGCGCGAGCAGGTAGGTTTCGGCGCGTTGGAGTGCGGCGAGGCGCGCGGCGGGCGTGGGCTCGCGGGCGGCGGATTCGATCAACGCGTCGTAGCTCGCGTCGGCGAAGCCGGTGCCGTTGACGCCGTTGCCCGTGGTGAAAATCGAGAGGTAGGTGAGCGGATCGGGGTATTCGCCGATCCACCGACCGCGGGCGATCGTGTAGTCGAGCGTGTCGAAGGTATCGAGCAGCACCTTAAATTCCTTCTGCGTGATCGTGACGTCGAGGCCGAGGTCGCGGCGCCACATCTGCTGCACGGCCTCGGCGAGGCGTTGATTAATTTCGGATGAAATTGTGGTGAGCTCGATGGGCGGCAGTCCCTTGCCGCCAGGGTAACCGGCCTCGGCGAGGAGTTTTTTCGCAGTGACGAGATCGCGCGTGACGGCGAGCGGTGGCGTGTAGCCCGCGAGGCCGGGTGGCGTGAGCGCCGTGGCGGCGACTTGGCCGCCGCGCAGGACATTTTTCACCATGGCTTCGCGGTCGATGGCGAGCGAAAGCGCGCGACGGAGGCGGACGTCGGAAAAGAGGCGGTGCTTGGTGTTAAAACGGAAAAAATAACTCTCGATGTAGGGCTCGACGCGCAGGAGGGCGGGCGCGTCTTTTTTGTAAGCGTCGATCTTCGCGAGCGGAACGTCCCACGTCGTGTGCAGTTGGCCGGCGCGGAAAGCGAGTTCCTGGCTCTGCGTGGATTCACTCGGGTAAAAATAGATTTCGTTGAGGCGCACGTTCGCGGCGTCCCAATAATGCAGATTTTTCTCCACGAGGATGTGTTGGTGGTCCTTCCACTCGCGAAAACGATACGGCCCGTTGCTCACGAGGGGCGCACCGCGCGTCCACTTCGCGGTGCGGTCATCGAAACGCGCGCCGCTGCGCTCGACTGAAGCGGCGTGCACCGGGAAACAGACGTTGGCCCGCAGCACCGTGAGAAAATACGCGGTCGGGCGCTCGAGCGTGATTTCGAGTGTGAAGTCATCCGGCGCGCGAAAACCGACCGACCGGAAATCCGTAATTTTCCCGCGCGCGAAGGCCTCGGCGTTTTTTACCGGATACAGCGCGTCCTTGTATTCCGAGCCGAGCGCGGGCGTGAGCGCGCGGCGGAATGAGTAGAGGAAATCGCGCGCCGTGAGCGGGTCGCCATTGGACCACT
>CAMCHO010000191.1 GCA_945874455.1 Opitutus sp. GAS368 | reverse complement strand
CTCGCCGCCCTCCTCGCTCCGCGCCCGCTCCTCCTCGCCAACTCCGACAAAGACACGATCTTCCCCCTCGACGGTGTGCTCCGCGTCCACGGCGAACTCGCGCGCCTCTACGCGCTGCACCAAGCCTCCGACAAGCTCGGCCTGCTCATCACCGAAGGTCCGCACAAGGACACGCAGGACCTGCAAGTGCCGGCCTTCCGCTGGTTCAACCGCTGGCTCAAGGGCGGGCCCGAGACACTCATCACCGTCGCCGCCGAAAAACTCTTCGATCCGAAACAGCTCCGCGTCTTCCCCGTGGGCGCCCACCCCGCCGACGAACGCACGACCAAAATCCACGAAACCTTCGTGGCCATGGCCACACCCGCGCTACCCGTCGACACCGTCGCATGGGCGCAGCAACGCACCGCGTGGATGCAGGCGCTGCGAGAAAAATCCTTCCGCGGCTGGCCGGTCGCCGAGGAGCCGCTCGCGCTCGGCCGTCGCGACGGCGCGGGCGACGTCGAGACGTGGGACTTTATCACGCAAGGTCCGATCCGCCTGCCATTCACCGTGCAACGCCCCGCCAGCCGCGCGCCGGTGAAACGTGTCGTGCTGTATGTACTCGACCGCGACAACCCCACGCCCGTCCCTCCAGCCGCCACGGCCGATACCGCGATCGTGCATTTCTTCCCGCGCGGTCTCGGCCCGACCACCTCGTCGCTCGCCGCCGCCGACCAAAACGAAGTGCGCCGTCGCTACCAACTCCTCGGCCAAACCATGGACGGCATGCGCGTGTGGGATATCCGCCGGGCCGTCGCCGCGCTGCGCACGCATCCGCTTTTTGGCGACACGCCGATCCAGCTCGTCGGCACGCGCGATCAGGCCATCAACGCCCTCTACGCCTCGCTCTTCATCGACGGCCTGGCCTCGGTCGAGTTGATCGCCCCGCCCGCGTCCCACATGGCCGGCCCCGATTATCTCAACGTGCTCCGTTTCCTCGATGTGCCCCAGGCCGCCGCGCTGGCCGCCGAACGCCAGCCCGTAAAATGGACCCAGAGCAATCGCGAGGCTTGGTCGTGGACGACACAGGTCGCACAAAAACTCGGATGGGCACCGGACCGGTTGCGATGGTGAGCTCCGGCCAAGGGAGCGGACGCCGCGATGGATCGTGAATGTTTCCTACCGCGCGGTTGCCACGGGCGGCCAAGCTGGTCAGCAAACACGACCATGACCCTTTTTCTCCGCCTGCTCCTCCTGCTCGGATGTGTGACGAGTGCGACCGCGGCGGAACCGTGGCGCGTGATGTCGTTCAACGTCCGCTACGCCACCGCGGCGGACGGCGACAATGCCTGGACGAAACGCACCGAGCTTTTTTTCGCGACCATCGCCGCCTACGCGCCCGACCTCATCGGGTTTCAAGAAGTCGTCGCCGTTCAACACGACGCGCTCACTGCCCGCCTGACCGACTACGCGTTCAGCGGCGTCGCCCGGGACGACGGCCAACGCAAGGGCGAGTGGTCGTGTATCGGCTACCGCAAGGCCCGGTTTACCCCGGTCGCCGAGGGAAATTTTTGGCTTTCCGAAACGCCGGAGGTGATCGGCAGCAAATCTTGGGACGCGGCGCTCACGCGCATCTGCAGCTGGGTGCGTCTCCGCGAGACGGCCACCGGCAAAGAGTTCCTTTTCGCCAACACCCACTTTGACCACCGGGGCGTCGTTGCACGCCAGGAAGCCAGCCGCGTCATCTCCACCCGCCTCCCGCAAATCGCGGCCAAGCTGCCTGCGCTCCTCACCGGCGACCTCAATATCAACGAGGACAATCCCGCCTACGCCGTCCTCGTGAAGCCCACGACCCCGGGCGCGATCCGGTGGATCGACTCCTTCCGCGAAGTGCACCCGACCCGCGGCCCCGAGGAAGCGAGCTTCAATGGTTTCAGAGGCACCACGAAAGGTTCGCGCATCGATTTTATTTTTCACACTGCCGATTTCGTGGCGACCGAAAGCACCATCGATCGCACCGCGCGCGACGGGCACTACCCTTCCGATCATTATCCCGTCACCGCCGTGCTGCGGTGGAAATAACGCGGATCCGCACAGTGCGCCGCCTCGTGGCAGCGTCTGCTGTGTTTTGAGCTTTGCCTGATACCAACGGCCCATATGTTTCAGACTTTGCCATTGTAGGGCGGGCAACCCGGCCACCGGCCGGGCCTACAGCGGGCACCCGGCCTACAGTCTAGAAACTAAAGGACGTTGGTATCAGAAGCCTCCAAGCCGCCGCAAACTTCACTCAGGTTGCCGTGGGTAGGAGCTCGCTTGCGAGCGATTTGAGGCTGCGGAGCGCGGCCGATTTGAGGCAGCGGCGTTCATGCCCGTCATATCGCCCGCAAGCGGGCTCCTACCTCATACCGACGGCCCGTATGTTTCAGACTTTTGCCATTGATCGGCCCGCCCGTGGGGCGGGCAACCCGGCCTACAGTCTAGAAACCAAAGGACGTTGGTATGAGTTAGTAGCGGCGAGCGTGCGCGCGCCGCTCCAATTTCACCCGCTTGTTTGCCATCGCGCTCCTAGGAATGAACCCAGCGGGTTGGTCATTGCGAGCCCAGCTCGGCGGGCGTGGCGATCCCGCTGAAATTCTAGATAAATCGCCACGTCGCTTCACTCCTCGCGACGACACGCAGGCTTCATTGTCCCTTCCACTCAACCGCTCGGTGGTGGTACCAGCTCTCGCCATGACAAGACTTGGAGTGGGTAGGTGACCGGGTGGAGCCCTTTCACGCGGGCGCATGAAATTTCCAGGGCCGTCTCGCCTCCAGCCTCCGAAAGCTTGCACGTGTCATAATTGGGCCTCAAAAAAACCGGTCCACCTGACACTACCAACCAAACAGGCTCTCTATATTGGAGATGCTTCTAACCTTTATGACCACCACACCCACCCGTTCGCTCGGCACCAGCGCCCTGCTCTGCCTCCTGACCGCACTCACCACGGCGACACTGCCCGCCCAGACCGCGCCCGCGCCCTCCCCTGCCACCGCCGAGAAAAAAGACGCCAAAGAGGACGTCCTGAAACTCGAGGCCTTCTCCGTCACCGGCACCAATATCAAGCGCCTCGATCAGGAAAAGGTCCTCCCCGTCACCGTTTTCAACATCGAGCAGATCGAGATCCGCAATGCCCTCACGCCCGTTGAGATGCTCACCGCCCTCCCGCAGGTGACCAATATTCCGCTCAACGAATCCCAAAACGGCGGCGCCAACTCCCGCGGCGACAATGCCAACGTCAACCTCCGCGGTATCGGCGCGGGCAACACGCTCGTCCTCCTCAACGGCCGCCGCCTCGCCCCGCACCCCGTCACCTCCAACGACGGCGGCGTCCCCGCCTTCTACGCCAACGTCAACCAGCTCCCCACCCAGGGCATTGAGCGCATCGACATCCTCCGCGACGGCGCCTCCGCCATCTACGGTTCCGATGCCGTCGCCGGCGTCATCAACTACATTTCCCGCCGCGATCTCCGCGGCACCGAGCTGCGCTATCGCTGGGGCGTCCCGGAACACGGTGACGGGCGCAACCTCCAGGCGACTCTGACCTCCGGCCGCGAATTCGCCGGCGGCAAAGGCCGTTGGCTCTCCACGTTCGATTTTCTCCAACGCGACGCGATCCCCTACAGCAGCCGCTCCTACACCCGCAGCGGCGATCACACCGCCCAAGCTCCTGCCGGCTTCAACGCCCTCGGCGGTTCCTTCGACGGACGCTCCGCGGTCAGCATCTATCCCTCGTTCCGTATCGGCACAGCAACCACCGCTAACTTCTTCCGCCCGCTCAACGGCGCGCTCACCTTCACCACGGTTTCTCCGACGGCGAACCGCGCCGCCAATCCGGAATTCTTCACCAATCTCAACCAGTATCAAAACACCGGCCAGAGTAAATCGGACCGTAAAAACTGGTTTACCCACGTCGAGTATGACCTCACCGACCGCATCACCGCCTTCGGCGATTTCTCCCTCTACCACTCCAAATCCAACCTCCAGCGCCAACCCATTCAGATCAACGCCCCCGGCTCCGACCAGTTCGCGCCCATCAGCATCAACAATCCGTTCAACCCTTACGGCTCGCGCTTCTACAGCGCCACCGGCGCACCCAATGCCGACGGCACGCCTCGCCTCACCGGCACCCCGCAGGCCACCACCCTCGTCTCCGTGCTCCTGAAGGATCTCGGCACCGAATCCGTCGAGGTAAACTCCGGCGTCTACCGCGGCGTCGCCGGCCTGCGCGGCAAAATCCTGAGCGACTGGACCTGGGAATCCGCCGCTCTCTACACCCGCGCCTACACCGGTGACGTCTCCAACAACGCCGCGCGCGAGTCTCTCTTCCAAAAAGCGCTCCTGCGCACCGACACCACCGCCTTCAATCCCTTCGGCTACACCTTCAAAGTCGCGGGCAACGCCATCGTCCCCGACCAGCCCTACACCAACCCGCAGTCCGTCCTCGATACCTTCGTGCAAAAATGGCGCCACGACGGTTTCAGCGCGATCACCAGCTTCGATGCCCGCGCCTCCGGCCCGATCTTCCGCTACTGGGGCAACACCGTCTCCCTCGCCACCGGCGCCGAATACCGCCACGAGCAATATCTCGATCTCCGCCCCGCCTACGTCGGCAGCAATCCCCCCGGCGTCGGCCTCGCCGAAAACGACAACGATTACCTCGTCGCCTCCTACGCCCCCAACTCCACCGGCAACCGCATCGTTTACAGCGGCTACGTCGAAACGATCATCCCCGTCTTCGCCCCCCAGCGGAAAATTCCGCTGCTCTACTCGCTCGAGCTCACGGGCTCGGCCCGCTATGAAAACTACAGCGACTTCGGCACCACCACCCGCCCCAAGGCCGGCCTGAATTGGAAACCTTACGACGGCCTCATGGTGCGCGCGTCCTTCAACGAGGGTTTCTCCGCCCCCAATTTGCCCACCCTCTACGCTCCGACCCGCTTCATCGTCGACAGCGCCCCCGGTTCCACTGACGCCTACCGCACCCAGACCGTCGGCAACGGCACTTATATCATGAAGCGCTTCTCCACCGGCAACCTCGCGCTCAAACCCGTCACTTCCATCGGCAGGAGCATCGGCCTCGCCTTGGAAGTGCCCAAGGTGAAGGGCCTCTCCATCACGGCTGACTATTGGCAAATCGACCAGTCCAACGTCATCGGTAGCTACTCCGATTCCCAGCTCGTCAACAGCGACGCCGCGAAACTCAACGCCTACACCCAGGCCCAGCTCGCCGCGGGCAAGACCATGGCTCAAATCGACCTCGGCTCCGGCACCGCGAACTACCAGGGCGACCCCGGCATCAAGCGCTTCGCCCCGACTGCCGCCGACAGCGCTACCTTTGCCACCTACAACGCCACTCGCTCCCCCGCCCAACAGGTCCCGGTCGTCGGCCTCATTGAGTCCCGCAACATCCAGTTCCAAAACCTCGCCAAGGGCTACGCCAGCGGCATCGACCTCAGTCTCAATTATCAAACCCCGAACCTCCCCATCGGCCGGTTCGCCTTCAACGCCGACTGGTCGTACATGATCCGCACCTACCAACTGCGCGACGTCCCCGGCTCCGCCCCCGCCTTCATCGAACGCCTCAACACCGATGGCACCACCCGTTGGCGCGGCACGAACGCCATCAACTGGCGCAAAGGCAATTGGACCGCCGCCTTCAGTGCGTATTATACCGGCAGTTACGCCGACACCGCCACCGTCACCGCCGCCAACTACGCCTTGCTCGGCGCCCCGCAGTACATCTCGAAACAATTCGACAGCGGCACCTACCTTTACCGCTACGTCGTGCGCGACATCGTCTCCTGCAACGCCTCGCTCGGCTACCGCTTCAAGCAGGAAGCCCCGCGCCTCCTTCGCCACAGCTCGATCCGCCTCGGCGTCGTCAATCTCGCCGACCAGGAACCGCCCCTCGTCTCCGGCGCAACGGGCGTTTCCGCCTCCGTGCACGGCAGCCTCTACCAAGGCCGCACCTGGACCATCGAGCTCACCAAGCAACTCTGATGAGGGCGGACTTGAGTCCGCCCCCCGTTCCCACCCGCAGCGCCACCTCACCCGTGGCGCTGCGTCTTTGTCCCTCTCCGGAAAATCGTTCTCGTTCCTCGTTCTCGTCATCGTTCTCTCCGCCCCTCTTTCTCTTTCGTCTTTCTCTTAATCTTTCTCCCTTCCCGGTCCCGGTCCCCGTCCCCTCCTCGTCGCTATGCTCCGCCCCCTCCGCCTCGTCACGGCCACCCTCGCCTTCCTCTCCGCGTCCCTCGCTCTCACCCGCGCTGCGACCGCCGCCGAACTCCCGACTCCGCGCTCCCATTTCGGCTTCACCATCGGCGACGACTATCACCTGGCGACCTACACGCAGACCGAGGCGTATTTCAAAAAACTCACCGCCGCATCCGACCGCCTCCGCCTCGTCGATATCGGCAAAACCGAGGAAGGCCGCACCCAATGGATGGTCGTCTGCACCTCGCCCGCCAATCTCGCGAAGCTCGAACACTACCGCTCCATCTCTCAACGCCTCGCGCGCGCCGAGGGTCTCTCCGAAACCGAGGCCCGCGCCCTCGCCGCCGAGGGTCGCGCCGTCGTCTGGATCGACGGCGGCCTCCACGCCACCGAAACGCTCGGCGCCCACCAGCTCATCGAGACGCTGTGGAATTTCACCAGCCGCACCGATGCCGAGACACTCCGCATCCTCGACCAGTGCATTATCCTCTTCACCCACGCCAACCCCGACGGCCAGGAACTCGTTTCCTCCTGGTACATGCGCCGCCCCGAGCCCGCCAAACGCATCGTCGACGCGCTCCCGCGCCTCTACCAAAAATACATCGGCCACGATAATAACCGCGACTTCTTCATGAACAACATGAGCGAGTCCACCAACATGAGCCGCCAGCTCTACCTCGAATGGCTCCCGCAGATCGTCTACAATCACCACCAGACCGCGCCCGCCGGAGCCGTCGTCGCCGGCCCACCCTACCGCGATCCCTTCAACTACGTTTACGACCCCATTCTCGTCACCGGCCTCGACTCCGTCGGCTCCGCCATGAACACCCGCCTGAATGTTGAGGGCAAACCCGGCTACACCCAACGCTCCGGCTCCGTCTTCTCCACGTGGTGGAACGGCGGCCTCCGCACCACGACGTATTTTCACAACATGCTCGGCCTCCTCACCGAGACCATTGGCAGCCCCACCCCAATGGAGGTTCCCCTCGTACCCTCGCGCCAGCTCCCCTCCTCCGCCACGCCCTTCCCCATCACCCCGCAGAAATGGCACTACGCCCAGTCCATCGCCTATTCTCTTTCCCTCAACTACGCCGTCCTCGACTACGCCGCCCGCCAGCGCGACTCCCTCCTCTTCAATACGTGGCGCATGGGCAAAAACTCCATCGAGCGCGGCAGCCGCGACACCTGGACGCCCTACCCGAGCCGCATCGAAGCCATCAAAGCCGCCCACCTCCGCGACAACCCCGCGCCCGCCCGCGCCGCCGAGCCCTCCGAGGAAGGCAGCCGCTTCGTCTCCCCCAATAACCGCCGCATCCCCTCGAAATACTACCATGAAGTGATGAAGAAACCCGAGCTCCGTGACCCGCGCGGCTATCTGGTGTCCGCCGATCAACCCGATTTCCCCACCGCGGTAAAATTCATCAACGCCCTCGTGAAATCTGGCGTCGCAATCCACCGCGCCACCGCCGACTTCACCGTCGCCGGAAAAAAATATCCCGCCGGCTCCTACGTGGTGAAAACCGCGCAGGCCTTCCGTCCCCACGTTCTGGATATGTTCGAACCGCAGGATCACCCCAACGATTTCGCCTATGAAGGCGCCGCCCCGACCAAACCCTACGACTCCGCCGGCTGGACCCTCGCCTTCGAGATGGGCGTGAAATTCGACCGCATCCTCGATGCCTTCGACGGCCCCTTCACTCCACTCCCCTACGGCGAACTCCAGTCGCCGCCCGCCGCCACACTCCCCGCCGCCCCTGCCGGTTGGCTCGTGAGCCGCTCCGCCAACAACGCCTACACCCTCGTCAACCGCCTCCTCGCCGCCGGTATCGCCATTTCCACTGCGCCCGCCACCGGGGATTTTTTCATCCCCGCGTCCGCCCGCGCCGCCCTCGAAAAATCCGCCGACCTCGGCGTGACCGCGCGCTCCGCCGACCGCGCGCCGACCGACGCAAAAACAATCACCCCCGCCCGCATCGCCCTCTGGGACCGCTACGGCGGCTCCATGCCGTCCGGCTGGACGCGCTGGCTCCTCGAGCAATACGGCTTCGCCCACACCGTCGTCTATGCGGGTGACCTCGACGCCGGCAAACTCCGCGAAAACTACGACGTCATCATTTTCCCCTCCGGCGCCGTCCCGCGGCCCAACGCCCCAGTCACCGAAACCAGCGAGTTCGCGACACCCGAGCCTGCACCGGCCGACATGCCCGCCGAATACCGCGGTCGCCTCGGAAAATTCACACCCACCAAGACCGTCCCGGCCCTCCGTGCGTTCCTCGAAGCCGGGGGCACCATCGTCACGGTCGGCACGAGCGCGAATCTCGCCTACCACCTCCGCCTCCCCATTCGGAACGCCCTCACCGAGCCTGGCAAAGACGGCCGCGAACGCGCGCTCCCCAGCGAAAAATACTACATCCCCGGCAGCATCCTTCGCGTGGCCCTCGACCCCACCGCCGCCGCGACCCGCGGGATGCCTTCCGAGGCCGACATCTATTTCGACTCCAACGCCGTCTTCAAACTCGCCCCCGACGCCGTCGCCAAAGGCCTGCGCCCGCTCGCGTGGTTTCCCAACGCCACCCCACTCCGCAGCGGCTGGGCCTGGGGCCAACACTACCTCCGCGACGGCATCGCCGCCTTTGAAGCTCCCTTCGATAATGGCGGCAAACTCCTCGTCTTCGCCCCCGAGATCACCTTCCGCGCCCAGACCCACGGCACCTTCAAACTCCTCTTCAACGCCCTCTACCAATGAGACAGGGCAGTGTCTCTGACCCGCCCTGCAGCGCCCCGCTCCGCACGCAATTTTCCCAACGCCCATCATGAAAAAATCGCTCCGCCTTCTCGCGCTCAGCTCTCCGCTCTTCGCACTCGGCTGCTTCCTGCCTTCCGCCCACGCGCAAAAAACCAAGCCCGAGCTCACCGCCCAAATCGACGCCACGCGCCAAACCTACGAAGACATCGCGCTGAAAATCTGGGGCTACGCCGAGATCGGCTACAAAGAAACCCAAAGCTCCGCTCTCCT
>CAMCHO010000190.1 GCA_945874455.1 Opitutus sp. GAS368 | reverse complement strand
CCCACGACTACATCACCGAAAAACTTGGCTTCGACATTCCGGCCGCCGAGATGCGTGCGGCCTTCGAAGCACTCGAGTTCACCATCACCCGCGAAGAACCCACCGCGCATCCCGCGCGCGGTCCCGCGTGGACCGTCGGTATCCCGAGTTGGCGCGACGACCTGGATCGTCCGATCGATCTCGTCGAAGAAGTTCTGCGCCTCTACGGCACGGAAAAAATCCCTCCCGCCGTCGTGTCGTCGCCCGGTCTCCTCGCCGACGATGATCCCCTTGTGGTCTTCAATCGGCGCGTCACCGACTACCTCGTCGGCCACGATTTTCATGAGTGCGTCAATTACACGCTGCGTCCGGCCAAGGAGATCGCCGCCTGGGTCTCCGCATCCGCGGCGCAAGAGCTCGCCCTCGCGAATCCCTTCGTCGAGGACCAATCCCACCTGCGTCCGACGCTCGTGACAGGGCTCCTTGAATCGCTGAAGCTCAACCAATCCCGCGGCCTCGCGGTGACGCGTCTCTGCGAAACTGGCCGGATATTCCTCGAACGCGACGGCCAGAATGTCGAATGCGCTTCCGTTGGTTTCATTATCGCCGAGCCCATCGCGCAGCGCACGTGGTTGAAATCAAACCGCACGCCGACGGACGATTTATTCGCTGCCAAGCACCATGTCGCTGCGCTCGCCGGGGCCGCCGGGATCGATTTCGCCCGTCAACCGTTGGTGCCCAGTGCCGCGCCGTTCTTCGGCTGGCAAGAGGGCCACTCCGCCGCCGCTGGCACGATTGCGCACGGCTGGACCGCACGCTTTGGCCTGCTCAATCTTGCGATGGTCAAGTCGCTCGGTATCGAGGGTAAAGTTTACGCGGGCGTGTTCGCGATTCTTCCCGAGAAAATCACGGGCGACGCCTCGCGCCGCCGCTACGCCGACTTCAGTCTCCTGCCTGCCGCTCTGCGTGATATCGCGCTCGTCGTGGACGCCACCACGCCATCCTCCGAAGTCCAAAAGACGCTCGCTAAATTCGCCCGCGCGGCCGTCGGTAACGCCTTCGCGCTCGAGTCCGTCAGCGTCTTTGATGTCTACACCGGCCCCGGCGTCCCCGAGGGTAAGAAGAGCTTGGCCTTCTCACTCGTATTTCGCTCGTCGGAACGCACGCTCACCGATGACGAAGTGAACGCCGTCTTCCAAAAAGTGCAGGACGAAGTGGGGAAGACCACCGCCTGGCTACTTCGGAAATAAGAAAAATCTCGCCCCAGAGACCCAGAGCCGAACCTCTCGTTTTCTCCGGGTCACTGTGCTTAACGCCACCTTCATGTCATCCGCTCCCGCCCTCGACATCGACCACATCGCTAAACTCGCCCGCCTCGCGCTCACCGCTGAGGAAAAGGCGAGATTCGCGCAACAGCTCGGCGATGTGCTCCACCATATCGAACAACTCGCCAAGGTAGACGTCACCGGCGTCGAACCGACCGCGCACGCCTCGCCCATCTTCAACGTCTGGCAAGCCGACGTCGCGCAGCCCGGTCTCACCGTCGCCGATGCGCTCCGCAATGCCCCGGCGCAGCGTGACAACATGATTCTCGTGCCCAAGGTCGTCGAGTAACCCGTAGCGAACGCGTGAGCGTTTCGCATCCACGACACCCATGTCTTCCAAACTTTACTTCCGCACGATCGCCGACCTCGCTGCCGCGCTTGACGCCAAGCAGCTCAGTTCGGTCGAGCTCACTCAAGCCGTCATCGCTCGCACCCATGCCGTCGAGCCCTGTATCCACGCGTTCAATTCATTCGACGAGGCCGACGCCCTCGCTCAAGCCGCTGCGTCCGACGCCCGCCGTGCCGCTGGTCAATCGTGCGGTCCGCTCGACGGTATTCCGATTGGCCTCAAAGACGTTATCGCCGTCACCGGTCAACCGCTCACCGCGTCGAGCAAGATGCTGAAGGACTTCGTCTCGCCCTACGACGCGACCGTGACCACGAAGTTGAAAAAAGCCGGCGCCGTGCTCTGGGGCCGACTCAACTGCGATGAGTTTGCGATGGGCTCTTCGACGGAAAATTCCGCCTTTGGTCCCACCGGCAACCCGTGGGATCCCACGCGCGTCCCCGGTGGTTCCTCGGGTGGCAGCTCCGCCGCACTCGCTGCTGGCGAAGCCATCGCCACGCTCGGTTCGGATACGGGCGGCTCTATCCGCCAGCCCGCTGCCCTCTGCGGCGTCGTCGGCCTCAAGCCCACCTATGGCCTCGTTTCGCGCTTTGGCCTGATCGCGTTCGCATCCTCACTCGACCAGATTGGCCCGTTCACCCGCACGGTCGAAGATGCCGCCATCGTGCTCGGCGCCATTGCCGGACACGACGAACGCGATTCCACGTCCTTTCAGGCGGAGATCCCCGATTACCGCGCCGCGCTGACCTCGCAACGCGGCCCGTGGAAACTCGGAATTCCTAAGGAGTATTTCGCCACAGGTCTCGACCCCGAGATCGCCGCCTCCGTCGAAAAAGCGATCGCGTTCTACCAATCGCAGGGCTGCGAAATTCGCGAGGTTTCCCTCCCGCACACTCAATACTGCCTCGACACCTATTACGTCATCGCGACCGCCGAAGCATCCTCGAACCTCGGCCGCTACGACGGCATTCGTTACGGTCATCGCTCGACGGCCGCGAAAGACGCCGTCGACATCTACGCCCACTCGCGCGCCGAGGGTTTCGGCCCCGAGGTGAAGCGCCGGATTATCCTCGGCACCTACGTGCTCAGCTCCGGTTACTACGACGCCTACTATCTTCGCGCGCAGAAAGTGCGTACGCTCATCCGGCAGGATTTCCTTCACGCCTTCCGCGACGTCGATGCGCTCCTGACGCCCACCTCGCCGATGCCCGCGTTTAAGATCGGCGAGAAAGCCGACCCGCTCGCACTTTACCTCTGCGATATTTATACGATCGGCGTAAACCTCGCCGGTCTCCCCGCGATCAGCGTCCCGTGTGGTTTCACGAAGAGCGGCCTCCCGATCGGCGCCCAGCTCATCGGACAACCGTGGAAAGAATCCAACCTCCTCGCCATCGCCCACGCCTATGAACGCGCCCACGACTGGTCCGCACAATTTCCTATCTTCTGATTTTTTGCCCACGGAACACACGGACTACACGGAATTCAGCGGTATTTTTTCCGTGTATGCCGTGTGTTTCGTGGGCCCCTCCCTCTGAAAAAATGAACTACGAAGCCGTCATCGGTCTGGAAGTCCACGTCCAGATCAAGACTCAGTCCAAGATGTTTACGCGCGTTGCCGCCGGCTACGGGCATGAACCGAATACGCTGACGGATCCCGTCGTCCTCGCACTCCCCGGTGCGTTGCCGGTCATGAACAAGGCCGCGCTCGACGCCATCATCAAGGCCGGCCTCCTGCTCGGCTGCAAGATCGCGCCTGTCTGCAAGTGGGACCGCAAAAACTATTTTTATCCCGACTCCCCGAAGAACTATCAGATTTCCCAATACGACCAACCCATCTGCCTCGGGGGTTCGGTCGAAATCGAACTCCCCGCTTCCGCCCGCAACCTCATGGGAGAGCATAAAAAAATCCCGCTTACCCGCATCCACCTCGAGGAAGACGTCGGTAAATTAAACCACGGTGCGACCGATTCGCTCGTCGACTACAATCGTGCCGGCACCCCGCTCATGGAGATCGTCTCCGATCCGGCGATGCACTCGGCCGAAGAGGCCTACGCTTATCTCACGTCGATTCGCGCGACGATGATTTACGGCGGCATCTCCGACTGCGACATGGAGAAGGGGCAGCTGCGCTGTGACGCCAATATCTCGATTCGTCCCGTCGGCGCCACGCACCTCGGCATCAAGGTCGAGTTGAAGAATCTCAATTCCATTTCCTTCGTTCGCGACGGCATCGACCACGAGATCAAGCGGCAGATCGCGGTCGTTGAACGCGGTGGCACGCTCGTCCAAGAGACGCGCGACTACGACGGCCAGACCGGCACGTCGCAGTCGCTCCGTTCGAAAGAAATGGCGCACGACTACCGCTACTTTCCCGACCCCGATCTCATGCCTGTGCGGGTCGATGCCGAATGGAAAACCCGCCTTCAGGCCGAGTGCCCTGAACTACCGTTTGCGAAACAGCGCCGTTTCTTCGAACAATACCAAGTGCCTTATTCGCTCACGTCTGTCCTCGTCTGGGACCGGATGTTGGCCGACTATTTTGAGGCTGCCGCCCAACTCGCCGGCCCCGGCAAAGCCCAGGCCGTGGGTAACTGGATCGTCAACGACCTCCTGCGTGAGCTGAGCCGAGGCTCCGCGGCCGCCGTTGGGGACGCCGCGCTCCGCCCGCGTTCGCCCGCCCGCGACGGAGGCGTTGCGGCTCCAGCCGACACCCATGCACTCGCGACGTCGAAAGTGCGCCCCGCCCACATCGCCGCTCTCGTGGGCATGGTCGAGGCCGGCACGGTGCTCACCAACGCCGCGAAAGAAATCTTCATCGAAATGGCTGCCACCGGTGACCAACCCGCCGCCATCGCGGAGAGACGCGGCCTGTGCGCCGCACCCATCGATACGAACGAACTCGAAACGTGGTGCCGCGATGCGATCGCCGCCAACCCCAAAGCGGTGGTCGAATTCAAGAGTGGCAAAGACAGCGCCATCAACGCCCTCAAAGGCCCCGTGATGAAAGCCGCCAAAGGCAAGGCCAACCCGAAGCTCGTCGATGAAACGCTTCGCTGTCTGCTCGCAGTGATGTAACCGCAGAAACCTTTGGCAGGCTTGCGGAGTGGGTTGCACCCCGAAATATGTGGTATCCTGCTGCGGCTTGCGCTCGCAATTGATGCGGCGCGGTGGGAGTCGTATTGGAGGGTTCGTGACGGCGTACTGGCGTTTCTGCCGCTCGAGCCCGCTTGGTTCGGTGCACTTACGGAGTTGTATTTCAAGGCCCCGCAGACCCTCACGGAGACCAACCGCGCCACGTGGACTGCCTTCGCCGTAGGTGGAGGCGAGGTGCAGGAAATATACTTTGCGCGTGGGGTGGCGCGCAAACGGCCGGTGGCCGGGGCTGAGTCCGGCAGGACACGGGCCTGGTGAAACATTCGCCTGGTGCGAATCCCTATAAAGTGCACACCGTTATTCGTATGACTGCGATCTCGCCCCACGCCGCCCGCACCGAGGCGCTCCTCCGGGAAAAATTTGGTTTCACTGCCTTCCGCGCTGGCCAGGAAGCCGTGATCGCGCAACTCCTCGCGGGCCACTCGGCGCTCGCCGTCTTTCCGACCGGCAGTGGCAAGAGCCTCTGCTACCAGCTCCCGGCGCTGCTGCTCGAAGGGCTCACCGTCGTCGTCTCACCGCTGATCGCGCTGATGAAGGATCAGGTGGATTTTCTCCTCGCGCGCGGCATCGCGGCGGCGCGGCTCGATTCCTCGGTGAGCCGCGAGGTGTTTGAGGAAATCCAAAGCGCTTTGCGCGCGCGAAGTCTAAAACTCCTCTACGTCGCACCCGAGCGTTTCGCCAACGAACGGTTTCTCGCCCAGCTGAAAACACTGCGGATCGATCTGCTGGTGATCGATGAGGCGCATTGCATTTCCGAATGGGGTCACAATTTCCGGCCCGACTACCTGAAGCTCGCGCGCTACGCTGAAGCGTTGAACGTAGGTCGCGTACTGACACTCACCGCGACGGCGACACCGGCGGTCGCTCGGGACATCTGCCGCGCGTTTTCCATCGCGCCCGAAGCCCACGTCCACACGGGCTTCTATCGGCCGAATCTTTTTCTGCGTGTGACGGCGTGCGCATCGCCGGAGCGAATCAGCGTGTTGATCGAGCGGCTGCGGGCGCGATCCATGGGCCCGACTATCGTCTATGTGACACTCCAGAAAACGGCCGAGCACGTCGCAGCGGCTCTGGTCGCGGCAGGGTTTACCGCCGAGGCCTATCACGCGGGCATGGAGGCGGAGGTGCGCGAGGCCGTGCAAAATCGCTTCATGGCGTCGGACCGGGCTATGGTCGTCGCGACCATCGCGTTCGGCATGGGGATCGACAAGGCGAACATCCGGGCGGTCTATCACTATAACCTCCCGAAGAGCGTCGAAAACTACGCGCAGGAAATCGGCCGGGCCGGGCGGGATGGCGCGGCCTCGCAATGCGAAATCCTCGCGGCGGCCGAGGATCTCACCGTGCTTGAAAACTTCACCTACGGCGACACACCGACGCCCGAAGCGCTGCGCGATCTCTTGAAGGAACTCCTCGCCAGTCGTGTGGCGGGCGAGGTGTTCGATATTTCCACTCACGAACTCTCGGCGCGGCACGACATCCGCCAGCTCGTGGTTTCCACCGCGCTTACCTACCTCGAACTCGATGGCCTCATCGCGGCGACCGCACCGTTCTACACAACGTATCAGTGGAAATTTCTCCGCGCCCCCGAGGAAATCCTCGCGCGCTTCGACGCCGAGCGGCGTGCATTTCTCGAAAGACTCTTCGCCCTCGCGAAGGTCGGTCGGGTGTGGAACTCCGTCGTGCTCGCCGAAGCGGTGGAGGCGCTCGGGGGCGAGCGCGATCGCGTGGTGAAGGCGCTGACGTTCCTCGAGGAGAAGGGCGATCTGGAGCTGCGGGTTGCCGGCGTGCGTCAAGGTTACCGCGTAGTGCGGGTGCCCGAAGATTTGGCCGCTGTCTGGCACGAACTGCGGCGGCGATTTTCCGTCCGAGAAAGCAGCGACATCGCGCGGGTGGCTGCGGTCGCAGGGTTGGTCGGAGGGGAGGGATGTCTGGTCCGTCGGTTGCTCGCGTATTTCGGCGAGGACCACGGCCGCGACTGCGGACATTGCGGGTTGTGCGCGGGCGATGCGCGCGCCGTGCTGGAGCGCGGGGCCGCCGCGGTTCCCTTTACTGCCGATGAATTCCGCGCGCTCAGCGCGGCGCATCCGCGTGCGCTGAGGGGTGCTCGGCCGCTGGCGCGTTTTTGTTGTGGTCTGTCGTCACCCGCGCTGGCTACGGCCAAACTCACACGTCACCCGCGTTTTGGTGCGGCCGGCGAGGCCCCGTTCACTCAGGTGCTTGCGGCCGCGAAGTCGGCCTTGCAGGGGCCCGCCTGATCGCGCCGGTTACCGCGTTTCGACGACGATCTTTTGGCGGCGACCGAGGTGGCTGGCACTCGGTGTCCTGGATCCGTAGTTCGCTGGCGCGACCGCCGCTTGCTCCAGCGTGGGTCCTTCAGGCCGCGACTACATTCCCGAACGCGGAGATTGTCATGAGTGCGCTGAAGGCAATGAGGCCGCAGCGCAGCAGCGCGCGGACCTTTGGATCGAGGCTCACACGTTGCACAATTTCACTGCTTCGCGCAGCGAGGTCAGCGCGTCGCGCTTCGGGAGAAATTCCTGGCCGACGAACCCCTTGTAGCCGGTGGACTTGATCGCTCGCATGATGGCTGGGTAGTTGAGCTCCTGCTGATCCTGGGATTCGAATTCGTTCCGCCCCGGATTACCCGCCGTGTGATAGTGGCCGATGTAGGCGGCGTTGTCCTTCACCGTGCGGATGACGTCCCCTTCCATGATCTGCATGTGGTAAATGTCGTAGAGGAGTTTGAAACGTTCAGAGCCGATCTGCTTGCACAGCTCCACGCCCCAAGCGGTGTGATCGCACATGTAGTCCTTGTGGTTCACCTTTGAATTGAGGAGCTCCATCACGAGGGTGACGCCGCGCTTTTCGGCGATGCTCAGGAGCCGTTTGAGACCGACGGCGCAGTTTTGGAGGCCCTGCTGGTCGTCCATTGTTTCGCGGTTACCGGAAAAACAAATGAGGTTGGTGAATCCGGCGTCAGCGACTTCGGCGATGCGTTTCGTGTAAATCTCCACGAGCGTATCGTGATGTTCGAGACGGTTGAAGGCTTTGCCGATCTCGCCGACGTTGACGCCTTGGGGGGTCTTGGCGGTCGGGTTGCTGACCATCGAACAAAGGAGGCCGTGTTTCTTGAGGGTGGGGAAATCTTCCGGTTGGAGCAGATCAATTGCGACGAGGCCCATTTCTTTCCCAGCTCCGCAAAAGGCATCGAGGTCGATCTTGGGCCAACACCATTTGCAAGCCGACTGGCGGAGCGGGTTCGACGTCGGGGGCGTGGCGGGGGTGGATTTGGTAGCGGCGTCAGCGGCCCGTGAGCGGCTCAGAGAGGCGAAGGCGGTGGCACCGGCGATGGAACGAAGGGCGGTACGGCGGGAGATCGGAGAGGACATGAGCAATTAGGGGGGCTGTGACCGTCGACCTGCGCATGGGAATTGGCAAGAGCGCACCGTGGCGGACTCAACGGAAGAGCCGCGGCGCGGTCTCCTCCAACCCGCGGCCCCACTCGACGTAAGGGTGCTGGCCTTCCATCGGAAAAAGGTGGGGCGCACTTCGGAGGCGGATAACGAGTCCTGCCGACTGCGGCGGATACAGAGCCGTTGGAGTGCGGCGTTGGTTCCAGTCGGATCGTCGAGGAGGGCTTTGCAGCGGGTGGTGAAGTCACCGATCGTTGCGGCGCTGCAGTCCCCAACCGACGCGGAGAGATCGTACTGGCCGAGGCCGGCGCGGATCGCTTGGCCGCCGCCCATCGCGAGACCCATGACCGCGCGGCGTTCGCGGTGGGAGAGGGTGCGGAATGTTGCAGTTGCGTTTGCCAGGCCGTTTTTTCGCCGCGGGCTTGACTCCGCACGCTGTAAAGAAGCGCCAGCGCACGGTCGTCGCTGGATTCGCGGCGGCGGCGCGGTCCGCGGTACGGTCGTGCGATCGAGAGGATGGGTGGCGCCAGGGGGGCAGTAAGGATGGCGATTCGTGGTCGAGTGATGCGGAGCCCCTCAGCTGTGAGCTTCGCGCTGGTCCGTTTGAGGGAAGACGCGTCCTTGCCGGCAAGCGAAGCGCCAGCCAGCGGAAAATCTCTGAGGGTTTGAGGAGATATTTTGGGCTGGTTGGCATCCTGCATCGGCTCAATGACCAGAATCCTCTTCTCGGATCTTTGACCCAGGCGGGAGCGGGTAAATGACGTGAGCGCGAGGTTGCGCGAGGGCTTCGCGTGTGCCACGGTCCATCTCCGTTTCACATGGAAGACCTTGATTTCGCCGACATTGTAACCCTCATCTGCAAGGAAGATCCGCGCTTTGATCGTAAAGCCTACGACTTCGTTCGCCTCGGTCTGGACTATGCCGTCAAAGAGTTGCGCAAGAAGGATACCGCCCGTGCTGAGAAGTCCCGCCATGTGAGCGGAGCCGAACTCCTCGATGGTCTCCGCGTCTACGCGCTCGACCAGTTCGGGCCCCTCACCCACACGGTGCTCAAGGCATGGGGGATCACGCGTTGCACGCATTTTGGCGACATCGTTTTTAATCTGATCGAATACAACGTGTTTTCAAAAAC
>CAMCHO010000189.1 GCA_945874455.1 Opitutus sp. GAS368 | reverse complement strand
GGCTCCCAGACGTCGGCCCGACCGCCGCCGAAGCCGAAGGTTTTGAAGCCCATCGACTCAAGTGCGCAATTGCCGGTGAGAATCATCAGGTCGGCCCAAGAGATTTTCTTGCCGTATTTTTGTTTGATCGGCCACAGGAGGCGGCGGGCTTTGTCGAGGTTGGTGTTGTCTGGCCAACTGTTGAGGGGGGCGAAGCGCTGCTGTCCGGCGCCGGCGCCGCCGCGACCATCACCGGTGCGGTAGGTGCCCGCGCTATGCCAAGCCATGCGGATGAAAAACGGACCATAGTGTCCGAAGTCGGCCGGCCACCACTCCTGCGAATCCGTCATCAGTGCGCAGAGATCACGCTTCAGGGCCGGCAAGTCGAGCTGGTTGAACGCCTTTGCGTAGTCGAAGTCCGCGCCCATGGGATCGGACAAGGCGGAGTTCTGGTGGAGCATTTTCAGGTTGAGCTGATTGGGCCACCAGTCGCGATTGGAGCGGCCGCCGGCGCTCGTGGGCGTGGACTTTGGGGTGCTGCCGTGCAGGTGAGGGAAGGGGCATTTGCCGCCGGTGGTTCCAGTTGGGTTTTCCATGGGATGTTCGAGTTTTGAGTGGTGGATCGTGTGCGAATTCTAATTTGAAAATTAAGGGCGAGGATTACTCGCTTACATTTCTGCGGAAAATAAGCGTTTTTTCAAAGCGAGTGTCACGTCTTACGTGACACTTCATATTGAGGGTTTGTCAAAGAGAGGTCGCTGAGGATTGCTCGTGCTGCCAGCCGGCGTTGGTGGCCGCAGCGACGGCCGGGAAGAAGCTAGCGGTGAGCATGTCGATGGAGGTGGCGGGCGGGGCCGAACGATGAGCGGCTAGGTCAGGCGGCGCAGCGCTGCGCCCGGCGCGCGCGAACTCCGCCGGTTGCCTGGCGATGGCGTGGCGCTCGGCTGGGAGGCTCGCTGCGGAAGGAGTCGGTGAATTGAGCCATTGAGACGCGTAAACTTTATCAGCTCGCACGATAGGCGGGAAATATTAATAAACGCTAGCGGTAATAGGAAAAATCTATGGAGCTCCATCAACTGCGCTACTTCCTCGCCGTCGCCCGCACAAAAAATTTTAGCCGGGCGGCGGAGCAGTGTCACGTGGCCCAGCCCTCACTGAGTCAGCAGATCATGAAACTGGAGGCTGAACTGGGCGAACGGCTCTTCGAGCGCACGAAGCGCGAGGTCGCGCTCACGCCGGCGGGGGATCTGTTGACGGCGCACGCGGAACGGGTGCTCGCAGAAGTGGACCTGGCGTGCGCGGGGGTGCGCGAGTTGCGCGGGTTGGTGCGGGGGCGCGTGGCGCTCGGGGTGCTGCCGACGGTGGCGCCGTATTTTTTGCCGCAGCGGCTGCGGACCTTTAGTGCGAAGTTCCCCGCAGTCGAAGTCGTGGTGCACGAGGACACGACCGATCGCTTGGCGGCGGCGGTACTGGCGAAGGAAATCGATCTGGCGCTCGTCAGTCCGCCGGTGGAACGGAAGGGACTGGTGGCCGAGGAGTTCTTCGACGAAAAGCTGCTCGTAGCCCTGCCGGCGGCGCACCCGTTGGCGAAAAAGCGGCGGCTGACGCTCGATGATTTGGAGCAAGAGGCGTTTATTCTGATGAAGGAGGGGCACTGCCTTGCGGGGCAGGCGTTGCAGTTTTGTCGGCTCAACGGTTTCGCGCCGCGCGTGAGTTTTCGCAGCGCGCAGATTGAGACAGTGCTGGCGTTTGTGGCCAAAGGCTGGGGGGTGTCGGTGGTGCCCGAGATGGCGTGTCGGCGTCCGACGCCCGGGGTTCGCTTCCGGGCACTCGCGGGGATGACGCGGTCCATCGGGATCATCCATCGAGAGGCGTGGGTGCTGAGTCACGCGAGCCGGGTCTTGGCGGAATTTTTGCGCGATGGGACGGCTGGGGCGGTGGCGAAGAAGTAGGGCCCGCGCGATGGGGCGCAGGTGGCGTTGGGCGGGTAGGCGTTTTTGAAGAGGATACCGCCGCGGTCGACGCGGTCGCAGTGCGAGGGCGGGGGGCGTGCGCTAGAAATCCGCGCCGATGGTGAGGCGGTAGTTGCGCGGTTCGTTGAGGTAGATGCGGAGGTAGCCGTTTTCCTGGGCGTTGAGCCGGCCGACGCCGACGAGGTAGCTGTTGAACATATTGCGGATGTTCAGCTGTACGCTCATCGGGATTTTTCGGCCGGGCACGGTGAAACGGTAGCCGGCGAAGGTGTCGGCGAAGACCGTGGGTGTGCCCCAGATCTCGCGGCCGTTGAGCTGGGAAATGCGGGTGAGGTTGCGGCTCTGGTAGCGACCGGCACCGCCGACAAAGGCGCCTTTGAGCCGACCCTCGGTGAAGCGGTAGCGGGCGGTGAGGTTGGCCTTGTAGGGGCGGGTGCCGAAGCCGCTGTTCTGGAGCGCGGCCATCGCGTCGATGTTCTCGTGCGCGTTGGCCAGTTGCTGGTTGACGGCGGCGAGGAGTGTCGCGTCGCCGGCGGCGGCGCGCCACTTGGGCTCCCACTCGGCGAAGTAGCCGTAGATCTCCTCGAAGAAGTTCTCGCGCTTGCGCTCCGAGTAGGAAACGCCGAGGCGGAGTGTGAGGGTCTTGGTCGGATTGGCGATGAACTCGGCTTCCCAGCCCTTGGTGACGGCGTCGATGGTGGCGGCGTTGTAGAATTTAAGTTCGGAGTCGAACTGGGCCTGCGTGATGCGGCCGGCGGCGAGGAGGACGTTGTAGATGTTGACCATCGCGGTGCCGCCGAGGGAGGTCGAGGTGTTGACGGAGAGGCCGTCGGGGATGATGGCGGCGTCCTTGGTCTGGCGGGTCTCGAAAGCACCGAAGCGGAAGAAGAGGCGATCGTCGCCGAGCACGTCGATCATGAGGCCGACGTCGTGACCGAGGCCTTCGGTGGGCGGCGGGGTTTTGCCGGTGGGAAGCACGGTGCGATCGAGGCGTGGGGTGCCGCTGTTCTTCGACTCGTTGTAGAAAACGGAGAGGCGCGGGAGCACGTGGAGCACGGCGCCGGCGGTGAAGGTCGTGGGCCGGTATTTGTTCACGGCGATGGCGCCGTTGAAGTCCCACTCGTTGAGGGCGAAGCGGCCCGAGGTGTAGCGCGGGTCGCGCGGGTCGCTGATGCGGGCCTGATCGTAGGTCTGGAACTCGATCGGGTCGACGCGGTAGCCGAGGGTGGTGACGAGGCGATCCTTCAGCCAAAAGCTCTGCGCGGCCAACATGAGCGAGTAGGCTTCCTGGATCGTGTGGGAATTGGAGCGCGTGCGGGCCGCGAAGTGCGAGTGGTAGGTGTTGGCCCCGATGGTGAACGACGGAATCGTCTGCGTGGGATCGCCGGCGTAGTAGGTTGAGAAGTCGCCATCGGTGACGTAGCGGCGGCGCCAAGGTTGATTGGCGGCGGCCTCGGGGTTGGTGGCGGTGGAGATGGCGACGTTGTCCTGGTTGACGAGGATTTCGTTTTGCCAACGGCGGATGCGATCCTGCTTGGTGAGTTCGGCGAGCCCGGCGAGGCGGTGGCGGCCGAACCACTTGCCGAAGTTGGGCTCCCACGAGGCACTGAGACGGTAGATTTCGTTGCGGTCCTTGAACGGGTCGCGGCTCCAGTTGTCCTCGAGGTAGAGTTGCCGCGCGCGAGGGTTGGGCACGACGGCGAGTGTGGGCGAGGGGATGTTGGGATTGGGATCGCCGGTGAGGAAAAGATTGGGGTTCACATTGCCCCGGGTGAGGATGCGGTTGACGTTGTGAAAGTACGCGAACTCCGCCGCGACCGTGCGCGAGAATCGTTGTTCGATCTTGAGCTGCCACTCGTTAAAACTCTGCGTGCGCACACCGCCGGGGCCGGTGAGGTTGTAGGCGTAGCCCATGAGGGTGGGGGAGACGAGCGTGGTGCTCGGGGCGCGCTGGCTGAAGAGTTCGGAGCGGAAATTGAAGACGGCGTTGTCCTGCCCGACGAAGGTGTAGCGGTTGCCCGTGCCGAAGGCCGTGGTCGTCGGGATCGCAGTGCCATCGACAGCGGGGCGGCCGGTCGCGAGCCACGAGGTGACGGAGTCGGCGGCGTTCCAGGGGAGCGAGGTGTTGTTGGCGGAGTTGCCGCCTTGGTAGCTGCCGCGGATGACGGTTTTGGTGAAGGGCTGATAGCTGAAGGCGCCGGTGAGGCGGCGCTGCTCGTTGAGGTCCCATTGGCGCCAGCCCTTGGCGTCCTGGTAGAGGCCGAGGAGACGGAGACCCAGTTTGCCGCGGATGAGGACATGGTTGTGGTCGAGCTCGTGGCGAAAGTAGTCCCACGAGCCGACGACTGATTTGGCGGCGGTGGTCGTGCGGCGGAGTTGGGCAAACTTGCTCGAGAGCGCGACGGTGCCGCCGGGGGCACCCAGGCCAAAGAGGATGGAATTGGGCCCGCTCGTCATCTCCGCGCGCTCGATGTTGTAGAGATCGACGGGGACGGCGGACTGCGCGTAGTTGACCGAGGACGAGCCGGCGACGCCGCGCACGCGGAAGCGGAAATCGTTGCCGGTGGAGTCGCGACCGGGCGGGTTGTTGAAGCCGTTGGTCGAGTCCTCGACCTCGCGTTCGACGTTGGTGGCGTAGGCGAGCATCGACTCAAGATCGGTGGCGCCGATGTCGGAGAGAAACTCTTTGGTGAATGGTGAGACGGCGGCGGGCGTGTCCTTGAGCCTGGAGTTGAGACGCGAGCCGCTGGTGGTGTTGGCGGCTTGGTAGCCGGAGTCGTCCTCGGCGCGAACTTCGAAGGGCGAGAGCTCGACGGGGGAGGACGTCGGCGCGGCGGTGGCGTCGGGGACGGCGGCGGCGTTGGCCGGAGCCGAAGCTGGCAGACTGGCGGACTTCGGCGGCGGGGGCGCGGTGGTTTCGGCGGCGTGGATCGCGGAGGCGGCGAGGAGGCTGAAGAAGGAGAGAAGGAGAGAAAGAGAGGGGGAGAGACGGAGCGTAGGGCGCATGGGAGTGAAAAGATTAACGAGGAGAGGACAGGCGGGAAGCTAGCGAATCTGATCGAGCGCGGGCAGGGGGAATTCGGCGGAGGGGACGTGTTGTTCGCGGAGGATTTTTTCGAGTCGGGCGAGGACCTCCGGATTTTTCGCGGCGACGTCGGTGGACTCAGTGGGGTCGGCGGCGAGGTTGTAGAGCTCGGTCTTCACGGGGCCGGGCGCGGGGGCGGGTGCGGCTTTGGCGGCTTTGCCAGGAGGGCGAGGGCGGAGATTCTGGCGGACGGCTTTCCAGTCGCCGACGCGCACGGTTTGTTGGCCGCCGTAGCCGGGAGATTCACGGTAGAGGAACGGGCGCGGCTCCTGCGCGCGGCCGAGGAGCGTGGGGAGAAGGCTGATACCATCGATGTCGCGCGGGGTGCGAGTGGTGGCGCCGGCGGCTTCGAGGAGTGTCGGTAGCCAATCTTCGAAACCGCTCACGCGCGTGGTCGTGGTGCCGGGCGCGATGCGGCCGGGCCAACGCACGAGCGTGGGCACGCGGAAGCCGCCCTCGTAGAATCCACCTTTGCGGCCGCGCAGGCCGCCGTGGGAGTTGAAGAACTCGGAGTCGGTGCCGCCGAGTTGGTTGTAGAGCGGGCCGTTGTCGGACGAGAAAACCCAGAGCGTATCGCGCTCGAGGCCCAATTCCTTCACGAGGTCCATGAGGCGGCCGATCTCACGATCCATGCGAGTAACCATTGCGGCGTAGGCCGCGCGGGGATGCGGGTGAGCGAGATAGCCGCGCGAACCGTCGTAGGGCGGATCGGGGAATTTGCCGAGGTATTCGGCGAGGGAGTCGTCGGGGATTTGGAGCGCGAGGTGCGGGACGGTGGTGGGGATGTAGCAGAAAAACGGGCGATCCTTGTTGGCGCGGACGAAGGCGCGGGATTGTTCGGAGATGAGGTCGGGTGCGTAAACGTTTCCGGTGAAGGCGGCGTAGGTGGCGGGCGAGGCGAGGTCGGCGCCGACGGGGAGTTTTTGGTGCGCGGAGAATTTGGGGTTGCCGATTTCGACGGAGCGCTCGTCGTCCCAGAGGTGCGTCGGGTAGAAATTGTGGGCGACGGCCTGACAGTTGTAGCCGTAGAAACGGTCGAAGCCCTGCTTGAGCGGGACGCCGTCGGTGCCGGGTCCGCCGAGACCCCATTTCCCGAAACCGCCGGTAGCGTAGCCCGCGGCCTTGAGGAGTTTCGGGAGGGTGACGGTGTCGGCGGGGATGGGGAATTGGCCCTCGGGTTTCAGCTCGCGATTGTCGCGGATGAACGCGTGGCCCGGGTGTTTGCCGGTCATGAGCACGCAGCGTGAGGGAGCGCAGACGTTATTGCCGGAATAGTGTTGGGTGAATTTCAGGCCCTCGGCGGCGAAGCGATCGAGGTTCGGCGTGCGGATGATTTTCTGGCCGAACGCCCCGATGTCGC
This sequence comes from Opitutus sp. GAS368, assembly GCA_945874455.1. Taxonomy (GTDB): domain Bacteria; phylum Verrucomicrobiota; class Verrucomicrobiia; order Opitutales; family Opitutaceae; genus GAS368. The sequence continues at coordinate 3,072 of CAMCHO010000189.1, read as the reverse complement.
CGTAGCCGAGATCGTCGGCGAGGATGAAAATGATGTTAGGCGGGCGACTCGCAGCCGCGTGGACCGGTGCCGAGAGGGCGATGACGCAGAAGGCGAGCGAGAGGAGGCGGAGGGAGGTCATGGGGAGTGGCTAAAAGAGGGAAGGAGCGAGGCGGGGTGGTGCGGTTATTTCTCCTCGATTCGTGATCGGGCAGTCGAGGCATCTTTGGAGCAGTCGCGGCGCGGTAATTCGCCTGACTCCTAAACGCAAGGAGCGGTGAAGTGGGTTAGTGGTTTTTGAAAATATTTTCTGTCGGGGGGATTTCCGAAAAACGCGCTGGACTGATGACGTGGGGAGGGGAAGCGTGGCCGGACCGCGAATGATTTGGGTTCGCGGTAAACCCCATGTCCACTCTCGAGCAAGCCCGCTGGTTTTCGGAGCAGGTCCAGCCCCATGAACCGGCGCTCCGGGCGTATCTGTCGAAACGTTTTCCCGCACTGCCCGACCACGATGATCTCGTGCAGGAAACCTATGTGCGGACCCTGCGGGCTCACCAGGGCGGGCGGGTGCCGTGCGCGCGGGCGTTTCTCTTTACGACTGCGCGTAACGCGGCGATCGATCTCTTCCGGCGCCGGCGCGGGCACGCGCACGAGGAGCTTTCCGAGTTTACGGTGCTGCCACTGATCGATGAGGCGCCAGGGGGCGCGGAGAGCGCCGAGCGCGAGCAGCGGCTGGAGGTTTTGCTGGAGGCGATCTTGGCGCTGCCGGAGCGTTGCCGGCAGGTGATGATGCTGCGCCATCTCGATGGCCTCGCCTACAAGGAAATCGGCGCGCGCCTCGGGATTTCGCCGGAGACGGTGAAGGTCCACATGATCAAGGGCGTGAAGGACTGCACCCGGTTTTTTCGTCAACGTGGCCTGTTGGGAGAAGCCGGCCAGTCGGTCCGCATCGCATCATGAATCCGCTGCCTCCAAATTCAGCGTCGTCCGACGACGCGATTGAAACCGCCGCGGTGGAGTGGCTGTGCGAACGCGACGAAGGCTTCGCGCCGGGGCGCGCGCAGGCGTTTGCCGCGTGGCGAGCGGCCGATCCGCGGCATGAGGCGGCGGTCGCGGAAACTGAGCGAGCGATGGAGCTGCTGGGGGAAATGCCGGCCGTGCGCGCGCCGTTGGAGGCGAGAATCGCCGAGATGGCTCAGCCGGTGGCGCCCGTCGTGCGTTGGGGTGGATTTCGTCCGCCGGTGTGGGCCGCAGGGCTCGCCGCCGCGCTCGTGCTGGCGGCAGGCATGTGGTGGCTCGCGCCGGAACGCTCGAACGGGCCGCAGCGCTATGTGACGGCCGCCGCGCGCCAGCAGCAGATCGCGCTCAACGACGGCTCGGTCGTAAATCTCAATGTCAGCAGCGAAGTGAGTGTCCGCCTCACGTCGAACGAGCGCCGCGTGACCCTCGCGGGTGGCGAGGCGCATTTCTCGGTCGCACATGATACGGCGCGACCGTTCATCGTGACGGCGGGGGGCGTCTCGGTGCGCGCCGTCGGCACCGCGTTTTCGGTGCGCGTGGGCGAAGCGGGCGTCGAAGTGCTCGTCACGGAGGGCAAGGTGGAGTTGACGCGTGATGCAATTTCGACGGAAGCAGCGACTGCCGCGCCTGCGGCGGCCACTGCGTCGCGATTGGTCGCGGGCGAGCGCGCGGTGATTTCCCGCGCAGTTTCCGTGGCGAATGCGCCGATCGAACGCGTTTCGGCCCAGTCGATGAGCGCTGCGGTCCGCTGGCACAGCCAGGTGATGACGTTTTCCGATCTGCCCTTGGGCGAGGCGGTGGTGCTGTTCAACCGCCGCAATGAAACGCAGCTCGTGCTCTCCGACGAAAAGCTCGGCGGCCAAAAAATCGGCGGCACCTTCGCGGCCGATCAGGTGGAGGCTTTTGTGCGTCTGCTGGAAAAGGACGGCGACGTCGTGGCGGAGCGGCGCGGTGCGCGGGAGATCGCGTTGCGTCGCGCACCGTGAAGCGAGACGCGGAGAGCGCGGAGGGCGCGGCTTTCTCCTCCGCGTTTCTAAATCAAGGTGCGGCGCGGGTGTTGGAAATTTTTCTGTCTAAAATCTCTCTGTCGAGAGGGTCCGGATCAAAAGGCAGGGACGACAGAAAAATTAACGACAGAAAAATTTACCGCACATGGGCCTCGCGGCGGCGAAGCCTCTTTTTTCCGGCGCAGTCCGGGGGAACGCACGCATTTCCTGGTTCGCAGTTCCTGGCCGGGCGCTCCGCGCCCGGACTGAAGTGCCGTGCTACGGTACGAGAAACGGGAGAGGCGGAGATCGATTCCGATCAATCATGTCGGCGACGGTTTCTGTGGTGCCCCTATCGTTCTCGTTCCTCGTTCTCGTTATCTTTCTCTCAATCCGGAGAGAACGAGGAACGATTATGAGAACGAGAACGATTACGAGAATGATGGCAGGGCTAGGGTCGACGGGGAGTGCGATCTCCCGACTAACCCATTTCATGCGGTGCTGCGTTGTGGGGGTAGTTCGGCTTCTCCTCATGTCGCATCGTCTCGCCACCCCGCCTCGTCTCGTCGCCACGGCTTTGTGCTGTGCGATGTCCGTGTCGGCGGTGCAGGGCGCGGCGGCGGTTGAGCAGAAGCGGAGCTACAACCTCCCCTCGGGCGACGCCGCCACCACCTTGAACCAGTTCGCCGGAGCCTCCGGCCAACAGATTGTTTTCATGATGGAAAAAGTGAAAGGCGAGCGGACCACTGCCGTCGCGGGCGACTATGCCGCGCACGACGCACTGGACCGCATGCTCGCCGGCACCGGCCTGAGCGCCACGCGCGATCCGGCCACCGGCGCGTTCGTCGTCAGTCGCAAGCGCACCGCCGAAGCCACGCCGCGCACCGGGGAGGTCGGACCTGTTTCCGATCCGCAACCAACCCCAACGCCAAAACCCAGGTCAGCCAAACCCCGCACTCTGTTCGCTGTCCTCGCCAGCTGGCTCCTCGCCTCGACCGCCGCCGAGGCGCAGACTTCCGGCCCGCTCAAGCCGGCCGGCGCCGACGATCCGTCGAACCCCAAGGCATCAAGCGGAGTCGTCTCCTTG
>CAMCHO010000188.1 GCA_945874455.1 Opitutus sp. GAS368 | reverse complement strand
GAGGCCGGCGGCGACAGCGTGGCGGGCGCGGCGGACGGCGACGGAGCCGAAGTAGACGGCGAAGACGTAGAAGGTCGTTTCGCTGCTGCCGAAAATGGTGCCCGCCATGCGCGTGGTGAGGGCGTCGGGGCCGAGGCGTTGGGCCATTTCAGCGAAGAGCGCGGTGGTGGCGCTGCCACTCAGCGGGCGCACGAGGACGATGGGGAGGAGGTCGGGAGGAAACCCGAGCGGGACGAGCAAGGGGGCGAGCGCGCTTTTGAGCGCTTCGATGCCACCGGCACCGCGGAACATGCCGATGGCGACGAGGATCGCGACGAGGAACGGGATGACGCGAATGGCGACTTGAAATCCCTCCTTCGCGCCGTCGACAAATTCCTCGTAAACTTTGACGCCGCGCAGCGCCGCGTAGAGTGGGAAGAGCACGAGGAGAAAGGGCACCGCGAGCAGCGAGAGCGTGCCGATGGCGCGCAGCGCGACGTGCTGGGACGAAGTGTCCTCCCACGTGGGCAGCGGGACGTGGGCCGGAAAAATCTGCGCGTGGAGTGCGGCGGTGGCGGCGTGGTAGCCGGCGGGGGCGAAGACCATCCATGCAACCAGGGCGCCGGCCAGACTGAGCAGTAGGCCGATGACGGCGCGGCCCCAGCCGGGCATCGGCGCGGGCTCGGCGAGGAGGACGGGGGCGACTTCGGTGGCCGGGTCGGCGTTGGATAGAGGGGAGGAGCTCGCGGAGCCCTCGGGCGCGACGCGGAACATACGCCAGTTTTGCAGCCACTTCACGACGGCGACGGCGACGATCGTGGAGAAAACAGTGGCGAGAAACGCGGTGCCGACGATGGCGGTGGGGTCTTTGGATTTTTGCGCGGCGAGGATGGCGATAGCGGTCGTAGGCAGAAGTTGGATACTGCTGGTGTTGATCGCGAGGAACGTGCACATGGCGTTGGTCGCGGTGCCGGGGTGCTTGTTGAGGGATTCGAGATCGCGCATGGCACGGAGGCCGAGGGGCGTGGCGGCGTTGGAGAGGCCGAGCATGTTGGCGGCCATGTTCATGACCATGGAGCCCATGGCGGGATGCTCGACCGGGACGTCGGGGAAGAGCCGCCGCATGATCGGGCGCAAGGCGCGGGCGAGTTGTTGCACGAGGCCGCTGCGCTCGGCGAGACGCATGAGGCCGAGCCAGAGCGCCATGATGCCGACGAGCGGGAGGGCGATTTTCATCACGGCGGTGTCGGCCATTTGAAAGGCCCCGGCGGTGACTTCGGCGATCCGGCCGGTGGCGGCTCCGATGAGCGCGGCGAGGAGGACGAGGGCGAGCCAGAGGTAATTCAGCATCGGGGGAAGTGACGTAGACGATGCGGGAGTGCAGATGTGGTGCCAGCGCGAAAGTGGCGGGGCGTGAGGCTGAGTCGATGGGGTGGCGGCGCGATTGGCTCCGACGCTCACGGGAAGCGCACGCGGAGTTTATGGTCGGAGAGGACGACGAAGCAGCCGAACCAAGACTCAACGGTTTCGGTGGTGACCGGAGTGCTTCGGTCGCGTCAGGACGGAGGCGTGAGCGTGGGTGGGCCGCGGAGCCAGCCGAGGGACGCGAGGAATTTGTCGGTCGCGATGAGGGTGAGGCGATAGTGGGTGTTGTCGCCGCGACGGTAGTTGAAGAAGCCGTGCTCCTGGCCGTCGTAGAGGTGGAGGTCGCAACGGCCGCCGATCTTCTCGATTTCGGTTTTCATTTTCTGCGCGCTGACGACGGTAATGTTTTTATCGGCGCGGCCGAGAAAGTGGGTCGTGGGTGGGAAATTTGGATAGAGGTTGTGGAGGGGGGAGATGGTTTTCCATTGGTCACCCATGGTGGCCTCGACCTTGGCGAAGGCGCGGCTGCCGGGGCCGCGGTCGATCATGGAATTGAAGAGGATGAGGGCGTTGGGGCGGGTGCTGGTGGTGGTGTCCTCGCCGGGTTGATCGAGGCCGCTGAGCGTGGTGACGGCGGCGGCGAGAAATCCACCGGCGGATCCGCCAGCGACGGCGATGCGCTGAGGATCGAGACCGAGGTCGGCGGTGTGCTGGCGGACCCAACGCATGGCGGAGAACGCGTCCATGATCGCCTCGTGTTGCGTCGTCTGGTGGCGCGTGCGGATGCGATATTCGACGGAGATCGCGACCATGCCGCGTGAGGCGAGGTATTGAGCCTGAGCGTAGAAATTGGACGGGGCGCCGACGTTGAAGCCGCCGCCGTGGAAGAAGACGATGCCGGGTTTCGGCGTCGCGGCGGCGTGACCGGGAGGATTGAAAATGCTCACGCTGAGCGTGACGGCGCCGATGGTTTTGTAGGGGGCGATGCGGTCGGGTTTGATGTGCGCGGCGGCATCGGCCGCGGCCGCGTCGACTTCCTCGCCGGCACCCGTGGCGGCTTTGGCGGCGGGGCGGGTGGCGGGTTGGGCGGAGAGCGCGGAGGCGAGTAGCGCGAGGAGTGTGAGGAGTGTGAAGCGGAGGAGGAGGGGCATGGGGAGGGCAGGGCGGTCCCGCCTCTCACGAGGCGGGCTACGGGCTAGAAGCGGAGGGTGGTGGAGAGCGTGACCTCGCGCGGGTCGGTGAAGACGAAGCGGTCGAGCGTGATGCCGTCGGTCTTTTGGCGGCGGATCTCAATGTCGTGGTCGTCGAGGAGATTGCGGACGTTGAGCTGGAAGCTGGCGCGGACGTTGCGACCGAAGAAGGAGCCGCGGTGCTGGTAGCGGAGCATGCCGTCAAAGCGGATGCTGTCGTCGCCGTAGACGACGGGGCCGTTGAAGCCGACGCCGGTGTTGGCGCCGGAGCCCTGCGGCGGGAGGCCGGGTTGGGTGGAGACGCGACCGGCGACGATGGGGCTGAGGTAGCGACCGCCGAAACCGGCGGACCAGCCCTTGAAGACGGAGTCCTTAAAGGTGTAGTTGGCGAAGAAATTGGCCTTGTGCTTGCGATTGCCATACGCGCCCTCGAAGTCGAGACGGCGGCCGTCGAGGTCGGAGCGCTGGGCGGCGACTAGCTCGGCGAGCGTGACGCCCTGCGTGCCGCGGGAGCCGAGGACATCGAAGGTGGGATTGGCCTTCACGAGGTCCGCGACGAAGGCGTCGAGTTGGTCCGTCTGGAGCGTGGTGCGTTTGTAGACGTTGGCGCGCTCTTGGAGATTGTAGGAGTAGTTGACGATGAAGCGGAGGCTCTCGCCGACGTTGGCGGTGACGCGGAACTCGACGCCCTTGTTGGCGTTGTCGAGGGAGTCGCCGTTGGCGAGGGAGGTGGGACGGAGGTCGGAGTATTTCGCCATCTGCGCGGACGTGTAGAGACGGTCGGTGGTGCGGCCGTCGCCATTGGGGTCGTCGAGGATGGAGAGGATCTGATCGTAGCGCGGGGAGAAGGCGTTGTTGACGCCCATGGCGCCGCTCTGGTCGGTGACATCGGTGGTGAAATAACTCACGCGGGCGACGATGCGGTCCTGGCGGAGGCTGACCATGACACCGGTGTCGAAGCCGTTGCCCTGCGGGGCGGGGGGCACGCCGCCATCGGCGCCGAGACGCTGGGTGAAGTCGGGGAGGCCGAGATTTTTCGAACGGTTGGCGAAAACGGAGAGTGACTGGATCGGGTGGATGACGATGCCGGCGGTGGTGGTGCTGCCGGAGAATTTATAACGCGTGGTGGGCGAGGTGGTATTAAAGACCTGGAGACCAGCGGTGCCGGTCCAAATGCCCGAGATGTCGCGGACGGGCGTGGTGCGCGTTTGCTCGAGTTCGTCGCGGCGGTAGCCGAGCGTGGTAACGATGCGGCGGGACCAGAAAGAGCTTTGGACGGCGAACATTTCGCTATCGATTGTGCGCCGGCTCTTGGTGCCGCCGCTCTGAATCCAGCCAGTGGTGACGGGCGTGGCGCGACCGGGGATGGTGGCGGTAAGGGTGCCGGGGTTGAGCGGATCGGGGAGGCGCTGGGAGGCGGAGTCGCCGATGGTGAGGTAGGCGCGGCGCCAGACGCCGTTGTTGTCGTTGGTCGGCTCGTTGTTGAAGGGCGCGCCGAGCCAGGATTCGCGCTCGGTGTAGCTGACGGTGTCCTCGATCTGGTGCTGCGCCAGGCCGGCCATGCGGTGGTGACCCCAGCGGCCGGCGTTTTTCTCGTAGGCGAGGGTGCCGCGGAAATTTTCGCTCTCGCTGGTGCCGTAGCGGCGGAGCCAAAGGGTTTCGAGGTACGTGCGGCCCGCGTTGGGGTTGAGAAGATTGCCGACGGCGTCGGTGCCGGGGCGGAAACCGGAGGAGGACTGGAAGAAGGTGGGGTTGCGGAGGAGGGCGTTGGGATCGCCGCGGATCGTGGCGTTATCGCCGCCGACGTCGTAGTTCAGCCACATACCCTTCTCGTGGTAGAAACCGACTTCGCCGACGAGGGACGAGGTGAAGCGGTGCTCGGCGATGGCGGTGATGTTTTCAAAATCGTGGAGTGTGCGGCCGCCGGGGCCGGCGGCGTTGGCCTCGTAGGGGACACGGGCGGGATCGTTGAGAATGGCTGGGGCGAAGGGCGTGTCCTGCGCGGTGGACCAGGCTTGGTTGGCATTGAGCAGGAAGTTTTGGTTTTCGACGTAGACGAGGCGGTTGGCGGTCAGCGGGCGGGTGTAGCCGGCGGCGGTTTGCGCGGCGGTGAGCGCGACGATGCTCGTGCTCGCGACGGTGGTGCTACCCTGATTCCACCATCGGGTGATGCCGTCGACGACGGGGTAGTTGCGGCCGAGCGTGCCACGGACGGTGCCCTTCTCGGCGTCGAGGCGGACCTCGGTTTTATCGAACGGACGATAGGAGAGGGCGACGGTGGCGGCGCGGCGGGTGGAGGCGAGGTAGTCGCGCCAACTGCCCTTGTGATCGTAGAGGGCGTTGAGGCGGGCGGCGAATTTCCGCTTCACGAGCGGGACGTTGAGATCGAGGGTGGCGCGGCCGTTGTCGGCGGTGCCGGTGAGAAACTGCGTCTCGAGAAACGTCGTGCCGAATTGGGCGCGCTTGGGGGAGTTGTTGATGATGCCGCCAGCGGAGCCGATGCCGAAGAGGACCGAGTTGGGGCCGCGGGAATCGTCGAGGCGCTCGGTGCTGTAGAAATCGGTGCCGAGACGCGTCTCGAAGTAGTTGCGCGTGCTGTTGCCGAGGATACCGCGCGAGCGAAAGTTGAAGGAGTTTCCGGCGGCGATCTGCGAGATGCCGTTGTTGACGCGCAGGGTGTCGCCGTCGTCGGTCTGGCTATTGTTGGCGTAGAGCAGCGCCTGCTCGAGGGAGGTGGCGCCGATGTCGTTGAGGAATTCCTTCGTGAAGACGTCGATGATGGCGGGCGTGTCTTTGAGCGAGGAGTTGAGGCGGGAGCCGGCGAGGGAGTTGGTGGCGAGGTAGCCGACGTCGCCGGAGGTGGAGACCTCGAAAGGTGAGAGGACGACGGCGTCCTCTTGTGCGGCAGCAGGCGAGGGTGGGGCGGCCTGCGCAGACGCGCGAGGGGCGAGTGCGACGAGCAGCGTGAGGGGGACGACGGCAGCGCGCAGGCGGCGGGTGACAAGGTTTTGCATGAGTCGTGGGAGCGGGTGGTCAGGGAAAGGTTGGTGGAAATCTCAGGGTGCGGCCCGGGAGGGAAAGTAGTCGGTGAAGACGGCGGGGAGCGCACGGCCGAATTCCTGCCAGTCGGCGCCGAGCGGGGCCTTTTGTTTTCCGGCGATCCAGTGGGCGTTGAACTCGAGGACGGCGGCAGTGATGCCGAAACGTTCCAGCCAGCCGCTGCCGAGCGTGCCGGGGTTGTGGTTCGTCGCGCCGGTGCTGCCCTCGGTGAACCACGTGTGCTGGCGGAGGAGCGCTTCGAGGCGCTTCATGTTCTCGAGGTAGGTGGCGAGTTGGGGGACGGCGGGGCGGCTGACGTGGAGTTTGCCGTTGTTGTCGTTGTGGAGTTCGAGCGCGAGGTGCGGGCGGAGACCGCGGGCGTTCATGGCGGCGAGCCATTGTTCGAGCGCGTGATTCTCGGGGCAGAGCTCGGGCGAGGGCGGCTTGTCCCAGCCGCGGTTGAGGTCGACACCGCGGAGATTGAAGCGCGTGCGGCCGCGGGCGACGCCGTCTTTGTTGGCGAGTGGGAGAATGTAGTAGGCGACGTGGTCGAGGTGGGCGCGGGCGGCAGGGGTGTCGGCGAGGACGGCGGCGACGAGGCCCTCGATCACCCAGTTGCCGCCGGGTTCCCACGGGTGGGCGCGGGCGCGGAGGAAGACGCGGTGCGGGGCGCTCTCGCGGCCGATGCGGATGATTTCGAGCGGACGGTCTTCGACCGTGCGGCCGATGACGGAGAGGGCGACGAGTGGATGCGGACGGATGCGCGCGAGCAGTTTTTCGAGGTCACTGAGGCGGTAGGGTTCGACGCGGGCGACGTAGAGCGAGCCGGTGGGGCCGAGGGTGACGCGGAGGCGTACGCGCTGTTCGACGAGCTCCATTTTTTCGGAGCGCCACGTGTGGCCGTCGTCGGAGAGGAGGCAGGCGGTGCGGGCATCGACGGGGAGGCCGGAGGTGCCGTTCCAGACGTTGAGGAAATTTTGGAAGACGAGGGTGTGCGAAGAGCCGGGTTTGCCCTCGAGACGGAAGTGCCAGTGCCCGGCGGCGCGATTGGGGGAGTCGCGCTCGTGGTCGTATTGGAGGGAAACGAGAATTGAGCCGTCGGGGGCAAAATCCCAGTGGAGGGGCGAACCGTTTTCGATGGAGGTGTCGATGAACGCGAAGTCGGCGGGTCGCGGCGCGGGGCGAGGGAGCGGAGGTGCGGCGATGGAGGTGATGGGCGCGAGCGACAGGAATGCGGCGGCGAGGATTGCGTAGAACGATTGGCAGTGACGGCGAGGCATGGGGCGGTGGGGCTCGGAGTTGGGGTAGGAAGATGGGTGCGACAGAAAACTTTTCGGACGCGCACGCGGCGGAAATTTCAGGTCGAGGGAATTCGGCGGATGCTGGGCCGGAGAGCAGGGCGGACATCAGTCCACTGGGACGGAGCAAATATGGCGGACTGAAGTCCGCCCTGCTCAAAAAGCGGAGGCTGCTTTACGCGAAGGCCTGGCGGAGCATCGCGATGCTCTTGGGCACGGCGGTGTTGGGGTCTTCTTTGCCTTCCATCTCGAGGGAAACCCAACCGGTGTAGCCGGCTTGGGCGAGCATCGCGGCGATGCGCGGGTAATCGAGGTCGAGGGTATACCACTCACCGCCGCCGTGGTAGGTCTTGGCCTGCACGTAGACGGTTTTTGGGGCGATGGCCTCAAGTTTTGGATACGGGTCTTCGAGGAAATTCCCGGTGTCCATCAAGCCGCCGAGCCACGGTGATTTGATGCTGTTGAGAATCCGCAGGAGTCCCTCGGGGGTGCGGGCGAGGCCCCAGTGATTTTCGAGGGCGAGCACGACGCCGCACTGCTCGGCTTTCGCGAGGCAGCGTTCGATGCCGTCGATGCACCACTTGAAGCCTTCCTCCTCGGTGTGACCGGGGAGCACGGGCTCGAGGCCGCGGTTGGCCATGAGTTGGTCGAAACTCTTGGTAGTGCCCCAACGGCCGGTGTTGATGCGGATGGACGGGCAGCCGAGTTCGTAGGCGAGCTCGATACACTTTTTCGTGTGTTCCACTTCGACGGCGAGTTTGGCGGGATCGGGTTGGACGAAACTCTGGTGAGTCGAGACGCAGCAGATCGAGAGACCCTGGCGGAAGGCGTGGCGCTTTAGGTTGTGGAGATAGGCGCGACCTGCGGCGTCGAGTGGGGCGCGTTCGGCGAGGTCCATCTGACGATGGAGGAGATCGACGCCCTCGACGCCGAGCTCGGCGGCGCGGTCCATGACGGTTTCGACGGGGACCTTGGCGGTCTTGAAGTGCCAATATGAATACGTGGCGATGGCGAGCTTGGTGCGCTTGCGGGGCGCGGCGGTGGGCGCGGCGGTGGCGGGAGGGGTGGCGGAGAAGACGGATGGGGCGAGGGCGAGGGCGCCGCCGGCGGTGAGTGAGGTGGCGAGGAAGGCGCGGCGGTTGAGGGGCATGAGGTGGGGAGGGGAAGAAGGGGAGAAGGAGAGAGGGGGAGACGCGGGCCGAGGGCGAGGCGGACCTTAGGCGAAGAGGGCGCGGACGACTTCGCCGTGGACGTCGGTGAGGCGGTAGTCGCGGCCTTGGAAGCGATAGGTGAGGCGCGTGTGGTCGAAGCCGAGGGCGTGGAGCAGCGTGGCGTTGAGGTCGTGGACGTGCACGGGGTCCTGCGTGACGTTGAAGCCGAGGTCGTCGGTCGCGCCGTGGACGTGCCCGCGTTTCAGGCCGCCGCCGGCGAGCCACATCGTGAAGCAGCGGTTGTGGTGGTCGCGGCCGTCGTTGCCGCCCTGCACCATCGGGGTGCGGCCGAACTCGCCGCCCCAGACGACGAGCGTATCGTCGAGGAGGCCGCGTTGTTTGAGGTCGGTGACGAGGGCGGCGCTGGCCCGGTCGGTATCGACGCAGTTTTTTTTCACATCCTTGGTGAGATTGCCGTGTTGATCCCAGGCCTCGTGAAACAGCTGCACAAAGCGCACGCCGCGTTCGATGAGGCGGCGAGCGAGGAGGCAATTGCGGGCGTAGTTGGACTCCTTGACGTCCTTGATGCCGTAGAGTTCGAGGATGTGCGGTGGCTCTGAGGAGAGGTCCATGAGCTCGGGGGCGCTCGTCTGGAGTTGGTAGGCCATTTCGTAGCTCGCGATGCGGGCGGCGATCTCGGGATCGCCGGCTTCGGCGAGGGCGAGATCGTTGAGGCGATGGAGCGTGTCGAGTGAGGCGCGTTGGGCGGGGGCGTCGATGCCCTTGGGGTTGGAGAGGTAGAGGACGGGATCACCGGTGCCCCGAAACGGGATGCCACCGTGAACGGTCGGGAGGAAACCGCAGCCGTAGTTGCTGGCGCCGCCGCTGGTGCCCTTCGCGCTCGTGAGCACGACGTAGCCGGGCAGATCGGCCCCCTCGCTGCCGAGACCGTAGAGGGTCCACGAGCCGAAGCTCGGGCGGCCGAATTGTTGCGAGCCGGTGTTCATCAGAATCTGCGCGGGCGCGTGGTTGACGGCGTCGGTCTGCATCGAGCGGACGAGGCAAAGGTCGTCGACGATTTTTGAAGTGTAGGGCAGGAGTTCGCTGAGCTCGATACCGCTCTGGCCGTGGGGGGAGAACTTAAATTTTGGGCCGAGGAGGGCGGAGTTGGGTTTGATGAAGGCGGCGCGGTAATCTTTGAGGAGTTCGGCGGGAGGGAGCTGGCCATCGCGTTTCGTGAGCTCGGGTTTGGGATCGAAGAGCTCGAGGTGACTCGGGGCGCCGGCCTGAAACATGTAGATGACACGCTTGGCCTTCGGGGTGAAGTGCGGGGCTTTGACGGCGAGGGGATTGCTGGAGGTCCTCGCGGTGAGCGCGGAGGGAGCGGGCGCGGAATCTTTCGCGAGGAGCGAGTGGGCGGCGATGCCGGCGAGGCCGACGCCGCAGTCGCGGAGGAACCAGCGGCGGGTAAGCTGACGGGCGTGGCTCAGGCGGAGTTCGGTGGAGAAATTCATGGCTCAGTTCTTCGTGAGGGTTTCGTCGAGGTTGAG